>CAIOYO010000157.1 GCA_903862595.1 uncultured Opitutaceae bacterium | reverse complement strand
GTCTTCGTACTGAGCGCTCCCCCGGTCGCGCCGTGGCGCGCCGAGGACCAGATCGCTGACGGTGCCCGCCGCAGCGCCCCGCCGACCCCACCGCCGCGGCTGGCCTAAGCCAGCGCTCCGTCCGGGACGCACCGCGTCCTGACTCCGGACGTTGCTGCCTGCACGCGATCCGCCCGCCCCGCGCGGGCGCGCGTCGCATGGCGACTCACCCTGCCGGCACCATTGACGTCAGGGAGGCATTGAGCGCAGCCGCCGGACCACCGTCGTGCCTCACGCCCTGCCGCATCGCATCGCGCACGCGCACCCTGCTGGCACCGCCACGCGCACGAGACCCACCGCCACCTAAAACAACTCCTTCCATGTTTTCCTCTTCCCGTTTCGCTCTCCCGCTCAGTTTTCTTACGTTCACGATGGCCGCGGTCGCGCAGCCCGTCGTCCAACTCGACCGCGTCGATGTCATTTCCGAAAAGGAAAAGACGTTCTCGTTGCCGATCGACGCCCCCGTCGGCACCGGCTCACGACTGGGTCTCACGCTCCGGGAGGTCCCCGCGAGCGTATCCGTCATCACCCAGGAGGTCATGCAGGCCCGCGGCCTGCGCACCGCCGTCGAAGCCGTGGAGGCGGCGGTCGGCATGACCGGCGGCACGCAGTTCGGCTCGATTCCGACCTACTCCACCCGCGGCTTCGGCGGCAACAATGTGACCGTCCTCCGCGATGGCATCCGCCAGAACACCGCCTCCCAATCGTCCCGCACGATCGACGCGTTCCTGCTCGACCGGATCGAGGTCCTCAAGGGGCCCGCCTCCCTCATGTTCGGCGAGGGCGCGGTCGGGGGAGCCGTGAACTACGTCTCCAAGGTCCCGGATGGTCGGGTCCGTCGCGAGGTCGCCGCCAGCGTGGGGCCGTGGGGATCCTACCGGCTCGGCGCCGGGATCGGCGGCCCTCTCGCAGGTCCCGCCCTCGCCTACCGCGTCGACGTGAGCTCCAACACGACCGATGGCTACCAGGATCGGAATCATCAGGACTACTTCGGCGCCTCCGCCGCTTTCCGCTGGAAGGCGTCCGAACAGCTCACGCTGACGTGGTTCACGACGTGGCTCTCCGACTCCGTCGAGAGCTACTACGGATCTCCCGTGATCTACGACTCCGTGATCAACGCGACCGTCGCAAACGCCCAACCCGAGGTGCGGACCTTCAACGCCGCGACCGACCGCATGGTCAATGCGCGGATCGATCCGGCGGCCCGGCGCACTAACTACAACATCCTCGATAACTACGCTGACACCGAGAACAGCTTCCAGCGTCTTCGCGCCGAGCTGCAACTGTCGCCGAGCCTCGATCTCCGCAGCGAGACGTACCTCACCACCCAGCTCCTGAAATGGCGCAACCTCGAAACCAACACCTGGAATCCGGTCACGCGTCTCGTCGCGCGTTCATCGTTCGTCCACATCTACCGCGACGATGTCCTCGCGGGCAACCGCACCGACCTCGCCTGGCGCGGCGCAATCGCCGGCCGGCCGACTCGGTGGATCGCCGGATTCAGCGTCGAACGCAATGATCAGATCCGCGGCGGCACGCCCGGCGGCGTGCCCACCACACTGTCGAGCGTCAGCCTGCTCAATCCCGAGGTCGGCGTCGGCCCCGCCGCGCGCTTCCAGAAAACCGCCCGCATCCGCCTGGAGACCGGCGCCGCCTTCGTCGAAAACACCCTCGATCTCGCTCCGAAGCTGCGCCTCGTCACCGGCCTGCGCAGCGATGCGATCCATGTCCAACGCGACACACTCGCCAATCCAACCGTCGCGCCCGCGACCGCGTTCTCGACGTTCCACAAGCGGTACCGCCCGTGGACCGGACGCGCCGGCATGGTTTACGAGGTGTCGCCGGCGCTCAACGCGTACGCGGCCTACAGCACCGCCGCCGAGCCGGTCACCCAGCTGGTCAGCTTCGGCGCCGCCCAGGCCAATTTCTCGCTCCAGGGGGGCCGACAGTGGGAGGCCGGGGTGAAGGGGTCCCTGCTCCGCGGACGCGCCGATTTCACGCTCGCGCTCTTCGACATCGAGAAGACGGACCTTCTCAGCTCCACGTTGGACCCCGCCACGGGTCAACGCATCAGCCAGCAGATCGGGGCGCAAACCTCGCAGGGCATCGAGGCGGCGGTCGCGCTCACCCCCAGCGACGGCTGGCGGATCGAGGCTAATGCGGCGTTCACGGACGCGGCCTTCGTGGACTTCAACGAGGCGCTCGGCAGCGGCATCATTTCCCGCTCCGGGAAGCGACCGCCGAACGTGCCGGAGTGGGTTGCCAACGTCTTCGTGTCGCGACGCTTCCCCGGCGGACTCGTGATCAGCGGCGGCCCGCGCTACGTCGGCGATCGCTTCGCCAACAACCTCAACAGCGTCGTCGCCGACGGCTACACCACGCTCGATCTCTCGGTGAGTCAGACCTGGGGACGCTGGCACGTCGCGCTCCGCGGCCGCAACCTGCTCGACGAGGAGTACGAGCCGGTGGCCGGCACAACGATGCGCCGCCTCGCCGATCCACGCAGTGTCGAGTGGAGCACCCGCGTGGAGTTCTGAAGCCACTCGCGCCTCCGCGCGGCTTACGCCACCTCGCTCCGGTCCAGCCGCCGTCCCGACGGCTCCCCGCACTCAAAAGCCGCCCCCGCCCCCACCCTCCACCCCGATGCACCGATCCCGCTCACCCCGCTCATGCCGGAACAAGACCTGCGGCGCGGCCCGCCACAGCCGAGCGGTCGATCGGTCCGCCCGCCGACCGCGACTAACCACCGACCCGACGCGGATGCGGCTGCGGACGGCCACGCTGGCGGCGGAGCGAGCGATGCGTCGGGAGGGGGCGGTACCCGCGCGAACCGGATCCGCAGCCGCCCACTTGCAGGCAAACCGCGGCCGCGTAGGATTTCCCTACTCCGCCGCGCAGGGGCATGGCGGGGGCATGACCATGACCTTCCCGCTCATCCGCTTCGCCTTGGGCCTCGCGCTCCTGATGGGAACCGTGATCCCAGGGCTTCAGGCAGCCGGGAACCTGCGCGAGCTCGTGTCACCGGCCGGCGCGGACTCGGGGGAGGCCAATCTCCACGCGGATCGCGACGGACGCCTTCACTTGACCTGGTGTGGACCCGCAGACCGGGCCGACTCTCGCGCCGTCTGGCTCTCGCTGCTGGAACCCTCGGCCCAGACTTGGAGCTCTCCGCGGGCGATCGTGGTCTCCCCACGACTGATGGAGAACTGGGCGGATTTCCCCTCGTTGATTCGCGGCACCGACGGCACCCTCTGGGCGCAGTGGTTTGAGCGGCGCGACGCGTCGGTCGGCACGGGCTACGATGGGTGGGTCGCGCGATCGGTGGATGACGGGCGGACGTGGTCCCAGCCTTCGCCGCTGGGTCATGAATTCGTCAGCCTTGCGCCGATGTCCTCGGGGCGCGTCCTCGCGATCTGGCTCGAAAGTCTCCAGCCACCGCGCCCCGCCGGGGCTCCGCGGAGTCCGCGACCGACGTGGAAGCCGGGGGACGCAACACCTGCCTCCATGCAACTCAAGTCACGACTCCTCGCCGCGGACGGAAGCACGGTCCGGGAGTGGGTGGTGGACCCGGACGTGTGTAGTTGCTGCCAGACCTCCTTGGTCGCCCTCCCCGGCGACGAGACTTTGGCCTTCTACCGCGGACGCACGCCGCTGGAGATCCGGGATCACTGCTGTACCCGCTTTGGGAACGAGACGTGGAGCGCACCGCAACCCGTGCATGAGGACGGCTGGCAGATCGCGGCGTGTCCCGTCAACGGACCCGCCGGAGATGCGCAGGGCCACACGGTGTGCGTGGCCTGGTTCACCCTCGCGAACGGGCAAGCCAAGGTGCAGGCAAAGCTTTCGCACGACGGCGGTGCCACCTTCGGGGCACCGCTGCCCATCGACCTTGGCCAACCCTTGGGACGCGTGGAGGTCGTCACCCTCGCGGACAGAACATCGGTCGTCCTCTGGCTGGAATCGAAGCGTGAAGGGCAGGCCACCGGCCTGTACGCGCGGCGGATTTTCCGGGATGGGAGCCTTTCGGCCGCCGAGTTGCTCGCCGACGTCTCGGCCGCGCGAGCCGGCGGTTTCCCGCGGGCGGCGGTGCGGTCCTCGGGGACCGTGGTGTTGGCGTGGACCGAGGTTGGGCCTGGAGACCCCGCTGAGACGCATGTGCGCGTGCGCGAGTGGGATCCAACCCAGTTGAGCCCAGCCGCCGGATTACTCCCGGCCCTGCCCCGCTCCACCGCCCCAACCACTCGGGAGCTGTGTCCACCGACCCCGGCGCCGAAAGCCTGAACCTGGATCGACCCACGCGCGCCGATCAAACCGTCCATTCCGGCACCTCTCGAAGCCAGCAAGTCCTGAAGCCTCCGAAATTCCCGTTCAACGTCATGACCCGTCTCCGCATCTTTACCTCCACCGTTGCTACCTTGGCCGCGGCCCTCGCCCTGACTGCATCGCTCACCGGCTGCAGCCGGTCGGCTGCACCCACCGCGACGGCGGAAAAGCCCAAGGACCCGCTCGCGTTCGAGGAACACGACCTGAAAGGTGAGATCGTCGGACTTTCCCCCGAGCGTCGCACGCTGCTCGTGCATCATGAGGAGATCCCCGGGTATATGCCGGAGATGACGATGGAGTTCGGGATCGGAGCGGCGGACTTCAGCCTGTTCAAGGAAGGCCAGCGCATCACTGGCCGGATGATTCAGCCCGCGCCGGGTGATCTGCAGCTGGATCGGATCCGCATCATCGATGCCGACAAGGAGCGTGTGATCGCGGCGGCGGCGGCGGAG
This sequence comes from uncultured Opitutaceae bacterium, assembly GCA_903862595.1. Lineage (GTDB taxonomy): Bacteria > Verrucomicrobiota > Verrucomicrobiia > Opitutales > Opitutaceae > UBA6669. Next base: position 39,682 of record CAIOYO010000157.1, on the reverse strand, counting down.
CTGCGCCAGGAGACCCAGATCCGCGGTCGGGCCGTGCACCGTGAAGTCGGAGAAAACGCGCCCCGCTTCACCCTCTTCAACCAGGAGGGTGAACTCGTTTCATTCGAACGCTTCCGCGGGCGCCGCGTGGTCCTGAACTTCATCTTCACCCGTTGCCCCATCGCCACGATGTGCCCGGCGGCGACGACAAAGATGGCGCAGCTCCAGCGCATGGTGCGGGAGCAGTCGATTCCCGACGTCGAACTCGTGTCGGTCACGCTCGACCCCACGCACGACACCCCCGCGATCCTGCGCTCGTATGCGGCGGGCTACGGCATCGACTCGAAGAACTTCTCGTTCCTCACGGGTCCGGAGACCGCGATCCGCGACCTGCTGCTGCAGTTCGGGGTGCTCGTGGAGCCGGGCGAAAACCTCTTCAAGCACACGCTCGCCACCCTCGTGATCGACCGCGATGGCCGGATCGTGCACCGGATCGACGGCTCGCAGTGGGCGCCTGCCGATGTGGCGGCGCGCCTCAAGCGGTCATAAACTGCCCTGGCTGCTACTGTCGCCGCCCGTCGTTCGCAGTCCCCGGCAATCCTCCTTCCCACCGTTCCATCTTCGCTCGCTCAGATCCGAGTTCGCCCACGTGCCTCCCCGCCGCGCCCACCCTTTTCCCCGAACTTCCCCCGATCACCTCGAATCCTCTCCCATGAAACCGCTGTTCCAACGCTCCGACTTCCATGCTGTCAGCTGTAAGCTTCCGGCCGCCGTCGCGCTCGCCGCTCTGCTGGCGCTCGCCTCCGGCCCCGTCTCCGCGTCCGCAGCGAGTGATGCCACGCCTCCTGCAGCAGGTTCCGCCCCCGCCAAGGCACCGGCTCGGCACCCGCTGAAGGGCGTGGTGCTCGACATCCGGGCCGACCGCAGTGCGCTCATCGTGAAGCACGAGGAGATCCCCGGCGTCATGCGCGCCATGACCATGCTCCTGAAGGTCGACGCCCCGACCTTGGCGGCGGCGCAGAAGGATCAAGCCATCACCGGCCTGCTCGTGCGCAAGCCGGACGGCTGGTGGCTGGAAGAGGTCAAGCCGGCGAACTGAGTCCGCCGACGGACCATGGCTGGCCGAGCGAAGGCGCGGCTCAGAACAGCGCGTTTGCGGCGACGCCCACGGCGGTGATCGGGCCTTGGTCGGTGAGGCCATCGACGGCCCGGTCGACCTTCCGCATCACCCCCTGCGCGTCACGGTAGAGCGTATCGTCCGTCAACAGGCGCCCGAGCGTGCCCTCGCCCTTGCTGAGGCGGTCGGACACCGAGCGCAGATTGCGGGCCACGACGCGGATGTCCTCGCCCGTCTGCTGGTCGAAGACCAGGGAACCCAGCGTGCCGCGACCGCTCTTCACCTCATCGACGATCGCCTGGGAACTCGCGATGAAAGTCTTGGCCTCGGCGGCGGCGCCGCGGATCTCACCGAGGGCGGCGACCAACGAGTCGTAGGCGGCCGGATCGTTGACCAAGCGCCCGAGGGTGCCCTGGCCAGAGTTCACCTTGCTGGAGATCGCGCCGAGATCCGTGGTGATCTGACCGATCCGCACACTGTTCTCGTCGACCAATCGGTCGATCTTCCCGAGCAGACCGGAACCACCCGCGGAGCCCATGGCCCCGGTGAATTGGGAAAGGGCCGTATCGATCTTGCGGCTGACCTCGCCGAGCTGGGAGATGACCGCGTTGAGGTCGGGGGTATCAGCGGTGACGATTTGGTTCTCGGGCTGCAGCGTTCCCGCCGCCTCCGTACCAAGATCGAGCGACACGTAGTTCGCGCCGAGCAGACCGGCCATGCCGATCGTGGCGACGGCGTCGCGCGCGACCTTCACGTCGGAATTGATGAGCAGGACCACCTCGGCGCGGCGGTTGGCGAGGCGCGTCTCGGCCACTGAGCCGACCTTGACGCCGGCCATGCGGACCTCGTCGCCGCCCTTCAGTTCCTTGACGTTGGAGAAGTGGGCGATGAGCCGGTAGCCCCGGTCGCGACGGACCTTGCCGGAGCTGAGCGCCTCGAACGTGACCCAGATGAGGGCGACTCCGAGTAGGAAGAACAGGCCCACGCGGGCCGACATTTGCGCGTTAGTCATGGTTGGCTTCGAGTTTCTTGAAACGGGGTTCCTGGAGATTGATCGCCGGTTGGAGGAATTCGCGGATGATTGGATCGCGGTTCTCGCGCAGCTCCGCCGGCGTCTGGACGGCGATCAGCCGGCCTTGGTGCAGCACGGCGATCCGGTCGGCGATGGCAAAGGCCAAGTCGCGGTCATGCGAGACCACGACCGACGTCACGCTGAACTGCTCCTTCAGCGTCGCGATGATCTCCGCGATGGTGGCGGCCATCACCGGGTCGAGCTCGCTGGTCGGTTCGTCGTAGAGAATGACCTGCGGCTCCATGACGAGGGCGCGGGCGATGGCGACGCGCTTCTTCATGCCGCCGGACAGCTCGGCGGGCAGCTTGTGCACGGCATTCTCGATCGAGAGGATGCGCAGCGCGCGCATCACGCGCTCGCGGATCTCCGGCTTTGGGCAGAGACGGTGCTCCAAAGGATAGAGGGCGAGGTTCTCGTAGACGCTGAGCGAGTTGAACAGCGCGCCGCTCTGGAACACGAGGGCGAGCGCGAAACGGTCCCGCGTTTCCGGCAGGCTCGGATCCTGGCCGTTGATCGCGACCGTCCCGGCGGACGGCAGCTCCAGCCCGGCGATGTGCCGCATCAACACGCTCTTGCCGGAACCGCTCGGGCCCATGATGACGAAGATCTCGCCCGGTTTCACCTCAAGGGAGATATCGTGCAAAACGCCCTGCGCACCATAGCTCTTGCTGAGCCCGGAGACGCTGATCCGGACCGGACTACGATCGTCGCGGACCGGCGGGGAGAACGATTTAAGGCGGAGCGAAGCCATGGTCAGTCGAGCGCCTTGGTGATGAAGTAGTCGAGCGTGAGGATCGCGATGAGCGAGAACACCACGGACTTGGTGACGGCGAAGCCGATTTCGCGCGGCCCTCCGCGTGTGCGCAGCCCGGTGGAGCACGCGATGAGCATGACCACGAAGCCGAAGATCTCCGCCTTGATCAGGCCATCCATGATGTCCTGCACGGTCAGGTACTGCTTCAACGCCTGGAAGTACATCTCCGGCTCGACCCCGATCGTGCTGACCCCGGCGCAGACGATCGCGCCGCCGAACCAGCCGATGATGTTTCCGATGATCGTGAGCACCGGCGTGATCAGCAGGACGGCCAGCAGACGAGGCAGCACGAGCATCCGCTCCGGCGGAATGTTCATCGTGACCAGCGCATCGATCTCCCCAGACACCCGCATGGACGCCAGTTCCGCCGTCACCGCCGAGCCCACGCGTCCGGCCAGCAGGATGGCCACCATGACGGGTCCCAGTTCGCGGGCGATGGATTCGCCGACGAGCGTGCCGATGAGCTGCTTCGCACCGAAGTCGCGCAGGGTGTTGCCCGCCTGCAGCGCCAGCACCGCGCCGATGAAGAACAGCAGGATGGCCACGATCGGCAGCGTGGTGTAGCCAGCCAGGTACCCCTGCTCGGAAACGCGACGGAGGATGCGCGGGGCCGACGGCAGGGAGCGGAAGGCGCGCCACGCCAAGATAAGGGCGCTGCCAAACGCTTCAAAGACCTCGTTGATACGGTTCATGGCTGGGAAGAAGAGGGTGCGCCGGCGGGCTTGAAGTCGCCGACGAACACCCGCCAGCCTGAGCCGACGGGGCCGCGCTTCAAGCCCAGCAGACCGCGAAACAGCGCGAGGCGCGCGGCCTCCGGGCGCGAGGCGAAGCCAAGGAGCGGACCGACATGCCACTCCCGCTCCCGTGCGTCCGGAGCGCTCCGGTAGGTCACTCCATCCCAGAGCACCGAATGCCGCGAGCCCCCATCCGCATGGCGATCATAGCGATAGATCGAAAAGAGGGGTGACCACGCCTGCCGCACCTCCTCGCTGTGGGGCAGGAGGACCTCGAACGGGCTCAGCACCTGCACCTGCCGCCGACCGGCGCCATTATCCCATTCCGAAAACAGCGGCCAAAGGTGACGTTTCCGCGCCGGCGCGACCGAGGGAGCGGTCCGGCTCCGCTGCACCGTGTCGTGATAGACCGCGAAGAGCACCTGCGTCCGCGTCTGCTCGATCGCTCCATCCGGCCAGCGCTGGCGCCGCCATAGCGGCCAGAGCACCCAGCGCTTTTCCGTACCCTTGATCACCGAGTGGGAATAGAACGGGGCCCATCGGTTCACGAACCGCTCATCGCCCCGACCCTGGACCCAGAGCGGCCATAAGTAGTTATTCGCCCGATACTGATACGGCTTCGAGCGCTCGACGTAGCCGAAGAACGGCCAGAGCCAGGTCTCGGAGCGATAGCCCGGAGCGTCGTCCGAGGCATAGAACGGCAGGAACCCGCGGCTCACCTCTCGGTTGTCCGCGTCGCCCTCCACCCGCGCCTCACGGCGGTACAGCAGCGGCCACAGCGCATAGCGCTCGCTCCCGCCATCCACGCGGCGGGTCTCACCGTAGAGCGGCCAGAGCGCGAAACCGGACTGCCCGCCGCCCTCGCTCCAGCGCACGATGGGCCATGGGACCGCCGTCGTGACCGCCCCCCGCTTCTCGGCGCGCGCATAGAGCGGGAAGAGAACCCAGGAAAGACGATCCTGCCCGAAACGGTTCACCAGCGTGCCGCCCAGCGGGAACCAAGCCTGATAGGAGGTGGCGGCATCACCCGTCGCCCGCGAAAAATAGAACGGCCAGACATCCAACGCACGCCACGGCTCCGGCGTCGCGCCCACGCCCTTCACCCCACTGCCCGATCCGTCAGCGGGGACGGTCTGCCACTTCACCAACTCAAAGACGCTGCCCGCCTCCACCCCGTCACGCTCCCGGCGGGTGCTCAGCAGGGGGTGCAGTACCCACGTGCTCCGCGCCGTGCCACCGTCCCGCCGCTGCTCGATCCACAGGGGACGCACCCCGGCGACCTCCGGCCGACCGTCCCCCGCACTACGATGGTAGGCCAGTGGACCCGCCGCCGTCCACGATTCAAGCTCCGGCGACGGTCCGGTCGAGGTATCCATCCGCCACTGCCCCACCCAGAACGGCCACGCATTATCCTCCCAGCGGAGCGACTGCGTTGCCGGCGCCGCTGCGCCGGTGCCGCACCCGACGAGGAGTCCAATGCCCGCCACCGCACGAGCCACCCATGAACCCCGTCGGGACGACGGAGCGCAACGGTCGCGCGAGGGATAGGTCGTGGGTCGGACGTGGATCACGGAAACTCAGGATACGGGAGAATGGTTAGGCGCCTAACAAAAGAAGACATGGGCGTGGAGTGCAAACGCGATGCGCGCGGTAAGACGGCAAGATAGCCGACTCTCCGTGAACGTGGCGTGAAGGCACCGTTGAAAGCGGGTGAGGCTCGACGCGCGGGGCTCCGGGCGAAGGTGTTGAGGCCTGGTCCGGGCCGCTGCCGGAACACCAGACCGCCTAACTGGCCTCCAGTTCCGCCAATCGGCTCGCTGCCCGCTCCCACGCTTCCGTGGCCGTAGCCAGCTGGTCCACGATCACCGATAGCTCGCGGTTCAGATGCTGGGGACGACCCGGAGTCGTGTAGGTCTCCGGGGCCTCGAGCGCGGCGGTCAGGTCCGCCTGCTTCTTTTCCAGGGCCGCGACGGCTTCCTCGAGTTTGCCAACTTCGGTCCGCAAGCGCTTGATCTCATTCCGATCAGGCTTGCGGGCGGGAGCCGCGGCCGCCGGAACGGGCGCCGGCGTGACGGCAGCCGCACGCTGCGGCGGCCGGGCATCGGTGAAGCCGGCGGTCAGCGCCGCGCGCTCATTCGAGGCCCGGGACTTCTCCAGGTAGTAATCGTAGTTCCCGGCGTACGGCGTCAGGCGACCGGCGTTCACGTGCAACACGGTCTCCGCCAGCGAGCGGATGAAGTACACGTCGTGGGAAATGAAGACTAGCGTGCCTTCGTAGGCCTTCAACGCGCCGACCAGCGCATCGATCGACGCGATGTCGAGGTGGGTGGTCGGCTCGTCCATCAGCAGCAGATTCGGCGGATGCACGAGGAGCCGGGCGAGCGCAAGGCGGGACTTTTCGCCGCCGGACAGCACGGACACCTTCTTGTGCACGTCGTCCTTGCGGAAGAGGAACGCCCCGAGGATCGCGCGGACCTGCTGCTCCGTGAGCTGGTTCTCGACGGTGCGCAGCTCCATCACGTTCTCGAACACCGTCGCGTCGGCGCTCAGGTTATCGAGGCGATTCTGGGCGAAGTAGCCCGTGATGACGTTGCTGCCGAGCTCGCGGACGCCGCCCTGGATCGGCACAACGTCGCCGAGGATCTTCAGAAGCGTCGACTTGCCCGCACCGTTCGGTCCGACCAGCACGATGCGTTGGCCGCGTTCGGCGACGAAGTTCAGGTCGCGGTAGACGACGTGTTCGCCGTATGCCTGCTGCACGTGCTCGAGGGTCACGACCTTCAGCCCGGAGCGCGGCGGCTGGGGAAACCGGAAATTGATCCGCTTGAGCTCCTCCATCGGCTCCTCAATGGCGTTCTCCTTGAGGCGCTCGATCTGTTTCTCCTTCGACTTGGCCCGGGAGGCCAGCGAGGCCTTGGCACCGAAGCGGTCGACGAACTTCTGGAGGTGGGCGATCTCGCGCTGCTGGTTCTTGAAGGCCGCCGCTTGCTGCGCTTTGCGGTCCTCCTTCTCCTTCACGTAATCGTCGTAGTTGCCCGTGTACCGATGCAAGGTCCCGGCCCGCAGCTCGAGGATGCCGTTGCACAGCGCATTGAGGAACGCGCGATCATGGGAAATGACGACGAGCCCGCCGGGATAGCGCGTCAGGTAATCCTGGAACCACAGCAGCGCCTCGAGATCGAGGTGGTTGGTCGGCTCGTCGAGGAGCAGGAGCGCCGGCTCGTTCACGAGCAAGCGCGCCAGATGCGCGCGCATCACCCAACCGCCTGAGAAGGTCCGCGCCAGCTTGAGGTGGTCAGATTCGCGAAAGCCCAGACCAGCGAGGATCTTCTTCGCCCGCGGCTCGAGGGTGTAGTCGATGTCGTAATCGTCATCGTTCTCCGGCTCGAGTTTCCGCCCGCTGGTCGCGATGTGCAGGATGGTCTCATCGCCCGCCGGGGCGCTTTCCTGCGGCAGGAAGCCGAAGTCGGCGCCGCGCTCCCAGGAGATCGTGCCTTCATCCGGACTTTCCTCGCCGAGGATGAGGTTGAAGAGGGTCGACTTGCCCGCGCCGTTCGGCCCGACCAAGCCGAAGCGGTCCGTCCGGGCAATGAACAGTGAAACCTCCGAGAAAAGCTCCCGGGTACCGTAGGACTTGGCGACATCAGCGATCGTCAGCATGCGAACCTCTAAGACAAAGCCAGCTGGCGCCGAAAACCCAGCCTGATTTTGTGTCGGCTGACGGTTTCAGCGGACCACGGTGAGCGCCACCGCCCCCGCCACCGCCACCACCCCGCCGATCAGGGACCGCCGCGTGGGACGCTCGCCCTCGATCCAGAAGGACAACGGGACGATCACCAAAGGCGTGGTCGCCACGATCGGCAGCACCAAGCCACTGGGAGTCGTGAACAGCGCCCACTGGTAGCAACTGACCCCAATGACCGCTCCACAGAGCGCGTTGGCCGGGATCCAGAGGTAATCGCGCGGCCGCGGCCGCACCGCGGTCTCCGGGGCGGCGTCCCCGCGCCGGGCCCACCGCCGCCACACCGCGCGCAAGGCGAAGAACGCGAGGGTGATCACGAGGCCGCCGAGGATCCGCTGGTAGGCGGCCGTGAAGCCGTCCGTAACCTCGCCCGCTTGCTCCGCCACCTCCCGCGCCTTGCGGCTGAGAACCGCCCCGAAACCCTGCCCCGCTGCCGCTCCGAGGCCGTAAAGAAGGCCCAGCCACCCCACCCGCACCACCCCACCCGATTCGTCCGGCCCCGGACGTAAAGCAAGGCCGACGCCCACCAGGATGACGCTGCCCCAGGCGACCTGGGCCATCGACAGGGTCGTTCCCAGCCAAAGGTATTCCGCAATGCCGGCGAGGGGGGCCGCCAGGCACTGGGTCATCAGAACCGTCAGGCGCGTCCCCAGCCGCGGCAGGGCCGCGAACACCGCCAAGTCGCCGAGGCCCATCCCCACCACGCCACTCCACGCCAGCCACTCGCGGCCCGACCCGCCGAGCCCGCCGCCCCATCCGTGCGCGATAATCCCAAGCGCCACCGCCGCAAAGGCCAGCCTTCCGAGATTCGCATGGGTCGCGCCCACGGCCCGCACGCTCCGCGCGGCGAAGATCGCGGAGAGCGAAAAAAAGACGGTGGTCAGGACGGCGGCGAACATGGAGGCGGCAACCCGGTGCCGACCCGCCAGCGCGGCAGAGCATGCCAACGGGGACAGGATCAAATCCCGGGAGGGCACGACAATGGCCGCCCCCTTCCGGGGCGCAATCCCGGAGCCCCGCGGTGGACGCGCGCTTTTTTGTCGCCCGAAGTGCGGCGGCTTTTCACGCTTCGCCTCCTATGGCCTCCAAGCGCAAGACCCGCCGCCCCGAAGATGAAAACGCCGCCCTCGCGAGCAAGAAGGGCCCGGTGTCCCAATTCATCGCCCGGAACTACCGCCACTTCAACGCCGCCGCCTTGGTCGATACGGCCAAGGGCTACGAGGCCCACCTCAAGGCCGGGGGCAAGATGCTCGTCACGCTCGCCGGCGCGATGTCCACCGCCGAGCTCGGCATCTCGCTCGCCGAGATGATCCGCCGCGACAAAGTGCACGCCATCGTCTGCACCGGCGCCAACCTTGAGGAGGATATCTTCAATCTCGTCGCGCACGACTACTACGAGCGCGTCCCGCATTACCGCCACCTCACCACCGAGGACGAACAGGCGCTGCTCGACCGGCACATGAACCGGGTCACCGATACCTGCATCCCCGAGCACGAGGCGATGCGCCGGATCGAGGCCGCCGTCCTCGAAGAGTGGGTCGCCGCCGACCGCGCGGGCCAGCGTTTCTTCCCGCACGAGTTCATGTACAAGGTACTGCGTTCCGGAAAGCTCAAGAAGAGCTACCAGATCGACCCGAAGCACTCGTGGATGGTCGCCGCCGCCGAACGCAATCTGCCGATCATCGTCCCGGGCTGGGAAGATGCCACGCTCGGCAACATGTACGCCGGCCACGTGATCAGCGGCGACGTGAAGAACGTCCACACGGTCCGCACCGGCATCGAGTACATGATGTGGCTGGCGGAGTGGTACACCGGCACGGCGCGCACGCTGCGCAACGGCGAAGGCTCGATCGGCTTCTTCCAGATCGGCGGCGGCATCGCCGGCGACTTCCCGATCTGCGTCGTGCCGATGCTGCATCAGGATCTCCAACGCACCAACGTGCCGCTCTGGGGCTACTTCGCCCAGATCAGCGACTCCACCACCAGCTACGGCAGCTACTCCGGCGCCGTCCCGAACGAGAAGATCACCTGGGGCAAGCTCGGCTCCAAGACCCCGAAGTTCATCGTCGAGAGCGACGCCACCATCGTGGCCCCGCTCATCTTCTCCTGGGTGCTCGGTCAGTAATCGCTCCCGCCGCCCACCGCACCTCCCGCGAGGAGAACCTCCTCGTTCCCCAGTTCCCCCGCGCGGCCTCCGGATTCCCCGGGGCCGCGCTTTCCTTTTGCCGGATTCTGCACCTTTGTAGGCGATGGCCAATCGCCTTCAGCACGCCCAATCGCCCTACCTCCAGCAGCACGCGGAAAACCCGGTCGACTGGCAGGAATGGGACGAGGCCGCCTTCGCACAGGCCCGGGCCGAGAACAAGCCGATCTTCCTCAGCATCGGCTACTCGACGTGCCACTGGTGCCACGTGATGGCCCATGAGTCCTTCGAGGACGAAGACATCGCGGCGCTGCTGAACGCCGACTTCATCGCGATCAAAGTCGACCGCGAGGAGCGTCCGGACGTCGACCAAGTCTACATGACCTACGTCCAGGCCCTCACCGGCCACGGCGGTTGGCCCCTCAGCGTCTGGCTCACCCCGGACCGGAAGCCGTTTTACGGTGGCACGTACTTCCCACCGGCCGATCGCGGCGGACGAGCCGGCTTCCCGTCGCTCCTCCGCGCCATCGCCGGCGCCTGGAAGGATCCCGCCCAGCGCGCGCAACTGATCGCCGAGGGCGATCGCGTCATCGCCGCCCTCCAGCCCGCCACCCCCTCCACCCCGCCGGCCGCAGACTCGGCGGAAGCCTTGCTCGAAGCCGCCCAAGGCGCCTTCGAGCGCGGGTACCAGTACTTCTCGGAATCGTTCGACGCCCAGGTCGGCGGCTTCGGCGGGGCCCCGAAGTTCCCGCGCGCCTCCGTGCTGTCGTTCTTGATCCGCTGCGCCCGCCTGCAGGGACCGGGATCAGCCGAGGGCGATGAAGCCCTCCGCATGGTCACAACGACGCTGCGCGGCATGGCGCGGGGCGGCATCCACGACCACGTCGGCGGCGGCTTCCATCGCTACTCGGTCGACGCGCGCTGGTTCTGCCCGCACTTCGAGAAGATGCTCTACGACCAGGCGCAGATCACCGTGAACTGCCTCGAGGCATACGGCGCGACAAACGACGAGCGCTACGCGTGGCTCACCCGCGACATCCTCGACTACGCCCTGCGCGATCTGCGCCAGCCGGGAGGCGGGTTCGCGTCAGCCGAGGACGCCGACAGCCAACGCGCGGGGAACCAGGAGCACGCAGAGGGCGCCTTCTACGTGTGGACTGCGGAGGAGCTGGCCGACGTACTCACCGCCGAGGACGCCGCACTCGCGACCGCCCACTTCGGCGTCCGCGCCCAAGGTAACGTGCCGCCAGAGTTGGACCCGCAGGGCGAACTCGCCGGACGCAACATCCTCGCCCAGGTGCAATCGCTCGCCGCCACCGCGAAGACCGCGCAACTCACGGTGGAGGAGGCCAACGACCGACTCCTCACCCTGCTGGAGCGCCTCCGTGACGCGCGGGCCCGCCGCCCCCGGCCCCACCTCGATCACAAGATCATCACCGCGTGGAACGGCCTGATGATTTCTGCGCTGGCCCGGGCCCATCTCGCGCTGGAGGCCGGCCGCGAGGGACCGACCCCCTACCGCGACGCCGCCGAGGCGGCGGCGCGCTTCATCCAGCGCGAACTCGTGCACCCGACGACCGGACGCCTCCACCGGGCCTTTGGCACCTCGCGAGGGACGGCCGAAGCCTTCGCCGAGGATTACGCGTGCCTGATCGATGGCCTGCTGGACCTGTACGAAGCCACGCTCGCACTTCCGTGGCTGCGGTGGGCCGACGCACTCCAAACTGAACTCGACGCACGGTTCTGGGACGAGGCAGGCGGCGGCTACTTTTCAGCCCCTGGGGACGACCCGCATCTGATCCTCCGGCTCAAGGAGGACTACGACGGCGCCGAGCCCGCCCCCAGCTCCGTCGCGGCCCGCACCGCGCTCCGCTTGGCCGACTACCTGCACGACGAATCACGGCGGGAACGCGCCCGGAGGACGCTGGCGGCCTTCGCCACGCGCTGGACCGAGTACCCGCAGGCCCTGCCCGCCATGCTCGTCGCGATCGACCAAGCCCTCAGCCGACCCCGTCAGGTGGTGATCGCAGGCGCCGCGACTGCGCCGGAGACGGCAGCGCTCGTCGCCACCGCGCGGACGGCACCGGGACGCGCCCGGACGATCCTTGCGCTCACGGGTCATGCCGACGACGCGTGGCTTGCCGAGCGCGCCCCCTGGATGGCAGGCATGCGAACCGACTCCGGACGTGCGACGGCGTACGTCTGCGACGACTTCGCGTGCCGCGCCCCGGTCACGAACCCTGCCGCCCTCGCGGCGCTCCTCGCGGACTAAACGCCCCATGCTGGTCGTCCCGCCGCGCAGGCTCGCCTCGAGCCGAAATTCCTGCGATCGTCAAACGGTCGGCATTCCCCTTCGCCATGTCTGACCCCCGCATCGAACGCCTCGAGGAACGCATTGCCTGGCTTGAGCACCATGTCACCAAGCAGGACAAGGCCATGCTCGAGCTGAGCGAGGCCCTGGACCTCGTGCGCCGCGAATGCCTGCGCCTGCGGGAGCGCGCTGAGTCCTCCGCTCCAACCGAAACCCTGCCGTCGGCCGGCGACGAACGCCCGCCGCACTACTGAGGGACCGCCGAAAGGCTGACGCCGCCCAGCCAAGTGACGGCAGGCCGCAGCTGCGGCCGGATTATCCGGACTAAAGCGTACCTTCCTCGAAACGCCGGACCACCGCGATGAAGTCCTCGGCGGTGGCAGCCGCCATCAAGGCCTCGCGCGTGGACGCCTCCTTCAGCAGGCGGCAGAGCGCGCTGACCACCTGCAGGTAGTCGCCCGGGTTGGACTTCGGCGTACCGAGCACGAATAGTAGGCGCACCGTTTGATTGCAGTTCTCGAACAAGATCCCCCCATCGCTGCGACCGACCGCAAGGACGATGGAGTGGACATGCTCGGTCCGGGCGTGCGGCAGGGCGACCTGGTTTCCGAGGTAGGTCGTATCCAGCCGTTCCCGCGCGAGCAATTCCTGGTAGAACCCTTGGAAATTCTCCACCTCCGGATGCCCTTCCAGCAGACGTGCCACCTCGTGGATGGCCACGGTACGCTTAGCCGCCTGCACGTGCAGGAGGATGCGGGAAGGATCGAGGAGGGCGGTGAGACGGCCGGCCATACGAAAAACGGGCCGACACCCTGACCCCGACGCAAATTCCTTGGCAAGCGCGGAGTCACCGGCCGGCGCACAACGTGACCGGCCGGTGACGTGCCCGGACGCTTAGAACATACCCTTAACGCCGAAATTCCAGTTTGCGCCGTAGTTCTCGAGGATGCGGAGCGCACCGGCCTCGCCCTCGACCAATGGGCTCTCGTACCAACGCTGCGAATCATTGAAGATGTTACGACCCTGGAAGAACAAGGATACCCGGGAGTTGAGGCGGTATTCGCCACCCAAGTCGTACTTCGTCGTGTGCAGCTTGTAGCGGCCGTACACGGTGTCCCATGGCGTGTCGGCGTGCCAGATCACACCGACGCGGGTCGAGAAACGCTTGTAGCGGTAGCCCAGGCTCATCGTCACCCGGTGCGGCGCGATGCGTTCGCGGCGCTGATCGGCGTAGGTGCGCGAGTAGGACGAATTGACGGTGAAGCCGCGGAACGGATCCGGAAGGAAGGAGAGCGACTGCGAATAGCCAACCTCGAGGCCGCGGAAACGAACCGGTTTCGGCACGTTGAACGGCGCCACGAACTCGTAGCTTGAGTAGATCGGATCGTCGCCCAAGCCGAACTCATCGGAGGTGCCGCGGCGATTCGAACGCAGATTCTCGATGTCGTTCTGGCGCACCGTGACGGTGAGCTGGCCGGCCGGCTCGAAGTAGTAGGCGAGACGACCGACGTAGTTCTTGGAGTACTCCGGCAGCAGGTTCGGGTTCGGTGACGTGATCAGCAGCGCGTCGTCGTTGATGATCCACGCACCGGTGAGCTCGTCGATCGGCGGGCGGGAGATGGCCTTGTTCGCGCTGACGTGGAGCTGGAGGTTCTCGCGCAGGTCGTACTTCAGGGCGACCATGGGGAAGAGGTTGTCATACTTCTTCGTGCGCGTGATCTCCGGCTTGCTGAAGAACTGGTACTGCAGGCCAGGGATGGTGGTGGCGCGACCCGAGCTGTTCAGCGCATAGCCGGCGGCGAGCATGGCGGTCCGTGAGACCGGATCGTACTCGCGCGCGTCGTTCTGCGTTCCCTCCCAGCGCACGCCGGCGCGGATCTGCAGTCGGGGCAGCGGCCGGAAATCGGCCAAGCCGTAGCCCGCATTCACGGTCTGCAGAATGTCGCGGCGGGGACCGATGAACGCGTTGTAGTAATTGTCCGGCGTCGCGTTGTTGACGAAGTACTCCGGATTGCTGCGGAAGAGATCCGCGATCCCGTTCGGGTCGATCATGGGCATCGTCTTGATCTCGCCCGCCGCATTCTTAGTCGTGATGATGTTGGTCGACCCCGTGGAGAAGAGATTACGGTTCGGGAAGGCCGCCCAGTTGCCGGTCGTGCCGCCGCCCGGGCCGATGTACTGCCACGTGTAGTAGGACGTCTCGTTGCCGTTCTTCCGGCTCTCCTCGGTCCATTTGGCACCCACCTTCAAGGTGGTGGGGAGGGAAATCGGGAGCACCCACTTCGCATTGACCATCGCGCTGTAGATCTCGGTGCGCGCATAGCGGCCCTCGTTCGTGATGCGCGGATTGGTGTAGTTCGCGAGGTCGAACCAATCCGGGCCGTTCAACTGCTGCACCGTCCACTCATGGGACTGGAGGCTGGAGCGCGTGGCGACCCAGTCGCTGCGAATGCTGTTCACGTTGGCCGATCGGACGTGGCCCTGCTCGAGAGCCTCGTAGTTGTTGAAGGAACGGGAGTAGGTGGCGGCGCCATCCACGGTCCACGCACCGCGCTTGTACTCGAACCGCGGCGCGAGGGTGATCGTGTGCGTCTGCTTGCTAGCGTCGCCGTTGCTGATCGTGGCATTGCGCGAGGTGTTCGCGGCGAGGCCGTTGGTCCGCACTTGGAGCAGGTCACCGACGGAGAACTGGCGACCGGTGTTGTTTGCGGTGTTGTTCGTCGCGGCGTCGAAGGTCAGGTTGCGGTTGAAGAACTGACCGAGAGCGAAGTTGTAGATGAGCGTGTTCGAAAGCACCAGATGCGGCGTGGCCTTGAAGTCCGCCGTCAGCGTGTAGGTGTCCTTCGCGATGTTCTTGTTGCCGTCCTTGAAGTTCAGCTGGGTGATGACCAGCGGTCGCGTGTCCGTCGCGGTCGGCGTGCGGTTGAAGGTCAGGTTGTGGCGGTACTGCTCGGTGTACGAATCGACGCGGTTGAAGCTGGCGACGATACCGAGGCGCTGGTTGAAGAACACGTCGGAATACTCGAGGCTGTAGTTGGGCCGTGCCTTGTACTCTTCGCGGCCGCCAGGACCGGGGGTCTTCTTGAGGTGGAACTCCTCGGAGTTCATGTTGAGGCTGAAATTGTAGGCGATGCGCCGACCCTTGCGCTCGAACGCGCGACGGGTCTTCATGTCGATGGTTCCGGCCGGCGCGTCGGCGTCTTGGTCGGAGCTGGCCGTCAGGTTGATCTCGATCGACTCGATGCTGCTGATCGAGAAGGCCTCGAAGCTGGTCGCGCGACCGAGCGTGCCGGTGCGGTTGGCATCGGCGCTCGCCAGTTTCACTCCGTCGAAGGAGACGCCGACGTACTGTGCGTCCATGCCGCCGAGGCGCGGGCCGCGGGTCTCGGACTCGACGTAGTCGAGGTCCACGCCGGGCAGGTACTTCAGAAACTCACCGACGTTGCCATCCGTCACGTCGCCGAAGATGTCGGACGCCACCGAGGTGGTGACGTTCATGCTCTTCTTCTGGTTCATGATGGCCTTGGCGTTGCCCTCGCGCTCGCTGGAAACGACGAAGGCGGTGAGTTCGACGGCCTCGCCGGCTGCCGCGCCCCTCGCCGGAGTCCGCACGGGAACAAGCTCCACGTCCCGGGTGGCCGTCTGGCCCGCGCCGACGGTGACCGTCAGCGTCTGGGTCGTGTAGCCCGAGTAACGGACCACCATCCGGACCTCGCCGGCGGGCACGTTGAAGAGCTGGAAGAGGCCACCGACCTCGGTGTTGGTCTTGAGGGCCGTGCCCTCGACCTCGACCTCGGCGTCGCGGACATATTCTTGGGTGGTCGGATTGTAGACGCGGCCAACGATGGAGCCGGAGGATTGGGCGTGAGCCGACGGAGCAAGGAGGCAGAACGCAGCGGCGAGAAATGCCAGCGTCCGCCCGAGCGGGGTGCGCAGGGAGAACATAGTGACGAAACGGTTGGGGTTTGGACGCGACTGCCCCTTCTTGCGAACGGGCGGCCGGGGTTGGGTGAGGCAGAGCTAAGGAAAATCCTCCCGAAAAGAAAAGCCCGGAGAAGCCAGGAAATGCCGAAGGCGCGGGCCCGGGCCGCGGCGCCTCGGGCTTGCAGAATCATCCCAGGCGGGGTCCACTGAATGCCCACGGTCACGCCCCATGTTTTTCCACCGTTCCGTCCGGTCGCTACACCTGTTCAGGCCCAGTCTCGCGGCGTACGCCGTCGTCATTCTCGCCGGACTCCCCATCGGACGAGCCGAGTCCGGTCCACCACCCCGCCCTGCCCCTTTCTCCGCTGCGCTGAGCGCCGCCGAGTTCTCCGGCGCTGGTCTGGGGAAGCTGACGGAGGCGGAACTCCAGGAACTGAACCGATTGGTCAGAGCGCACGAATCCGGAGAACTCGCGCGGGCCCGCGAAGCGGCCCGCCTCGCGGAGGCGGAGGCCGAGCGCGTGGTTCGTGAGGCCAAGGCCACTGCGGAGCGTCTCGCCGCCGCAGCGGCCGCAGGCGCCGCGGCGACACCGACACCCGCGCCCGCGCGCAAGGAGAGCCTCCTCGAACGCATTCGCCTGAAGCCCGGCACCCAGATCGACTACGACACTCTCGAAAGCGAACTCGTCGGCGAGTTCGCCGGATGGCGCGAGGGCACGGTCTTCACGCTGACCAACGGACAGCGCTGGCGCGTCATCCAAGGTGAGTACGAGGCCCCCCGCGACGCGACCCGGCGCCGCGTCTGGATCAAGCCGGGACTGCTCGGTACCTTCTTCATCGAGTTCGAGGGCATCAAGGGCCGCGCCAAGGTCACGCTTGTCGGCTCCGCCCCCGGCAAGAGCCCACGCTAGGGCACAAAAAAACGCCGGCTCCAAGAGGGAGCCGGCGTTCAAAAGGTCAGAGCGACCGAGAATTACTTCAGGTGGCCCGAGACGAGCTTCGTCATCTCGAACATGCTGACCGACTTCTTGCCGTTGAAGACCGGCTTCAGCTTGTCGTCGGCATTGATCTGGGTTCTCACCTTCTTGTCCTGGAGACCATTCTTCTTGATGTAGTCCCAGAGCTTCTTGGTGAGATCGGTACGAGGGAGGGGTTTAGAACCGACAACCGCCGCGAGGGCGTCATCAGGCTGAACCGGTTTGAGGAAGGCAGCGTTGGGTTTGCGTTTAGCCATATCGGACCCAAGGCATAGGGCAGCGCCGGGGAATTGCAATGCATTTCTCGACGGCAACTCGCCGTTTTTCAGAGGAGAAAACTTTTGCAAGTGTCAGATTGACCACCTGCCGGGAAAGGCTTCACGCGCCCGCTTTTCCCCTCCCTGAACCGGGATCGTCGATCTGCACGAACTGTTGGTAAAGCGCTGCGTAGTGGCCTTTCAACGACAGGAGTTGGTCGTGCGTGCCGCGTTCGATGATGCGGCCATCGTCCAGCACGAGGACCTGATCTGCGCTGCGGATGGTGCTGAGGCGATGTGCCACCACGAAGCTCGTGCGACCCACGAGGAGCGTGCGCAGGGCCTTCTGCAGGCGCGCCTCGGTGAGCGCGTCGATCGAGCTCGTCGCCTCGTCGAGAATGAGGATCCGCGGGTCCGCCAGCAGCGCGCGGGTGAAACACACGAGCTGGCGCTGGCCCACCGAAAGTCCGGCGCCCCGCTCTCCGACCTCGGTCAGCAATCCACGCGGCAGCGCCTCGAGGATATCCAAGCAGTCGAGCTTCGCCGCCGCCGCCCGCACGTCGTCATCCGTCGCGTCCGGCCGCGCCATGCGGATGTTCTCCATCAGCGTGCCGCTGAAGAGAAAATTCTGCTGCTGCACCATGCCCATCTGCCGGTGCAGCGACTGGCTCGTGAGTGTGCGAATCTCCCGGCCATCGATCCGCACCTCGCCTTCGGTCGGAAGATAGAACTTCGCCACGAGATTGATGATCGAGCTCTTGCCGCTGCCGGTGTGCCCGACGAGCGCGATCGATTGGCCAGGCTCGGCCGTGAACGAGATGCCATGCAGCACACGGCGTTCCGGCGTGTAGCCGAACGACACGTCGCGAAACTCCACGCGCGCTCCCTCCACTCCGCCTGAAACACCCGCCCGCGGATCCGGCAAGGCCACCGCCTCCAACGCATCCGTCCAGTCCGGCGGGGTGTCGATCAAGCGAAACACCCGCTCCGCCCCCGCCATCGCCACCAGCGCTTGATTATACTGGTTACCGATGATCTGGATCGGGGAGAAAAAGAGGTTCGCGAGGAAGAAGAACTGGATCAGGTCCGAGATGCTCATCAGCCCATGGAAGGTCCGCCATCCTCCGAGCATCAGGAGGATCGCGATGAAGAACTGGCTGTTCAACTCGAGGATCGGCAGCAGCCGCGCCGAGGTCCGCGCCAGCGCGATGTTGTACCGCGAATGATCCATCAGGAGGTTGCGAAACAGCCCGGCGTTCGTGTCCTGACGCACGAACCCCTGCGTTACCCGGATGCCATTGACCGACTCCGCCAGCGTCGCCGTCACCCGGCTGAAGCTTTCCTGCGAGGCTCGAGTCAGTTGGCTCAGCCGCATGCGGAACCGCTGATTCACCGCCCACAGCACGGGAGCCATGCCGACCACGACAAGGAAAAGGACCCAGTCGCAGAAGGCCATGATCACCGCCGCAAATAGCATCTGGCCGAACTGGATCACCGAGACGAAGAGCACGTCCTGGATGCCGACGCGCAGCGCCTCCACGTCACTGGTCACGCGGCTGATGATCCGACCCAGCTTGACCCGATGGAAGAAGCTCATCGGCTGGCGCTGCACCTTCGCGAAGATGTCCGCCCGCAGCCGGTTCACCACCACCTCGCCAACCTCCAACGCATAGCGCTGACGGAAGTGGAAGAGCACGTCGGTGAGCAGGGCCAGGATCGCATACGCCGCCACGCCCCACCACAGCCACCGCGAATCCTCGCGGGTGATCACCCCTTGGCTCATCAGTCCGATCACGGCCGACACGAGCCAGGGCAGCATCGGGAGTTGCGCGGCACGGATCACCGTCAGGATCGACAGGGCGGTGAGCTTGCGGCGCACCGGTCCGGCGTAGGTGAAGAGCCGACGGATCAGCCCCCATTCCAGCGGCCGGAACTGCTCCTCGTCATCATCGTCGCGCGACCGGTACACGAGCATCAGGTCGCGACCGGCGGGACCGGGCTGGGGACGGGGATTGGGATCGGGACGCAGGCTCACGCGGCACCTCCTGGCGCGGCGCCCTGGTTCAACGCCTGCTGCTGCAGCTCCCGGCCGTCCCGCAACTGGAGGTTGGCCACGCGCAGGTACGGACCCGGCTCGCGCATGAGTTCGTCGTGCCGGCCACGCTGCACGATGCGTCCATCCTCCATCACGATGATGAAGTCCGCCCGGCGCAGCGTGCTCAGGCGGTGTGCGACGATGAAGGTCGTACGGCCCGCGATCGCCCGATCGAGCGCCTCGAAGATCTCGTGCTCCGTCTCGCTGTCGATCGCCGCCGTGGGGTCATCGAGCAGCAGGATCGGCGGTTCGAGCAAGACCGCGCGCGCGATCGCCAGCCGCTGCCGCTGCCCTCCCGAGAGGGTGTTGCCGCTCTCGCCGAGGATCGTGTCGTAGCCCTTCGGCAACGCCATGATGAAGTCGTGCGCCGCCGCGATCCGCGCCGCCTTCTCGATCTGCTCACGCGTCGCATCCGGATGCCCGAACGCGATGTTCGCAGCGACGGTGTTCGAGAAGAGGAAGCTTTCCTGAAACACCAGGCCGATGTTGCGCCGCAGGTCATCGAGCTCGAGATCGCGCGCGTCGATGCCATCAAGCAGCACCCGCCCGGAAGTCGGATCCCAAAAGCGCGGGATCAAGCTCATCAAGACGCTCTTCCCCGCCCCCGTCGCCCCGAGGATGGCCACACACTGCCCCGGCTTCACCTCAAGCGAGATGTCCCGCAACACCGGATCAATGCCGTCATACGCAAAGCTCACCCGCTCAATCGCCACCGCACCCGTCAGCCGCGGCCTCCGGATCGCACCCGGCCGACTCTTCACCTCCACCGGCGCATCCAGGATCTCGAAGACGCGGCGCGCCCCGATCAGCGACTGCTGCACGCTGTTCACCACGGTCGCCACTTGGTTGACCTGACCCGAGAACTGCTCGAGCAGCCCCGCAAACACGATGAGCCCCGCTCCCAGCGGCAGCTTGCCCTCAAGCACGAGCCAGCCGCCGTAGCCGAGCAGCACCACCATGTTCACGCGAGTCAGGAGGCCCACCGCCGGCGAGAAGAGGCTGACCCGCCAGAAGATGCTGCGCTGCTGCGCCAAGACCGCATCGTTGCCGGCATCAAAGCGGGCCCGATCCTCCACCTCTCGGCCAAAGCCCTTCGTCACTTGGATGCCTTGGATGCTCTCCGCCAGGTTCTGCACCATCCGCTCCACCAGCGTGCGGTTCTGCGCGTAGGCCGGCTGGATCTTGCGCGAGAACTGCATCGACATGAGCCAGAGCACGGGCGTGGTCGCGAGGCAGGCCAGGGTCAGACCTGGGTGCAGACTGACCATGTAAATGATGTAGACGGTGAGCGAAATCACCATGATCAGGCTCTGGATCAGGACCTGATCCACGAACATACGCACGCTCTGCACGTCGCCCGTCACCCGGGTGATGATGGAACCCGTGGTGTTCGCATCGAAGAACCGAAAGCTGAGCCGCTGCAGCTTGTCGTAGATCTCCGCGCGGAGATCCACCACGAGCCGGAGCTGCACCAGACCGTTGATCGCAATCGAGTAGGCGTAGTTGAGGCAGGCCCGCACCGCCGCCATCGCGAGAATCAGGCCCGCGATCAAGAGGATGACCTCCGTCGGCGACCACGTCGCAGGCAACGCCGGGCCAAACTGAATCACTGGCATCGCGATTTCCGGCGTCTCCAGCGACGGATGCTCCTTCCCCAACACATAGCGGATGTAGTCGATGCCAACACCCGTGAGACTAAGGCCGGCCAAGCCGAGCGTGAGCAGCACCAGCTGCAAGCCCAGCACCTGCAGGCACCGCAGGCGGTAACGCCACGCCAAACCCCAAAGCCGACGCACCAGCGTCCAGTTGGACGTGGACGCATCGACCGGACTCAGCGGCAGGTCGGAGGGCATGGAGGAGAGAGGCTAAGCCGCCGCGAATGAGGCGCACGGCTTTTTTCCGCCCGCCTAGGACGCCCTCCACCCAGCCGCACTTGGCGCAGTCAATTGGCCTTTTCCGCCGGACCCATTGCAGCCGCCGGACCGGGCGCCGCGGCGGGCTGCTGCTGGCGGAGGGCCCGACGCCGGCGAACCTCGGCCGCAATCGTTTCCAAGCGCTTCGCCTCGTCGGCCGGTGTGGGATTGAGCACGACCGGTGCGACCCCCGGCGAAAGGGCCGCGACGGCCGCGGCTCCCGCCGTCGCTCCCGCGACCATCGGGACATTCGCCGGCAGCGGCGCCGAGCCGATCTTGGCCTTCTCCAACGCCAACGAAAGCACCCGACCCTCCACCTCGACCGTCACGGTCTCGCGCCCCTCATCGTACGCCGTGACGCGATAGGGGCCACCCGCCTCCGCCAGCCCCACCCAAGCGCTCTGCTTCCGCGCCGGATCAAAGAAGTTGAAGCGCTGACGCCCCCCCATCACGACCACGCCCCGGAATTCGATCGGCGACGCTTGAGCCACGGCCGCACCGCCCGACACCGCAGGAACATCGGGCGGCAGAAAAGGCGAAACCGACGACACAGACGGAGCCGCACCCAGGAACGCACCGCTCCCGAGCAGCAACCCCAGCATGGAACACAGCCCGCAGCCTCGCATCGCTGGCAGGCAACGCAGATTGCCTCCCGCCGTCAAGCGAGCCACACCCCCACCCCCACTTCCCGATTGCGTTTGCTTCAGTGGTCTGACCTCCTACCTCCATGCCCGCCAGCCTGCGCCGAGGTCCGTTGGTCGATGCGATCTGCGAGAGGTTGTCGCGTCAGTACCGCTCGGTGCCCTGGTTGCCGCCGGAGCGCGCCTTGTCCGCGCGCCTGGGAGTCAGTCGGTCGGCCCTGCGAGAAGCGGTCCAGCGGATGGAGATCCAGGGATTGCTGGAGGTGAAGCATGGGGTCGGGGTGCGGGTGGTGAACAAGCCGCAGGCCCCGGTCGGCGCGACGCTCGCGCGCGAGCTTCCGGATCTGACGGAGCGGCTGAGGCAGTTCGCCGAGGTGCGGCTTCTGGTGGAGCCAGCCATCGCGCGCGCCGCGGCTGAGCGAGCGGGCCCGGCCGAACGCGCCGCGCTCCGGGCGGCCCACGAGCGCCTCGGCACGACGCTCGACGAGGCCGTGCCAGCCGACCTGGAATTCCATCGCCTGCTCGCCGAGGTCGCCGGCAACCGGGTCCTTTCCCTGATGCTGAGCTCCATCGCGGGACTCGAGGCCGAGACGCGCCGCATCACGCTCGAGCACGTCGGGCTGGTCGAGGCCGCTGCCCAGCACGACCGCATCATCGAGGCCATCGAACGGGGAGACGGCGACGGCGCGCATGCGGCGATGCTGGCCCACGTGCGCGCCGCCCGCGAAGCCGCCCCTCTGCCCACCCCCGCGTCCACTCTCGCGGGCACGCGCGCCACCAAGGCCAGCGCGGCGCGTGTTCCATGATTTCCTCCGTCCTCAGGCCCACCCCATGAACTCCCCCTCATCCCAGCCCGCCGGCCGCCCGACGCTGCCTGAACTATTCCTCCGCGACCTGCGCGCGGCGTTTCCCGAAAGTGCCGTGCTCACCCGCCATGAGGATCTGATCCCGTACGGTTTCGACGGCACCGCCGCTCTCCGCCAGCTGCCTGGCGCCGTCGTGTTTCCCCGCGACGCCGCCGGGGTTGCGGCCGTCCTCCGTCTCGCCCGCACCCATCGCGTGCCCGTCGTCTCCCGCGGCAGCGGCACTGGTCTTTCCGGGGGCAGCATCCCCGTGCCGGGCTGCGTCGTGCTCTGCCTTGGCGACATGAACCGTATCTTGGAACTCGATACCAAGAACCTCACCCTCCTCGCCGAGCCGGGGGTGATCACCCAAAAGATCTACGACACCGCCGACGCGGCCGGGCTCTTCTACCCGCCCGATCCCGGCTCGATGAAGATCAGTACGATCGGCGGCAACGTCTCGGAAAACGCCGGCGGCCTGCGCGGTCTCAAGTACGGCGTCACCCGCAACTACGTCATGGGCCTCGAGGTCGTCCTCGCCGATGGCTCCACCGTCTGGCTGGGCAACAAGTGCGTCAAGGATGTCGCCGGCTACAATCTCCGCGACCTGTTCATCGGCAGCGAGGGCACGCTCGGCGTGATCACGAAGGTGCTCCTGCGCCTGCTCCCAAAGCCCGCCGCCCGCCAGACCCTCCTCGCCACCTACGCCTCCATGGATGCGGCCGCGGAGACCGTCTCCGCCATCATCGCCGCGAAGATCATCCCGTGCACGCTGGAGTTCCTCGATCAGCGCACGCTGCGCTGCGTCGAGGCGTTCGCCAAGGTCGGGTTACCCACCGAGGCCGAGGCCTTGCTGCTGATCGAGACCGATGGCCACCCGGCGGCAGTCGCTGACGAGGCCGAGCGGATCGAGCAGATCTGCCGCGCCCAATCCGCCCTCGCGGTGCGCCGCGCCGCCTCCGCTGACGAGGCCACGCGCCTCGCCACCGCCAGGCGGAGCGCCTTCTCCGCCCTCGCCCGCCTGCGGCCGACCACGATCCTGGAAGATGCCACCGTCCCGCGGAGCGAACTCGCCAAGATGATCCGCTTCATCAACGAGACCGCCGCCCGCCACCAGGTGGAGGTCGCGACGTTCGGGCATTTCGGCGACGGGAATCTCCACCCGACGTTTCTGACCGACGAGCGCAATCAGGAGGAAATGCACCGCGTCGAGGCCGCGATGAAGGAGATCTTCGACTACGCGCTGTCCCTCGGCGGCACGCTCACCGGCGAACACGGGGTCGGCCTCGCCAAGAAGGCTTTCCTGCCCCGCCAACTCGGCGATCCCACGCTCGAACTGCTGCGCGCGATCAAGCGCACGCTCGATCCCGACGGCCTGCTCAACCCAGGCAAGATCTTCGACTGAGCCTTCCACCCGCACCACCATGAGCTCAGCGACTCCCCCTCCCCAGCCCGACACCACGGGCAACCTGCTGCGCAGCCTCGATTACTCCGTGCTCCAGCAGTGCATGCACTGCGGGATGTGCCTGCCGACCTGCCCCACCTACGTCGAGACCGGCCGCGAGCGCCACTCGCCGCGCGGACGCATCGCCCTGATGCGCGCAATCGCCGACGGGGAACTCGAGGTCAACGCCGACTTCGGCGAGGAAATGTACTACTGCCTCGGCTGCCTCGCCTGCACCACCGCCTGCCCCGCCGGAGTCGACTACCCGAACCTCTTCGAAACCGCCCGCGCCGAGATCGAGCGGAAGGGCGTGCTCGACACCCGGAAGCGCCGCACGGTGCGCTGGTTCGCCCTGCGCCTCATCTTCACCCGGCCCCGCCTGCTCCGCGCCCTCGGCCGTCTGCTCTGGCTGTGGCAGGCCAGCGGGCTCCAGAGCCTCAGCCGCCGCACCGGGCTCACCCGATTGCTGCCCGGCCAGCTCGCCGATCTGGAGCCGCAGACGCCGCGCATCCAACGGCACTTTTCCGACGCCCTCATCAACCCGGTCGAGCGACCCGCCGGCCCGACCCGCCACCGGGTCGCCCTCCTCACCGGCTGCGTGCAGGATCTCGCCTTCTCCGACGTGAACCGCGCCACCGTCGAGGTCCTCCTCGCCAATGGCTGCGAGGTCATCACTCCCCGCGCCCAAGCATGCTGCGGCTCGCTCCACGCCCACAACGGCGACACCGCGACCGCCCGCGAGCTGGCGCGCCGGCAGATCGACGCCATCGATCCCGACTCCGTCGACGCCATCATCAGCAACGCCGGGGGCTGCGGCTCCCACCTGCGCCACTACGACCACTTGCTGGCCGATGATCCGGTGTACGCCGCCCGCGCCGTCACGTGGTCGCGCAAGCTGCGCGATATCCACGAGTGGCTCGCGGAAATTGGATTCCGACGCCCCGCTGCTCCGGCCGACTCCCCGGCCTCCGAGCCACAAAGGGTCACGTACCACGAGTCGTGCCACCTCTGCCACGGTCAGAAGGTGAGCCGTCAGCCACGCGAGATCCTCCGCGCGCTGCCGGGCGTCGAACTCCGCGAGTGCGCCGAGGCGACCTGGTGCTGTGGCAGCGCCGGCATCTACAACATCACGCAGCCCGAGACCGCCGCGTGGCTGCAGACGCGCAAGATCGGGCATGTCCAGGCGACGGGCGCCTCCGTGGTCGCCACCGCCAATCCGGGCTGCCACCTGCAACTGGAGAACGGCCTGAAGCGCGCCACGCCCGCCGGCTCCGCGACGCCTAGCGTGGTCCACCCCATCGTGCTGCTCGCCCAGGCCTACGCGGCCGAGGCCAAAGCTACCGGTCGGGCTTCGAAGTAAGCCGCGCGCGCAGGCGCTCAACGTCCGGGCTCACGGCGGCACACGCACCACCACCGCAGCCCCGACGACGCCGGCGCGCGTTCGCCCGCACGCGCCAACCCAGCGCAAGCATCGTGATCGCCACGACCGCCAGCGCCGCCGGGGTCTGCCATCCGGCCGCGCGCGCGTCCGCCCCGGCAGCGGCCATCATGAGGGGAAGGGACTCGAGCGGCACGGCCACCGTCACACCGGCAGCCACCCCGCCGGGCGGTCCGGTCAGGTCCGTCACCGCCGCCCATGCCGAGGGAGCCGCCGCTCCCGCGATCCGCGTCAATGCCGTGAGGGACTCAGCGATCATGGCGTCGTGGAACCACGGCCCGCGCGTTCAGTAGCCCAGCAGTCGCCCAATCGAGGCGACGGCGAAGCAGACCACCCACGCCGTGCCGGTCATGTAGGCGATCTGGAAGAGCGGCCAGCGCCAGGAGTTCGTCTCGCGCCGCACCACCGCAATGGTGCTGACGCACTGCATCGCGAAGACGTAGAAGATCATCAGCGTGAGGCAGACCAGCGGTGTGAAGAGGGGCGCACCATCCGGCCACCGCGCCGCCGCCAGCGCCTGGCGCAGCGGCGCGGTGTCGTCCGCATCACTCTGCGCGTTGAAGACTACGCCCATGGTCGAGACGAAGACCTCTCGGGCGGCAAACGAGGCGATCAGACCGATACCGATCTGCCAGTCGAAGCCGAGCGGACGGATCGCCGGCTCGATGAGGTGACCCGCCTGGCCGGCAAAGCTGTGTGCCATCTGCGCCTGGGCGGTCGCGC
Source organism: uncultured Opitutaceae bacterium (assembly GCA_903862595.1). Taxonomy (GTDB): domain Bacteria; phylum Verrucomicrobiota; class Verrucomicrobiia; order Opitutales; family Opitutaceae; genus UBA6669. Next base: position 13,517 of record CAIOYO010000157.1, on the reverse strand, counting down.
CCTCCGGCGCCTTCGGGTACGCCGAGAGGAACCAGAGCACGATCGAGATTCCCAGAATGATCGTACCGGCCCGCCGGAGGAAGAGGCCACCGCGCTCCACCATCTGCAGCAGTACGTCGCGCACCCGCGGCAGTCGGTAGGGCGGCAGTTCCATGATCATCAGCGGAGGCTCTCCCTTGAGGAGCGTACGCTTGAAGAGCCATGCGAAACCAAAGGCCGCCGAGGTCCCGAGCGCGTACATCAGGAGCATCAATCCCACTTTTGTACCGACCGGAATGGTCTCCCCGGGGACCAGCGCCGCGATCATCAAAAGGTATACCGGTAGTCGAGCCGAACAGCTCATCAGCGGCGCCACCAAGATCGTCACCAGGCGATCCTTCGCGTCCTCGATCGTCCGCGTCGCCATGATGCCGGGAATCGCGCACGCATACGAACTCAGCAACGGGATGAAGCTCTTCCCGTTCAGCCCGACCCGACTCATCAGACGATCCATGATGAAGGCCGCCCGAGCCATGTAGCCGGTGCTCTCCAGAAGTCCGATGAAGAAGAAGAGGATCAAGATCTGCGGGAGAAAGATCACCACGCCGCCCACACCCGCGATCGCTCCATCCGTGATCAGGTCGCGCAGGTCGCCCGGCGCCATCGCCGCCTTCACCGCATCCGTGAGCTGAGCGACGTGGTCGTCGATCCACGTCATCGGATACTCCGCCAGCGTGAAGATGCTCAGGAAAAGCGCTCCCATCAGACCACCCAGCACCAGCCAGCCCCACAGCGGATGCGTGACCACGCCGTCAATCCGATCGCTGAGGCTCGGCCCCTCCTCCTCCGGAGATACGCGCTCCAGCACGTCGGCACACAGGCGCGCGATCGCATCGTAACGCGATGCCACCAGTGTCGCCGCCCAGTCCACTCCCTGCCCTTCCCAACGCACCTTCCATGACTGCAGGATATCCGTGGTGCGCGCAGTCAGGGGCGTCGATCCAGCCACGCGCACCGAGTCCTGATCAGTCAGCAGGAGCAGCGCCTCCGCGCGCGCGCTGAGGGGTGCCTTGCGATCGTACTCGAGCAGGGAGGCCTGCAGCTCGGACACCGCCGGCGCGATCGGCGACGGGATGTCCCAGCGGTGCCGCGGCAGCGGCAAGTCGGGACGGCTCATCGCCAGCTTCAGCTCGATCAGGCCTTTGCCCTGCGAGGCCTCACAGGGGATGACCGGGATGCCGAGCTCCTTCTCCAGTCGCTCCACCTTGATGCGTACTCCGGCCTTGGCCGCGAGGTCCATCATGTTCAGGACCAGAATCACCGGGCGCCCGAGATCGAGGATTTGGTGGACGAGGTAGAGATTCCGCTCGAGGTTCGAAGCATCGACGATGCAGAGGATGCGATCCGGCGCCGCTGTATCCAGCCGCCGCCCCAGCAGCACGTCGCGCGTCACCGCCTCGTCCGGCGAACGCGCCGCGAGCGAGTACGCGCCCGGCAGATCGATGACGGGCATCGGCTGGCCGTGCTGCGAATAGGCCGTGCCCACCTTCTTCTCGACCGTGACGCCGGGATAGTTACCGACTTTCTGCTTCAGGCCGGTCAGCGCGTTGAACAGCGTCGACTTCCCGCAGTTCGGGTTTCCGACCAAGGCGTAAACCGGCGCGCGAGCAGCGGAGGGCGAGCCCACGCTCGAGACCGCGGCAGAGGCACTCATGCGGGAGAAACGGGTTCGACGAGGATGGAGTCCGCGTCCGCGCGGCGCAGGCTGAGTCGGTAGCCGCGGACTTCGATCTCCAGTGGGTCACCCAATGGCGCAGTGCGCACCAAGGTCAGACGCGTCCCGGGCAGCAGACCCATTTCCCGGAGGCGAAGGAATGCGGCACCCGCGGGCGGATAGGAACGCAGCGTTGCCTGCCGTCCAAGGTCCAACTGCGAAAGCGCGATTGTCTGCGACATCGCTCGGCCGGGCTCAGGCGCCGGAGCCGAAACGCTCCACGAGAATCTGGCTCGCCGCAGCGTGACTCAGCGCGATGCGCGTGCCATTGATCCGGCAGATCACGGGGGACTGACCGGAGACCTTCGTGACCACCGTCGACTCGCCCAAACCGAGTTCGCGGATCCGTTCCCGAAACGCTCCCTCTCCGCTCAGCTCGTAGACTCGGCCACTCGCGCCAGCCGGGAGCTGACACAGCGGCAAGCGCTCAGGCTGACCAGACGGTTGAAGAGGCGACGGCATGACGGAACGTTGCGAGGCTGCTGAGACTGAGTTTCAGAGTCAACCTTCACGACCCCGAAAACCAGTCGCCCACCCGCGCGAATCGCGTGGGGCACTGGCCAACAAAAAGGCCGGGCACCACAGGGGGCCCGGCCGGGAGAGTCAGGAGACGAGGGGTCGGTTAGGACTTCTTCGCCGGATTGGTGCCGCCGCACTTCTCGCAGTTTTTGCCGGCAGCGTTGGCTTCGACGCAGCACTTGTGATCGCAGGTCTTGCCCGCGCTCTCGGCCTTGACGCAGCACTTGCCCGGATTGCCCTCGGGCTTGGCCTTCGGAGCAGCGGTTTCAGCAGCGAACACCACGCCCACGGCGAAAGCCGAGGCGGCAACAAAAGCAGCGAGGGAACGTGAGAGCTTCATGAGACGAAAGCCTGAGGTGCCGCGGCGGAGAGGCAAGCAGATAACGCCAGCGGATGTCGCAACAAGGCTCTTACCGACGACGCGCCTTCAAGGTCAGCTGGGCGACCGCGAAGCGAACGACGCCCTCCAAGCGCTCGACCTCAGCGGGCTCGAGGTCGAACTTCTCCTTGAGAGTCTTCTCAGCACGGGCGCGCGCTTCCTCGACCGCGTTCACGTCGATTTTCTCCTCCGCGATCGCACTCTCGGCGAGCACCGACACGCAGTCGCCATTGACGTCGGCAAAGCCCCCGCCCACGGCGAGGAGGGAGGTCTTGCCGTCCTTGGTGACGCGCAGTTCGCCGGCCGCCACTTGCGTGAGCAACGGGATGTGGCCAGGGAGGATGCCGATCTCACCCTCGACCGTGGGGATGACCACGGTGTCGATGGTGTCGGAATACACCCGGGCTTCGGGGGTGACGATTTCGAGGGTGAGAGGCATGGAGAGGACGAGCGAGGGACGGCTCCGCAAGGCGGGGCGCGTCGATTACTTCTTCGCGCCGGCGATGACTTCCTCGATGCCGCCCTTCATGTAGAAGTCGCCTTCCGGAACGTCATCGAGCTGGCCATCGAGGATCATGCGGAAGCCGCGGACGGTTTCCTTGACGGGCACGTACTTGCCCGGCGTGCCGGTGAACACCTCGGCGACCGCGAACGGCTGCGAGAGGAAGCGCTGGAGCTTGCGGGCGCGGTAGACGGTGAGCTTGTCCTCGGGGGAAAGCTCATCGAGACCGAGAATCGCGATGATGTCCTGCAGATCCTTGTACCGCTGCAGCACGCGCTGCACTTCGCGGGCGACCTTGTAGTGCTCGTCGCCGACGACGGACGGCTCGAGGGCCTTGGAGACCGAGGCGAGCGGATCGACGGCCGGGTAGATGCCCAGCTCGGCGATGGAACGCTCGAGCACGATGGTCGAATCCAAGTGCGCGAACGTGTTCGCGGGCGCCGGGTCGGTGAGATCGTCCGCCGGCACGTAGACCGCCTGGACGGACGTGATCGAGCCCTTCTTCGTCGACGTGATGCGCTCCTGGAGGGTACCCATCTCGCTGGAGAGCGTCGGCTGGTAACCCACCGCGGACGGCGAGCGGCCGAGCAGTGCGGACACCTCGGAACCGGCCTGAGAGAAGCGGAAGATGTTATCGATGAAGAGCAGCACGTCCTGATTCTTCTCGTCGCGGAAGTACTCCGTCATCGCCAGCGCCGACAGCGCCACGCGCATACGGGCACCCGGCGGCTCGTTCATCTGGCCGTACACCAGCGCGACCTTGGACTTGCTGAGGTCCTTCTGGTCGATGACGCCGGCATCGGACATTTCGTGGTAAAGGTCATTGCCCTCACGGGAGCGCTCGCCGACGCCGGCGAACACGGAGTAGCCACCGTGCGCCTTGGCGATGTTGTTGATGAGCTCGAGGATGACGACGGTCTTGCCGACGCCGGCGCCGCCGAACGCACCGGCCTTGCCGCCCTTGATGAACGGGCAGATCAGGTCGATGACCTTGATGCCCGTCTCGAGGATCTGCGCCTTGGTGTCCTGCTCCGCGATCGTCGGGGCCGAGCGATGGATCGGGTAGCGCTTCTCGTGCGGCACCGGACCGCGGCCGTCCACCGGGGCGCCGGTGACGTCGAAGATGCGACCGAGCACGCCGTTGCCAACCGGCACGGAGATCGGACTTCCGGTATCCACGGCGGACATACCGCGCTTCAATCCCTCGGAGGAGGACATCGCGATCGCGCGCACGAGGCCGCCACCCAGGTGCTGCTGCACCTCGAGGGTGAGCTTCTCCGGCTTGCCGCCCACGACGAAGTCGATGGTCAGCGCCTGGAGGATGGGGGGAACGGCGCCCTCGGCGAATTGGACGTCGACCACGGGGCCGATGACTTGGACGATCTTACCGGAGTTCATAGTGTCAAAGGGGACGGAGGGTAAAGCGGTGGGGGTGGACGGGGTGGGACGAGACATCAGGCGGCGAACGACGCCGCGGCGATTTCAAGGATCTCCTGCGTGATCGCAGCCTGGCGCGCCTTGTTGTACTCGAGCGTGAGGTCGCCGAGCAGCTTGGTCGCGTTGTCCTTGGCGGTCTTCATCGCGACCATGCGCGCACTGTGCTCCGAGGCCTTGGCCGAGAGCGCGAGCTGGTAGACGTAACGGTTGACGTAGAACGGGAGCAGGGCCTCCAGCACGGTCTGCGCATCCGGCTCGAAGAGCATGTCGCGGTTATCCGCGAAGACCTCGCCCTCGGCGCCGGCCGACGTGCGGGCGGTGTCGATGAACGAGCGCAGGTTGCCCAGCGGCAGGATCGGGCGGACCATCGCCTCCTGCACGAGCGTGTTACGGAAGCGCGAGTAGATGACCTCGATCGTGTCGATCGTGCCCTCAAGGTAGAGCTTCACCATGTACTCGACGGCGACGCGGATCTCGGAGAACGCGACGCGATCGGAGACCGGGAAGTCGGCGACAAGATCGCGCTTCGTCCGGGCGAGGTACTGGGCGCCCTTGCGCCCGACCGCGACGAACTTCGCCGGCGTCTTCACCTCGGCGACGAGCTTGAACACGTTGCTGTTCAGCGGGCCGCACAGGCCCTTGTCGGTCGAGATAACGAGAATGCCCCGGGTGCGGACCTCGCGCGTGACGAGGAACGGGTGCTGGGACTCCTCGACGCGCGTGGACAGCGCGGCGAGCATGCGGGACATCAGCTGCGAGTAGGGCCGGCCGGCGAGGGCCGCCTGCTGCGCCTTCTTCATCTTCGACGCCGCGACCAGCTCCATCGCCTTCGTGATCTGGCGGGTGTTCTTGACCGACTTGATGCGGCGTCGGATATCGCGGGTGGAAGCCATGATTCAGCGTTGACCGAAGGAGGAAACGGAAGCGGGACGGAGGGGGGACGGGCTTAGGCGGAGAAGCTGGCCTTCCACTCTTCGACGCCGACCTTGATCTTGTCCTCGAGGTCCTTGTCGAGCGCCGCCTTGTTGCGGATCTCGGCGAGGACGGCGTCCTTGCGCGTGGCGAAGAACTCGCGGAGCGAGACGCTCGCGGCGGTCACCTGCTTGAGCTCGAGGCTGTCGTAGAAGCCCTTCTGCATGGCCCAGAGCGTGACGACCTGCTGCTCGATCGGGATCGGGTTGAAGGCCGGCTGCTTGAAGAGCTCAACGATGCGGCTGCCGCGATCGAGCTGGGACTTCGTCTTCGCATCGAGGTCGGAACCGAACTGCGCGAAGGCCGCCAACTCGCGGAACTGCGCGAGCTCGCCCTTCAGCTTACCGCCGACCTGCTTGGTCGCCTTGATCTGCGCGGACGAACCGACGCGGGAAACGGAGAGACCGACGGACACGGCAGGGCGGATGCCCTGGTTGAAGAGGTCGGTCTCGAGGAAGATCTGGCCATCGGTGATGGAGATGACGTTCGTCGGGATATACGCCGAGACGTCGCCGGCCAGCGTTTCGATGATCGGCAACGCGGTGAGCGAGCCCTTGCCATCGAGGCGCGCGGAGCGCTCGAGCAGGCGGCTGTGCAGGTAGAACACGTCGCCCGGGTACGCCTCACGGCCGGACGGACGCTTGAGGATCAGCGAAATCTGGCGGTAGGCGACGGCGTGCTTGGAAAGATCGTCGTACACGATCAGCGCGTCCATGCCGTTTTCCATGAACCACTCGCCAATCGCCGCACCGGAATACGGGGCGAGATACTGGTTGGCCGGATTGTCGGCGGCGGGCGCGGCGACGATCACGGTGTACTCGAGCGCGCCGGCGACCTCGAGGGCGCCGATGGTGCGGACGATGTTGGAATTCTTCTGACCGACCGCGACGTAGATCGAGTAGACCGGGCGGAACTTCGGATCGCCGCTCGCGAGGCCGACCTTGTTGATCTTCGCCTGGTTGATGATCGTATCGATCGCGATCGTCGTCTTGCCCGTGCCGCGGTCGCCGATGATCAGCTCGCGCTGGCCACGGCCGATCGGGATCATGGAGTCGATCGCCATGATGCCGGTGAAAAGCGGCTGGGAAACGGACTTACGCACCACGATGCCGGGGGCGATCTTCTCGACCGGGTAGGACTCGGACGAGGTGATCGGGCCCTTGCCATCGACCGGGGCGCCAAGAGCGTCGACCACGCGGCCGAGTAGACCCTTGCCGACGGGGACGGAGAGAAGCTTGCCGGTCGTCTGGACCTCATCGCCTTCCTTCAGGCGCGAGACGTCGCCGAGGACGACGCAGCCGACCTCGTCCTGCTCAAGGTTCAGCGCGATGCCGATCGCGCCGCCCGGGAACGAGACCATCTCGTTGTACATGACGTCGGAGAGGCCGTCGATCTTGGCGACGCCGTCTGCGACGGTGCGAATGACACCCGTGTTCTTGCGGACAGCCTTGCTGGAAAGCTTGGCGATCTGCTGTTCGATTTGTTCGAGGACCGTGCTCATGCGACGAGAGGGTTGCGGGGGAAGACTACGTGGTTGAAAGGGGAAGGGAAACTAGACGGAAAGGCCGGCGAGCTGCTGCGCGACGGAGGATTCGTAGACATCATCGCCGACGCGCACGCGCAGACCGGCGAGCAGGCTCGGGTTGGCCTTGGCGACGCCGGCGACGGCACGTCCGTAGCGACCGGCCATGGTGGTGGCGATGGACTGCACCAGGGAATCGGCGATCGGGCCGGCGTGTTCGATCACGGCCTGGCCCTTGGCGTACTCCGCGCGGACGAGCCGCTGGTACGCGCGCAGCACGGCGATCGGCCGGGCGGGCGGATGCTTCTCGAGATACTGCAGCACCGCGCCGACATGCTCGGTCGAGAGCGTGCCTCCGACGAGACTGAGGGAGAAGAGCTGGCGGGCGAGCTGCTGGTCCTGCTTCGGCATGGCGCGGAAAAAGAAAAGGGGCGCGGATTAGACGCCGGTGAGCTCGCGGGCGGCGGCGTCGTTGTAGCGCGAGCGCTCCGCGTCGGAGAGCTCCTTGGCCAGCACGCGCTGGGTGGTGGCGACGACGAGGCGGGCGATCTCGCCGCGCGCCTGGTCGAGCATCTTGCGGTGCTCGAGCTCGATGGCCTGCTGGGCCTTCGTGATGATGCCGTTCGCCCGCTCGGTCGCCGCCGCGGTCTCGCGCTCGGCGAACTCCTTCGCGGTCTTGCGGGCCTCATCGATCACGCGCGTCGCGTCCTGCTGCGCCGCCTTGATCAGCGCCGCACCCTCCTGCTGCGCCGCGGCGAGCTGCGCCTTCGTCTCATCGGCGTACTTCAGCCCGGCGGCGATCTTCGCCTGCCGCTCCTCCAGCGTCGCAAGCACCGGCTTGAACGCAAAGCGCCAAAGCACGAACGCGACGATCGCAAAGTTGACGACCTGGGCGATGATGTACGGCGCGCTGATGCCGAAGTCGCCCGCGATCTTGGAGATGCCGCCCGCCGCCGCGGCGTGAGCTGCGGCGTCATGACCGGTGGAAGCTGCGAAGAAGAACAAGGAGGAGAACATGGCGGAACAGGTCGGAAAGAAAGGGGCCGCGGCGGATGCGCTCCACCGCGGCGGTAAACAAACCCGAGGTCAGCTTACTTGCCGAGGAACAGCGCGTAGAACGCGACGGCTTCGGCGAGCGCCATGCCGATGATGGACTGGACGAGGATCTTGCCCGAAGCGCCGGGGTTGCGGCCGACGGCCTCAACGGCCTTGGTGCCGACGAGACCCACGCCAATGGCGGCGGCGAGACAGCCGAACGCGCCCTGAATGCTGCCGGAGATTTCCGCGAGAACGGTGATCATGATGGTATTTTGTGTCTGAGGGTTATGGTTGGATTTCCGCCGTGCGCACAAACAAGGGCACGCTCCCGACGGGAAAGGGTTCGACGAATCAGTGCGCGGCCTCCGCCTTCTTCTCGCCGTGGCCATGGCCACCGCCGTGCGACTCGTCATGGCCGTCGCCGTGATTGCAGATCAGGCCAATGTACACGCTGACTAGGAGCGTGAAGACCAGCGCCTGCACGAAGCCGATCAGCAGCTCCAGGAAATAGAACGGCACCGGAAGGATGAACTTCTGCATGCCCAGCATCGCGTGAATCAGGTTCTCACCGCCGAAGACGTTTCCGAAAAGACGGAACGAGAGCGACACCGGGCGGAACGCGATCGAGATGAGTTCGATGATGCCGACCGCGAAGAAGATCACGAAGAGAAAGTAATAAATCACCTTCGGGATTTCGTTCTTGTCCGCCTTATTCCCGAAGATGTCGAACAGCACCACCCGCGGACCGGCGTAACGCATGATGAAGTAGAACCACGCCACGAACGCGACGAGCGCCAGAGCGATCGTGCCATTCATGTCCGCATTGCCCGGGCGCACCACATCCTGCCAGTGGCCACTCGCCGCATCCCAGTGCTTGACCGTGCCGACGCCCGGCAGGAGGCCGCTCCAGTTCTGGATCAGGATGTACGTGAACAGCCCCACCAGCAGGGGAAACGTCTTCCGCGCCACCTGGCTGCCCACGATCGGCGCCGTCAGATCCAGCACGCCTTGCACGAGATTCTCCACGACCGCCTGACCACGCGACGGCACCAACTTGGGACGCCCAACCGCCAGTCGCACGATCACGATCAAACCAAACGCGATCACCCAGCTGGTGACCATGCTGTTCGTCACCGGGAGGCCGCCGATACGGAACAGCGGCTCGGCCGCCGTCGCGACACCATGATCCGCCCCCGCCGCGAACGCCGAAGCGCCGGACGCCAGAAACGTGAGAAGAGCGGCAAACGAAGGGAGCCTGAACATGGTCGCGTAAATGTAACCGTTGATGACCGAAAGGGTCAGACGAAGCCAAGCCCCCCCAGACCGTCAACTCCCGAAATCAAGCGCTTCCCCCGGAAGCGCATGGAATAAGCAGCGCAAGCACCCATCTGTGAGTAGCTAATTTCCCCAGAAACCGGCCTCATACCCCCCTTCGTTCAACGCAGACGGCTCGGCACGGCCACCACCTCCGCCTGCATCCGCTCCGCCCTCGCCCGAAGCTCCTGCACCCGCTCCGGATGCTCCGAAGCGACGTTCCGACGTTCACCGGGATCCTGCCCCAAATGAAACAGCAGCGGAGGATCATGGCGCTCCCGCGGCGACCCACCATACCCAGCTTGGGTCTGAAAATGCAATTTCCATTCATTTAATCGGACTGCCATAAGTTCCTGACCTCGAAAGAAAAGAAACGGAAGATCGCTTCGCGCGCCGGTCTGGAACAGGAGGGGCGACGCATCCCGCCCATCCAGCTCAAGGCCGCCGGGAACGGGCACGCGGGCGAGCGCAAGAAGGGTCGGAAAGACGTCTAGGGTGCTGGCCACGGCTGAGCACACCGAAGGCTGAACCCGCCCCGGCCACCACGCAATCGCCGGTACCCTCATGCCCCCTTCCCACGTGCTCCCTTTGCCATCCCGCAAGGGACCTGCACTGCCACCTTGAGCGCCTTGGGTGAGCCACGGGCCATTGTCGCTGCTAAAAATCACGAGGGTGTTCTCCGCCAATCCCTTTTCCCGAAGATGCCGCAGGATCCGACCGACGCTGTCATCGAGCTCCTCGACGGTGTCGCCGTAAATCCCGGCTCGGCTCCGGCCGCGAAAGGCGGTCGAGGCAAACAGGGGCACATGAGGGAAAGTATGCGCGAGATAAATGAGGAAGGGGCGACCGGCCGCTCCGTCGATCACCCGCAGCGCCTCGCGCGTGTAACGATCGGTCAGCGTGGTCTGATCAACGGGCTGCTCCTCAACCACTCCGTTGCGCAGCAAGGGCACGTTCCATCCATCCGGCGGAGGCGTCGGGGATGCCGCCGCCCCACGTGGCAGACCGGGTCGCGCGTCCATGTCATTCGAATACGGCAGCCCCACGCTGAGCTCGAAACCTTGGTCGTTCGGCCGCGATCCGGCGTGCACTCCCAAGTGCCACTTGCCGATGTGCGCCGTGAGGTAACCACGCTCGCGCAACGCCTCCGCGAAGGTCACTTCCTCGGGCGGCAACCCACCCGCCGACTCGGGAAACAGCACGCGTCGTCCGCCCGCCATCCCGCTCCGTACGGGGTAACGCCCCGTCAGCAACGCGGCCCGCGAGGGCGTGCAAACTTCACCCGCGGAGTAGAAATCCGTGAAGCGCATGCCCTCCGCCGCCATCCGATCCAACGCGGGGGTTCGGATCGTGGGCGATCCATAACAGCCGAGGTCACCATAACCGAGGTCATCCGCATAAATGATCACTACGTTCGGCGGCGGCGGAGTCGCCGGCGGCCGACGCCCCATCGCCGACAGGAGCGGCACGCCGAGCGCGACGGCGGGAAACAGGAATCGACTCAGTGAGCGGAGCGACCAGGGAAGAGGCATGGGGCCAGAGGGTGCGGCGTGAAGACCGGTGAACACGGAGCCGGACCGGCTGCCGCCAAGGCGATGTCTTGAACTCACCGGGTGATGGGGGAAGAACGAGCAAGACTCGCGAGTACGGCGCGCGCAACGCAAAGAGGAACCGATCACAGGCGCTGCCCCCTCCGATGCGGACGCCGGAAAAATCACGGATTGTCCGCACGCCAAATCCCGCTACGGTCCCGACTCCCCTCCTACCCCAGCGATCCCCGCCGCCGGAACCCATGAACCTTCCCCACCCCCATCCCCATGTGCCGGACACCGTCCGCGATGCGGCCACGCATCCCGAGACCTACGGGCTCCGCCAGTGGTCCGGATGGATCCTCGGACCGGGCTGCCTCCTCTTCACGTTGCTCACTGCACCCCCGGAGGGCCTCAGCGCCGCCGGTTGGTACACCGCCGGTGCGGCCCTGCTCATGGCGGTCTGGTGGATCACCGAGTCCGTTCCCATTCCCGTCACCGCGTTGCTGCCCCTGGTGCTCTTTCCCGCCCTGCACCTCGGTGATATCCGCGAGAGCGCTGCGCCGTTCGCGAATCCGATCATCTTCCTGTTTCTCGGCGGCTTCATGCTCGCGCTCGCGATGCAACGCTGGGGCCTGCACCGCCGCGTCGCCCTCGGTCTCATCGGGATGATGGGCACGCGACCGTCACGCGTCATCGCCGGCTTCCTCCTCGCCTCCGCCTTCGTCAGCCTCTGGGTGAGCAACACGGCGACCGCGATGATGATGCTACCCATCGCGCTCTCCGTCAGCCAGCTCGTGCCCGCCTCCGCGGGTAAGATGCAGCGTTCGTTCTCCACCGCGCTCCTGCTCTCGGTCGCCTACGGCGCCACCGCGGGAGGAATGGGCACACTGATCGGCACCCCGCCGAACGCGCTGCTCGCGGCGTACGTCCAGAAGGTCTACGGCATCGAACTGGGCTTCGGCCAGTGGATGCTCCTCGGCCTGCCCGTGGTCGCCCTGACCCTGCCCGCCGTGCACTTCGTGCTCACCAAGGTGTCGTTCAAGCTCGACGACACCGAGATCCCGGGCATGGCCGACCTCATCCGTTCCGAGAAAGCCCGCCTCGGGCCAGCGTCGCGCGGAGAGGTGCTCGTGACGTTGATCTTCACGCTCACCGCCGCCGGCTGGGTGTTCCAGCCGTTGCTCGCACGGCACTTCGCGCTGGTGACCGACACGACGATCGCAATGACGGGGGCCCTGCTGCTGTTTCTCATTCCGGCCAATCCGCGCCGCGGTGAATTCCTGATGCGCTGGGAGGACACCAAGGGTCTGCCGTGGGACGTGCTCCTGCTCTTCGGCGGCGGCCTCAGCCTCGCCGGCAACATCGAGAAGCACGGCCTCGCGCGGTTTCTCGGCGACCTGAGCCAGGCCCTCGATGGCTGGCCGATGCTCCTCACGCTCTGCGTGCTGACCTTCGGGATTCTCATGCTCACCGAGCTCACGAGCAACACCGCCACCGCCGCCACGTTCCTGCCCATCGCCGGCGCAATTGCACTCAGCCTCGGCCAGAACCCGCTCCTGTTCCTGATCCCGACCGCACTCGCCGCCAACTGCTCGTTCATGATGCCGGTCGGCACGCCGCCCAACGCCATCGTCTTCGGGAGCGGCCAGGTCACGCTCCCACAAATGGCCAAGGCCGGCATGATCCTCAATCTGGTCGTCCTGCCGATCATCCTCGGGCTCGTGATCCTGCTGGGACCTTGGATCTTCGACGTGCGCCTAGACCAAATCCCCGCGTGGGCCAAGTGAGCCGCGAGGTACGCCACGCCGCGGTGAGCCGTTGCTGACGCCGAGATCTTGCCGACGCCGCGCGGGGCAGCAGAGCGGCTCCGTCGGCGGGAGGCCACCGCCATCGAGCATCACAGGACCGCGCCTCCTGACAAGTGCCCGGAGCCGGACTCGAACCGGCACTTCCTCACGGAAATTCGATTTTAAGTCGAAAGCGTCTACCATTCCGCCATCCGGGCGACCTGCGCCTCCCGTCCTAGCGCGCCCGGGCCGCGCGAAGCGAGCCGGAACTCGGCCGAAGCCTTGCGGCATCCGCATCCGCATCCGCGGCGCGCACGTCCCGGACCGACGCGACGTTCAGGGGGTCAGGATGACCTTCAGGTAGCGCCCTCCGTCCTTGGCGCTGAGGCGCGAGAACCACGCGGCCCCTTCGGCGAGGGGCGCCACCGCCGTCATCATCGGCTCCACCCGCACCACGCCGCGGTTCATCAGATCAAGGCAGAGCGGGTACTCGCCGGCTGACCCGCAGGTGCCGATCAGGGTCAGCTCGCGCGTCACCACCGCCTGGAGGGGAAGATCCGTCTTCGGGGCGAGGTTGCCGACCAGCACCGCCGTGCCACCGCGTCGCAGCGCACCCAGCGCGAGTTGCAGGGTGGGCGAAATCCCGACCACCTCGAAGGCATAGTCCGCGCCGCGCCCGTGGGTCAGCGCCGCCACCGCCGCCACCGCATCCTGACGGCCAGAATTCACCACGTCCGTCGCCCCCAACTCCTTCGCCACCGC
>CAIOYO010000156.1 GCA_903862595.1 uncultured Opitutaceae bacterium | reverse complement strand
CTTGCTGGCGCGAATCGGCGCGGAGATCGACCCGGAGCGGGAAGTCGGGACCCTCTCGATGCCCGAGCAGCAACTGGTCGAGATCGCCTCGGCCATGGGAGCGGGTGCGCGCGTTGTCATCATGGACGAGCCGACCGCATCCCTGACCCGACGCGAGCAGGAACGGCTCTTCGGGATCGTGACCGCGCTCCGGAGTGAGGGTGTGGCGGTGATCTACATTTCCCACCGACTCGAGGAAATCCTGACGCTGGCGGACCGGGTCACGGTGCTGCGCGATGGTCAGACGGTCGCCTGCCGCACGCGGGCGGAAGTCGATGAGGCCGCACTCATCCGCCTGATGGTGGGTCGCGAGGTGGATCAGCTCTACCCGGCCTCCGAGTCTGCGCCCGGTGCGGTGCGTTTGGAGCTCAAGGGCCTGTGCTGCCGCGCCATCGGTGGCCGTCCGGTCAGCCTGCAGGTGCGAGCCGGTGAGGTCTACGGTCTCGCGGGCCTCGTCGGGGCGGGGCGGACCGAGCTGGCGCGGACGATCTTCGGGCTGACCCCAGCGGATGCGGGGGAAGTGAGGATCGACGGCGTCGCGGTGACCATCGGATCGCCTCAAGCGGCCGTCGCCCAAGGCGTTGCCTACGTCCCGGAGGACCGACGGCGCCACGGCGTGGTCTTGGAGCTGCCGGTGGGCCAGAACATTTCCCTGGCGGCGTGGCGGCGGATCTTCCCGCTGGGTTGGCTACGCCGCGGCCGGGAGCGGAGCGAGGCGGAGCACTTCGTGCGGGCGCTCTCGATCAAGACTCCGGATACGGAGACGGCGGCGGCTAATCTGAGTGGCGGAAACCAGCAAAAGGTGGCGTTGGCGCGCTGGCTGGCCACGCGTCCCCGAGTGTTGCTGCTGGATGAGCCGACGCAGGGCGTGGACGTGGGGGCGAAGAGCGAGATTCACCGGTTGGTGCGGCGCTTTGCGGCCGAAGGCATGGCCGTGCTGCTGATCTCGAGTGATCTCCCGGAGGTGCTCGGCATGAGCGATCGGATCGGCGTGATGCGTGGCGGCGAACTCGTGGCGGAATTGCCGCAGGGCGCGACCGCGACGCAGGTGATGAGTGCCGCGCTGGGTCAGGCGCAGGAGGAGGGAGCTGCATGAATCGCTGGATCCGTGAACTCTCGGTCCTCGGGGTCTTGGCGCTTCTGCTGGCGTATCTTGCTTGGCGCGCTCCGGCCTTTTTCCAACTCCAGCCGCTGCTCTCGCTGCTGGCCCGCGAGGCGCCTTCGCTGGTCGTGGCGTGCGGGGTGGCCATGGTCATCCTGGTCCGCCAGATCGACATCTCGGTCGGATCGCAGTTCTCGGTCTGTAGCGTAGTCGCGGGTGTCCTTGCGGCGGCGGGCTGGCCGCTGGCCGCCGTTGTGCCGGTCGCGTTGCTCGCTGGTGGATCGCTCGGCTTGGTCAACGGCCTGCTCGTGGCATGGCTCGGGCTGCCCTCGATCGTGGTGACGCTGGCCACGCTCGTTGCGTTGCGTCAGGGCCTGAATCTGGTGCGTCAGGGTGAGTTCGTGAACCTGCCCGAGCGCATTCAATGGTTGGGGCTGCCGCAGGCACAGGGCCAATGGCTACTGATCACGGGTGCGGTGGCGCTCCTCGCGCTGCTCGCGTGGGGACTGCGTCATCTGGCGGTCGGACGCTGGGTCTATGCGGTGGGCAGCGACGCGGAGGCGGCGCGATTGGCCGGCATCCGGCCGCGAGTGGTGACGCTGGCGACGTTCGTCCTGATGGGAGCGCTCACTGGTATCGCTGCCGTGATGAATGTCGTGCAATCCCCGCAGGTCCAGCCGCTCACCGGCAGCGGATTGGAGCTCAAGGCGATCGCGGCGGCGGTCGTGGGTGGGGTGGCGATTTCCGGTGGCCGGGGCACTCTCTGGGGCGTGCTGGCCGGCCTGCTGCTGCTCGCCTGCATCTCGCCTGCGATGGTACACCTGCGGATTGATGCGTATTGGGAAAAGGCGATTCAGGGCCTGATCATTCTCGCGGCCGTGATGGTGGAGGGAGTGCGGCAAAGGAGGAACCATGGACGCTGAGTCGACCCGCGTTTCCACTCCGACCGTCGCGCGGGCATCGACGTGGCGGCGCTGGCTGCTGCGCTACGAGGTGCTGCTGCTCGCGGTGCTGGTCGTCGAGTGGCTCTTGTTCTACCACTTCGGGACGACCACCAACCGTCGGGGCGTCACGGTCGGGTTCGGTACCCTGGATCGGCAGTTCGACATCCTGCGGCATTCGTGCGAGATCGGCTTGCTGGCGCTGGCGCTCACCCCGGTGATTCTGACCGGCGGCATTGATCTGTCGGTCGGGTCCTTGCTCGGTCTGTGCGCGGTCGTGTTCGGGGGTCTCACGCATGTGCTGGGCCTGCCGCTGCCGGTGGCGGCGGTGGTGACGCTGTTGGTTGGGGCCGCCGCCGGAGGGATCAACGCCGGGTTGATCTGTCAGCTCCGCTTGCCGCCGCTGATCGTGACCTTAGGAACCTATTCGCTCTTTCGGGGCCTGGCGGAGGCATTCACGCGAGGTTCGGTCACGTACAGCGACTTTCCGGCCAGCTTCCTCACGCTGGGTCAGGGGCGGTGGGCTGGGATCCCGGTGCAGGCGTGGGTTTTTCTTATCGTGGCGGTGGGGGTGTGGGTTTGGGTGCACCGAACGTTCTCGGGGCGGGCGTTTCGGGTGATCGGGTTTTCACCGGAGGGTGCACGGTATGCCGGCGTCGGTGTACGCGGACAGTTGACCGCGGCCTATGTCGCGGCCGGAGTGATCGCGGCCCTCGCCGCGCTCGTTTACTCCTCGCGGCTGGGTCAGGCGAAGGCGGATGCCGGCCTGGGCTACGAACTCTTTGCGATCACGGCCGTGGTGCTGGGCGGCACGAGCATCTTTGGTGGCCGTGGCACGGTCACGGGCACGCTCCTCGGCGTCGCGGCGATCGCGGTCCTGAAGAATGGTCTCGCGACGCTGCCGGTGGTGATGCGCATGAACGCGGCGGAGGAACTGGCGGGCCTGCTCACCGGCGCACTCCTGCTGGCTGCGCTCGCGGCGGGCAAGCTCGCCGAGCGCTGGCGACGGTCGTCGGCGGGATAGCGCTTGCGCGAGCGGAGCCGCGCGGCTTGAAGTGGCCGGGTGCCGGGGCCGTGGTGATCCCGGACGCTTTCGAACCATGCCCCTCCGTTTCGTCGCTTCCCTCCTCCTCGTCAGTCTCGGCGCCTCCCTTGGATGGGGCGCGGCCGATTCCAAGCTCATGGTGGCCCTGCTGCCCAAGTCCAAGGGCAACGCTTACTTCATCTCCTGCAAGGCCGGCTCCGAGCGGGCCGCGCGAGACCTCGGGGTGGAGTTGCTCTTCGACGGTCCGGTGGACAGCAACGCGGCCAAGCAGAACGAGATCGTCGAGAATTGGATCACCCTCGGGGTCGATGTCATCGCGGTCGCCGCGGAGAACCGCGAGGGGATTTCGACGGCCCTCCGCAAGGCCCGCAGCCAAGGCATTCAGGTCGTGACGTTCGACGCCGATGCGATGCCGGATGCGCGGAGTTTCTTCGTCAATCAGGCAACCCCGCAGGGCATCGGCGAGGCACTCATGGATGAGGCTGCCCGTCTGTGCGGCGGGGAAGGGGAGTTCGCGATCATCTGTGCGACGCTGACCGCGGGGAACCAGCGGGAGTGGCAGCGGGAGATCGAGCGCCGCCGCCAGGACCGGTACCCCGGTATGAAGCTCGTCGGGGTGCGTCCGTGCGATGACCTGAAGGATCGCGCGCAGTCTGAGGCGACCGCGCTGATGAGCGCGCACCCGAAGCTGCGCTTGATCATGGCGATTTGTTCCCCCGCCGTCCCAGGTGCCGCCGAGGCAGTGAAGCAGGCCGGCAAGAAGGGCGCGGTGCGCGTTGTCGGACTCGGGCTGCCCAACGAGAACCGCCGCTATGTGAAGGAAGGTGTCACGGACACGGTGATCCTCTGGAAGACGGAGGACCTTGGTTACCTGACGGTGCAGGCGGCAGTTGCGCTGGCGCGGGGTGAACTCAAGCCCGGGGCATCGTCCTTCAAGGCGGGCTCCCTGGGCGAGTTCCGTGTCGAGGGGGATAACATCCTCCTCGGAAAGCCGTTCCTGTTCACCCGGGAGAATATCGATCAGTTCGACTTCTGAGCGCTGGTCGCGCTCAGGACCTCGAAGCGCGAAATCTCCAAGCGGCTGTTCACGGTGCGGAAGCCGAACCAGCCGCGGGTGAGGGGTTGGGGGTCCGTGACATCGAAGATGATTTCACCGTCGCGGACGAACTGGACGCGCCCGCCCGCAAGGGCGCGGAGTTCGATCTGGTAGCGGTGATCCCCGCGCAGAAGCACATCGGGCGTTTTTCGATCGTGCTCCGGCAGCAG
>CAIOYO010000155.1 GCA_903862595.1 uncultured Opitutaceae bacterium | reverse complement strand
GCGGATCCGGTGAATAAGGCCGCCGACGGAGGGTTCGGCTTTGTTGTTTTCCCTCGCGGGGCGGGGTGCCGCGCGCGTGAGGTGAATCCTCGTGGCGCCTTGCGGGCGCACCGGCACGCCTTGATCCACGCGGAACCCGAGCCGCGAAATCAGTCCACGCTCAAGACCACCTTCACGCTGCCATCGACCGCAGCGGTTTCGATGTAGCCGATGGCGTCGGGATTGGCCGCGACAAATTTTTTCATATCGGCCGTCGAACCCATCTCCTTGGGCGGCTGTCCTTTTCCCGTGAACACCATCCTCGACCAAGCCGCCTTGACTTGCGCCGCAGTCTTGCCGGTCACCTTCGTGTAGAACTCCTCGCGCGCGGATGACCTCTGGGGCAGATCGACCGGCTGAGCCTTTGCTCCACTCGGAAACGTGGTTTGCTTGCCCAGAAAAATGAGGCTGACCTGGTCCGCCGTCATCGTCGCCGTGGCATTTTTGGGATTCACGATCACCGCCACCTGCGCCTGGGCAACGCCGACCACGAAAAGAGCCGAAACAAGAAGCGCGGCGCGGAGGAATGCTGGGGAGTGTTTCATCGTTTGTTCCGTTGCGAATGCGTGATTGGATTTGCGGGGAATTCCATCGGGAGGGGTTCGGCTGCATCACCGAACTCCGCCGTTGTCTGACCTTGGCGAGCGACTGCCGAGGGCAACCGACCGCGAACGAGAAGACGCGCAAAGCAGCTGTGGACACCAGCTTATAGTGAACCGGGCCCACGCGCGCGACCGACTCAAAGAACAGGCGCGCGGGGGGGCAGCGCGAGGGCCGAGGGCGTCGTTGCCGCCACCTGTCGGCCACCGGTGAAGCGCCTGGCGACCGTCCCCCACGGCAGATCATCGGAGGGGCACGTGCGGTTCGCACCCGGCAAACCAGCCACCCGCGCCATCAACAACCGGCCACGATCCCCGGGCGCCCGCGCTCCCGTTTCCGAAAGCAGAAAACAAAAAACCCCGGCGGCCTTTTCGGCTACCGGGGTTTTAGGAAAATGGAGCGGGCGAAGAGACTCGAACTCTCGACGTCCACCTTGGCAAGGTGGTGCTCTACCAACTGAGCTACGCCCGCAAACAGGACGGCGAGAACATAGCCTGCGCTCGCGCGCGTCAACAGGTTTTTTAACGAACGGCGGAGAGGGGGTTCTCAGCCTTCCTTGACATCCAGATCGGGCCACTGCGCGAGCTTGCGGTGTAGGGTCCGTCGACTGATGCCCATCAACTCCGCCGCCCGAGTGCGGTTGCCGCGGGCCTTGATCAGCGCTTCGCGGAGAAGGCGCTTCTCGTTCTCTTCCACCGAGAGCGCGCGGTCCGGGGCCATCGTCCAACCGGGGGTCACCGGCACCGCCCCACCCGCCCCGGCGCCGACCGAGCCCTGCGCTCCGCCAACGCCCCCCGACATACCAGCGGAGCCCGCCCCCGCGCCGGCACCACCGCTCCCCGCCGCTCCCGAGGGCAGCGCGGGGACGAGGCCGCGGAACTTGGGCTCGAGGTCGTACTCGGTCAGTTTCCGGCCTTGCTGGAGGACGACGATGTTCTCGGCGAAGTTGCGGAGTTCACGAATGTTCCCGGGCCAGGGGTAGGCCTGCAGGCAACGCATCGCGTCCGGCTCCACCGGCGAGGCCGCAAAGCCGTTCTCCTGCGCGAAGTGCTTCAGGTAATGCGTCAGGAGCAGTGGGATGTCCTCCGGCCGCTCCCGCAGGGCCGGGAGTCCGATGCGCACGACGTTCAGGCGAAAGAACAGGTCCTCCCGGAATTTCCCTTCCCGCACCATCTGCTCGAGGGAACGGTTCGTCGCGGCGACGAGCCGGACGTCGAGTTCGAGGGGCTTGTTGCCGCCGACGCGCTCGACGGTGCGGGTCTCAAGGAAGCGGAGGAGTTTCACCTGGGTGCTGGCGGTGATTTCTCCGATTTCATCGAGGAAGAGGGTGCCGCCATCCGCCGCTTCGAAGCGACCGATCCGCCGCTCCGTCGCGCCCGTGAACGCACCGCGCTCGTGACCGAAGATTTCGCTCTCGAGGAGGTTCTCCGACAGCGCCGCACAGTGCACCGCGATGAAGGGCGCCCGCGACCGGGGACTCGCCTGGTGGATCGCCTGCGCGATGAGTTCCTTGCCGGTGCCGCTCTCGCCTTCGATGAGGATCGTCGCCCGCGAGGGTGCAACGAGGCGCACGCGGTCGAGCACGTCCTGCAGCTTCCCCGAACTGCCGATGATGCCCGAAAAGCTGAACTTCTCGTCGAGGCGTTCGTGCAGCTGCTTCACCTCAACTTCGAGGGTCTTGTTCTTGAGCGCGCGCTGGATCAGGATCTCCAGGCGCTCGATGTTCACCGGCTTGGTCAGGAAATCCACCGCCCCGCGCTTCATCGCCTCCACCGCCGTATCAATGCTGCCGTAAGCGGTCATCATGATCACCGCCGGCCGGTTCGACAGCGTCAGCGCCTTGTCGATCACCTTCAGGCCACTCTTGCCGCCCGGCATACGGAGGTCCGTCAGCACGACGTCAAACTCCGACGACTCCATCAGGTTGAACGCTTCATCCGCGTTCCCCGCCACCGAGACGTCGTAATCGTCCCCCAAGGCCTGCTGGAGCCCCTCGCGGGTGTTCTTCTCATCATCGACAATGAGGACGCTCGGCACCATGGGGCAAATTGACACACTAGCGGCCGCTACGGTCAAGCGTGCAGGCGAGAGCCGCGATCCGACCGGTCCGTGATGAAGGCCTCGGCAGCCGACACAGACTCGGCTCCGCGCTGGCCCGCGCTGGAGCTTCGTTGGGTGCTCCACGCCGGTTACGCGGCGCGGGCAGCACCGGGCTGCCCACGCCTCTCCCGCCGCGCCAGCTTGGGGGCATTAGCCTCGCTGCGCCTACTCCCCCGCCGGGGCGAGCATGCGGACGCGGCGGTCCTTGCGGGGGAAGCGGAGGGTCACGACGGTGCCGACGCCTTCCTTGCTCTCGATCCCGACCTGCCCGCCGTGCTCGCGGAGGATGCGTTGGACGATCATCAGGCCGAGCCCGTGGCCTTCGGCCTTCGTGGTGTGGTAGGGCTCGAAGAGCTTGAGGAGGTCTTCCTGGCGGATGCCGCTGCCGGTGTCGCCGAAGACCACGGTGACAAAGTCGTCGTCCGCCGCCGCGCCGACGCGGAGGACGCCGCCGGGTTTCATCGCCTCCATCGCGTTCTTGATCACGTTGAAGAACGCCTGCTTCACTTGGTCGCGATCCGCCATCACGGTCGGGAGTCGGTCCTGCGTCTCTGCCTCGACCTTGATCCCGCGGTCGGCGAGTTCGTCCTGCTGGAAGCGGAAGACGTCGGCGAGGATTTCCGCGAGGTCGTTCTCGACCAGCGCCGGGGGCCGCGGGCGGATCGCCTCGAGGAAGTGCGTGATGATGCCGTCGAGACGCTGCACCTCGGCCTGGCAGATCGCGACCGACTCCGACAGCGCGGCGGCTTCCTTGTCCTTGGCCGCGAGCCGCAGCTTCTTGATCCGCCGCTCCATCAACTGCAGGTGGATCGTCAGGGAATTGAGCGGATTGCCGAGCTCGTGCGCGACGCTCGCGGCGAGGAGCAGGATCGACGATGTGCGTTCGCTCTCGATGCGCTCCTCGGTGGTCGCCTTGTCGCGCGTGACGTCGGAGAGGATGACCACGAAGCGGCGCTCTGCGCCGGACTTCGGGTCGGAGCGGAAGGGCACCATGTACAGCCGCACGGTGCGCGGCTCGGGGTACGTGAGCTCAAATTCGCGCGCCACAATCGGCAGCGCGACGTCGTCGTCCATGATCGCGCCGAGCGAGGGGCGCAGCCCGGGCACGAGGCGCCAGAGCGTCTGGCCGGCGAGGTCCTTGCCGCCACCGAGGCCGATCAGCTGGTCGGCGGCGTCGTTGGCGTAGGCGATGACGCCCTCGACATCGACGACGAGGATGCCCTCCTGCAGCACGTTGAAGATGTCCTCGAAAAGCCCGCGCTCCCGCGCCAACCGCTGCACAAGGTTGGTGAGGTTGACCGCGTCGAGCTGGTCGAGCCGACCGAGCACGCGATCGAGGGAGGAGGGACGTCGGGTGGCCATGGCGGGGCGTCAGGCTTCGGCTGCGTCGAGGAAATCCATTTGGCCCGGGTCGGGCTGCGCGGCAAGCAGCTTGCGCAGGAAGACGTCGCGGTGCTGGGGGCAACGGCCGAGCCGGAGCACGGCCTCGCGGTGCTCCTCGGTGCCGTAGCCCTTGTGCTGGGCGAAGCCGTAACCGGGGTGCTTCGCGTCGAGTTCGACCATCAGGCGGTCGCGGGTGACCTTGGCGATGATCGACGCCATCGCGATGCACAGGGAGCGCGTGTCGCCGGTGACCACGGCGACGTGCGGGTACGGGAAATTGCGGAGGGCGAGGCCGTCGATGAGGATGCGCGCGGAGGCCTGGGGCTGGAACGCGGCGATTTCCTCGGCGGAGGCGAACAGGTCCGGCTCGCGCGTCGGGGCGAACGCTGACGGCGGATAGATGCCCTCCAGCGCGCGGCGCATCGCGAGCTTGGTGGCGCCGAGGATGTTGTGGGTCTCGATCTCCGCGACGTCGGCGACGCCGAAGTTGGCGTGGATCTGCCCCTCGTTGGCGAGCGTCTCGAAGTCGGACCACAACGCCTCGCGCTCGTCGGGGCCGAGCTGCTTCGAATCGTTGATCCGGCGCGCGTTCGCCTCGGTCCAGCGGCTCTCGAGGAACGTGCGCGTGACCAGCACGGCGCCGGCGACGACGGGACCGGCGAATGCGCCGCGGCCTGCCTCGTCGACGCCGATCAGCTCGGTCACCCCGTCGAGGTGCTTCAGGTCGAAGCTGCGCAATTGCCGCCGTTTGGCCATGCCGTGGGAGCCCGGGGGCGCGTCACCAATCCATCTTGGCCTTCGGTTCCGGCAGCGGCAGCTCGTCAAGCTTGCCGGCGTCGCGCACGACCTCGTACGCGGTGCGGAAGTGCAGCTTGGCGTAATCGCCGAGGGCGCGCGCGCCAAAGCGGGCGATGATTTCCGCGCCCTGCTTCTTCACTAGCGGGCCGGCGCCCTTCTGGAGCTTGGAGCCGAAGCGCTCCGACAGCCGCTTCATCTCACGCACGTAGGCGGCGCGGGCAACGACGGAGGCGGCGGCGACCACCGGGTCCTCTTCCGCCTTGGTCCGCATACGCAGCTCAAAGTTCTTTACGCCCTTGCGGGTGAGTTCGCGCTGCACCAGCGGTTGCTCCGAGAATTGGTCGAGCAGCCCCCACGGCACCGGCTTCTCGGCGAGGGCCTGCTGGAGGGCGGTGCCGTGCAGCCAGGCGAGCAGCAGGTTGAGGTTCGCGCGCGGGCGCGACATCAGCTCGTTGTACTTCGGCATGCTGCAGTAGCACGTCTTCACCACGACCCCGTGCGTGCCGCGGATCATTTCGTCGAAGGCCAGGATCTGCCGCTCGGCGATGCGCTTGGAATCCTGCACGCCGGCCTCGCGCCACTTCTCGATCATGGACTTCTGGGCGATCACGGTGGCGGCGATCACCGGGCCGAAGAAGTCGCCCTTGCCGCTCTCGTCGAGCCCCGCGTGCGCCTCGAACCACTCCGGGTGCAGCACGGTATCGTAGCCCAGCTTCGGCGCCAGCGTGACCTCGGGCTCGAGGGTCATCGTGACGAAATCCTCGGTGCCCTTGCCGGCGATGACCGCCTTGCCGCTGGAGTAGGC
>CAIOYO010000154.1 GCA_903862595.1 uncultured Opitutaceae bacterium | reverse complement strand
CTGGCGCTGGAGACGCTCGGCGTTGAGACGGATGAGCGAGAGCGGCGTCTTCAGCTCGTGCGAGGCGGTGGCGGAGAAGTGCCGCATCTGGTGAAACGATGCCTCGATGCGATCGAACATTTCGTTCAGCAGGCGAACGAGAGAAGCGAGCTCGTCCCGACCGGGTGGTACCGGAATGCGCTCGGCGAGTTGGTCTCCGCGGATTCGGGAAGCCGTCTCCCGGATCGCCCGTACGGGCTGGAGGACCAAGCGGGCGAAGCCAAACCCGAGGCCGATGCTGATCAGCGTGACCGACACCAGCAGGAACACACTCACCCGGAGATAATCGCGCAGCAGGCGCTGCGTGGCATCCAATCCACTGGCGATCTGGACGCGCCACGACCCGAGCGAGTACTGCGAGACATAGACATTGCCCAGCGAGGCGAGGGATTGCTCCAGGTGCACGGCCTCGTTGGTCAGCACCGGGAGTCGCACGTCGCCAAGGTTTCGGGAGCGAAAGAGGATTCGGCTCTCGGACTGACTTACCTGCACAAAGAACAGCGTCGCGCCCGCGTCCGTGATGGGGGAAAGACGCTGCCCCAGTTCCTCCGGGGTCAGGTTGGTGCGCGACTCGATTGCCGCCACCACTTCCGTGAACTCGATATCGTGCAGGCTCTCCAGACTCCGCAGCATCTGACGGTCGAGCAGCCATGCCCCGGCTCCGAGGACCAGCGCGGTGGTTGCCGTCACGAGCGTTGCGAAGCGCAGTGCGATCCCTCCGGTGAACGATCCCGACAAGAACCGACGGCGGGGGGAGTCGGAGGGACCACGGTTCATGTGAGCTGGTAGCCGACGCCGCGGACGGTCTTGATGGCGAGCCCGCCTCCCTCGTGGTCGAACTTCTGCCGCAGCCGGCGGACGTAGACATCGATAAGATTCGTCTCGAGCTCGTACGATGCCTCCCAGACTTTCTCGGCGATCAGCGTGCGGGTGAGCACACGCCCGGGATTCTGCAGGAAGAGCTCCAGCAGGGCGAGTTCTCGGCTGGTGAGTTCCACGGGCTTGCTGCCGGAGGTCGCGGTGCGCGCGAGCAGATCCAGCCGCACGGTCCCGTGCGTGAGAACCGTCTGTTTCGTGCCGGCATGGCGACGGACGAGCGAGCGAATGCGCGCCAAGAGCTCCTCGATCGAGAAGGGTTTCGGAAGGTAGTCGTCCGCTCCCAGATTCAATCCGCGGATGCGATCCGCCACCGCATCGCGCGCGCTCAGGATCAGCACGGGCTCGTTGAAGCCGGCGCGTCGCCATTCCTGCAGCAGATCCAGCCCGTCGCCGTCGGGAAGTCCCAGGTCGAGGATGATTGCATCGCACGCCGATGCCGCCAGGGCGTCGCGCGCATCCCGGCACGTCGAAACCAGCTGCGTGGCATGGCTCTGCTCCTGCAGGGCTCGTTCGATGAACTGCCCGACCCGGCGTTCGTCTTCGACGATGAGAATCTTCATGACCGCGGCGTCCCGGCAGCTTGCAGGCCGGCGACGAATCGGGCGAGCGAAACGACGTCTTCGTCGGGCAGGTATTCCCGGCCGGCCATGGCGGTGCCGGGCACGCCGAACTTAATCAACCTTGCCAAGTGTAATTCGCGTTCCTGCGGGGTGAGCCCCTCGGGCAGGTGGCGCCACGGCCTCTGCACCAAATCCGGCGGGCTCTGCGCGAGTCGCGCCGCGAGCTTACCATCCCCGCGCGCCGCGTCCCCATGGCATGGCGCGCAGAGTTGAGCGAACCGGGAGCGGCCGCGAGTGAGCTCCGTTTGATCTCCGGCGCGTGGCTGAGCCGGAGTGTGTGGCATCCATGCGGCCGCGCTTGCCACGCGGGCGGCCAAGGAGTCGCGACCGAGGCTCGCAAGATAAGCGACGAGCGCATCGCCCCGCGGATCGCCGTCGGCGAAGAGGTGCGCGTAGGACGGCATCCGCGAGCCGGGCGACACGCTGCGCGGCTCGATGAGGTGCAGCCGGTTCCATTCCGCTGAGCGTCGGTTGCCCACCTGACTCAGGTCGGGTCCGAGGCGTCGGTTGCCGAGCAAGGGCGGACGGCCTTGCAGTTGTGCTGCCAGCGAGGGAACGGGCCCCCAGCGCGTGGCGTCTTCCGCCACGCTGGGACGCAGGTATTGCGAGTGACAGTGCAGGCAGCCCTCGGCGATGTAGGTTTGCCGACCGAAGGCGATGACGGCCTCTTCGTTTGCTTGGACGTCGGAGTCGGTCAACGCGCCGCCGAGCAGCACGGCGAGTGCGGCGGCGCCGACGCGTCGCAGGTGGCGGTGCCGCCAGCCGAGGGCGAAGGCGAAAGCCAGCCCGGCCGCGCCGCAGAACCAAGCGGGGATGTGATGCAGGTCCTGCGCGAGCCCGATGCCGAGAGCGGAGCCGCCCCATCCGGCCACGGCGAAGAGTGCCGCCGAAAGTCGGGGACGTCCTCCCTGCGCGGGGTAGGCGACGAGTGCGGTGGAGTAAAGCGAGACACCGGCGGTGTAGAGCACCTCGACGCCGGTGGTTCGTGCTGCCCCGTCGCCAAGCCACAGCGCCGCGCCGGTGAGAAGTGCGAACGCCAGCCCCAGGACGCGCGCGTTGAATCCGCGGTCAATCGCGATGCCGGCGATCACGGCCGCCACGAGATGGGTGAGGGCATTGCCGCCGAGCACCCAGGCGCCCTGCCACGTCGCGTTACGCAAGGGCTCCGTGTGCTGGATGATGTAGAAGGCGGCGGAGTCCAGCCAGACGAGCGCGAGGAATGCGACCACCCAGCAGGCTGGGATCGGCGGCTGGAAGTCCGCGTGTTCGGCCCGCGGTGCGGCAGTGAGGGAAAGTCCGTTGGCCGCCAACGCGCCGATCACCACGGCCACGGCCGCCACGACCGTTTGGTCCGCCGGACTCGCATTGAAGACCGAAGGCAGGTTGCAGAACGCGTAGGCGGAGCCCGTGCCGATCCCGGCCCAGAGTCCGAGCCTTCGCCCCCCGAGCACGCCCCGAAGCCCGCTGACCAGAATCACGGTGAGCCACCCCAGGCTCAGGCCCACGGACAACGCGGCGATCATCATCAAGAGCCATGTCTTCGCGAGGAGGGCGAGCACGGCGGCCACGCCGCAGGCTCTGAAGCCGTGCGCCACGGACCGGGTGTAGCGCTCAAAGCGGAAACTCCGAGCCGCCAACAGGCTTCCAGTCACGCCACCGACGCCGAGTGCGCCGAGGAGCCAGCGCAGTCGTCCCTCGGCCAGCGGCAGCGCCAACTCCACCAGCGCGAATTCCGCAAAGAGGAGGAAATAGACGTACGTCGCCGCGATCGCGACGACGGCGCACGCCACCGCAGACCGGCGCGGTGACTCTTCCTGAGGAGCGTCAGTCATGACGGGAGCGCCCGGCGCCGCGGCGCAAGAGCAGGGATTGCGCGACGGCGAGCCCAAAGTCCGTGGCGGGGACGCTCAGCCACATCGGGCTGAGGTGGCCGAGCAGAATGGCAGTCAGGCTGTAACCGCCCGCCGCGATCCGAAAGATGATGGTGGCTCCGAGAATGACTCGCAGTCGCTCCGCCGGCGCGGCCAGAGCCCACAGATAAGTTGTACCGACGGACGCCACGAATGCGCCCACGAACCGCAGGAAGATCAGAGCTTCCGGTCCAGGCACCGCGACGAACATCAGCGGTAGCACCACGGTGGGGATCAGCATCAGGCCGAGACCGGCGGCGGCATCCATTGCTCCCGCGAATCCGCAGAGCGCCCGGGCGAGGAACTCCGGAGAATAAGTCTTCATGGTCGAAAAGCATTGCGGACCCAAATCACGGAGGCCGCAAGCAGGACTCCGCCGCCCGCGGCGCGCAGCCACAACCAGCCCTCGGCCGCGGCAGAGCCGAGGAAAAGCGCCGAGACATCGGACCGCTCCACGGTGAAGAGGCCGATCAGGGCGACGAAGTGGAGGACGAGCCCGACGTGCCACAGCACGAAACCCGGTGTAGCCATCGAGGATGCGACCGCTGTGGAGGGCCCGATCGGTGGGTCTTCCGGGTCGGTCGAGGGAGTTAGGCACTGGAGGATCACGTGGTTTACCGCCGTGATGAAACCGGCCATCGCGAGGTGCGCATGGGCCACCAGACCATGGGTGAACTTCAGCGTCTCGGAAAACCCCGGCAGGAACGTCAGCCATCCATCGATGACCAGGAGCGCCCAGCAGGCGAATGCGGAGAGTAGCCAACGCCGTGTCGCCGCAGGCCAGACGTAGGCGCGGAAGTGCAGCCACGTCAGCGGAACCCACGCCAGCAGCGTGCCGAGCGCCGCTTGCGGCGCGAGGCGGTGGTGCGACACCGCGCCATGATTCAGTCCGGAGTAGAGCAGCCACGACGCCACGAGCGCGGCGACGTACAGGCGCGGCCCGTACGCCCGGGTCCACCCAGTGCCAGCGTGGCGCGGTCGACCGAGCACGACCGGCAGCGCACCGTAGAGCGTGAGGATGCCGAGCGTGGAACCGAGCAGCGCCGCTCCCGTGGCTCCGCCAGAGTCGGGATTCACCGCCGGATAGACCGTGGCACCCGCGGCCCAGAAGAAGACCACCGGAACGACGAGAAGGGCGGCGAGGACGGACGCGGCAAGGAGCGCGCGCCCGGTGAGGACATCCGATACCCGCGAGGGTCGACGCCACCATGTGTGGGCCGCGAGGACAGTCCAGAGAACCAGCATGGCCGCCGGCAGGGCGGGTCGCATCCAGCCGCTCCATTCCATGAAGAGTTTACCGCTGCTGTGCCCCGCCAGCCACGAGACGCTCCCCGCGGCGAGGGCGAGGGACCAGGCCGCGAGGCCAATGTTTCCGTGGCGCGCGGCGTGCGGATGACGCGGATCCAAGAAGACGCGCAGCGCCACGCCGATCAGCGGCACGGTGCACCAGCCGTACAAGTGCCCGTTGAGGTGGACGCTGACCCAGCGCCCGTAGCTGAGCGGCGCCAGCAGATCATTCAGACTCGGCCACGCCAGCAGTAGCGCCATCAGCAGGCCCACGGCATTGGCGAGGGCGAGCCAGACGAAGGCATGCTGCGAGGTGCTCCGACTGACGGCAGCGAGCGCCGTGTGCTCAGCGGACGGCACGGTGAAGGAGGGCGTGGGCATCGTTGGCACGGTGGAGCGCGCCGCGCTCCGCTCGGCAAGTAGCTGCATCAGAGATTCGCGAGCAACCGTCCATCGCGCACCCGGACGATCCGGTCGCAGGCCTCGGCGAACCGGCGTTCGTGCGTGGCGAGGATGATCGTGATGCGGTCGTGCTGGGCGAGCGAACGCAGCAGCGCGAAAACGGAGTCCCCGGTGGCCTCATCGAGCGAGCCGGTGGGTTCGTCCGCGAGCAACACCGCCGGGGCGTTGAGCAGCGCCCGGCAGATCGCGGTACGCTGGCGCTCGCCGCCGGAGAGATCCTGGATGCGGTGGGAGAGACGGTGCTGCAGGCCGACGCGCGTCGCGAGGTCGCGCACCCGTGCGGCGGTCTCCGCCACCGGACGGCCGAGGGCGAGGGCGGGGATCCGGATGTTCTCCTCGACGGTGAGGTCGGGGATGAGATTGTGCAGCTGGAAGACGAAGCCCAAGTGACGGCGGCGCAGTTCGAGCCGGTTGCTCTCAAGGGTCGGATCGAGTCCGCAGACGCTGAGTTCGCCGCGATCCGGAGTATCGAGTCCGCCGAGCAAATGGAGAAGCGTGCTCTTCCCGGAACCGGAGGAGCCCCAGAGCGCGACGACTTCGCCGGCGCGCACCTCGAGTGAGGCGTCCTGCAGGACGCTGACGCGGCCCTGATCGTAGCTCTTCCACACGTGTCGTGCACGCACGACGATGCTGCCACGGTCACTCATAGCGCAAGGCCTCCGCAGGTTGGATTCGTCCGGCGAACCGGGCGGGGTAGATGGCGCCGGCGACGGCGGTGACCACGGCGGTCGCCGTGATGCCGAGCAGCACCCAGCCATTCACGTTGGCCTGGACGTAGCCCTGGAATTGCGGCGCATGGGGAAGTGCGAGGAGCACCCCTCCGCCAAGGAGCAGGCCGACCACGAGTCCGGCGCAGGCGATCGCCGTCGCCTCACCGAGCACCAGGGCGGAGACCTGTCGTTGCGAGAAGCCGCAGACCCGGAGGACGGCGATCTCGCGGATCCGGCTGAAAACGGAGAGCAACATCGTGTTGGCGACGCCCAGACCACCGAGCAGGAAGGCGCAGAGCCCCACCGCCCACGCAGTCATCTTCAGGATGCGGAATGAATTGTAGCTCTGACTGAATTCCCGGTTCTCCAGTGCGATCAGGCGGGGGTGCGCGGACTCAACGGCGCGCTTGAAGGCGGCGCCCTCAGCGGTGTTGCGCAGCGTCACGGCGACGACCGAGCAAACGCCCGGACGGTGGAAGAAAGCCTGCGCGGAGCGGAGGGGCAGGAAGACGCCGCCGTCCTCGAATCCATTCTCGGTGCGGACGACGCCGGCGACGCGGTAATGCTGTGCGCCGATGGTGACATCCTGACCCGTGGGCGTGTGGAGAAAGTCCGCCGCCCGGGAGCCGAGGAAGATCTCGTCGTCGCGTGCGCCGAAGCGCTCCCGCGAACCCTCGCGCCACTCCGCGTGGGTCAGCCGGGGATCGTCGGCTTCGAGACCGAAGCACGTGATGACGGGGAACCCCGGCGACGAGACCACCCCAAAGAGAAGCGGATGAGCGGAGGCGACGTTAGGGAGCGCACGAATGGCCTGGGCGTCGACTTCTGGGACGGAGCTGAAGAACAGGTCCGAAACGTTGCGCTCGAACACCAGGTAGTGACTGTCGCTGGAGAGGATGCGTTCGAACATGCCGATCGCGCCGTTGACGATGCCGAGGATGGTGAGCATCGCGGCGACGCCGAACGCGATGCCGGCCACGCCGATCAGGGCGCGCAGGCGGTGTCGCCGCAGGTTGGTGAAGACAAGTGAGAGCGAGCGCATCGCGGGGCTCAGGCGGCGTTGACGAGTGCGCCGGCCGGGCTGGGCACGACGTGCTCGTGGAATGCGATCAGGTAGGACCAGCGCGGATGGCTGCCGATCAGGGTGCTGATCGCCTGGTTGGCGAGCGCGCTGAGTCGGGCCACGCGGTGGCGCGTCGCCGGGACGCCGAGTGCGACCGCGAGGTTCGGGCGGGAGAGGGCGCGATCCCGTCCGGGCGTCTTGCCCGTCGCGGCGGCCGCTCCGATCAGGTCGGCGAGGTCGTCGGCGGCTTGGTAGGCGAGGCCCCAGTAGATGCAGAGAGCCTTGAGCAGGTGCAGTTCGCGGGCCGAAGGCGTGGCGGGCAGGGCTGGGAGGAGCACGGCGAGCCAGAAGAGCGAGGCGGTCTTGCGCAGTGCCACGGTGCTGACGTTGCGGGCGGTTTCCGGGCTCTCGGCGAAGCGAAGATCGAGGGCTTGCCCACCCACCAGCCCGGCGGTGCCGAGGCAGCTGTCGAGGCAGGCGATCGCCGCGACGCGGATTTCGGCGGACTGGCGCGCGAAACTGAGGTTGGCGAGGGCGTAGGCGCGATTGATGAAGGCAAGGGCCGCCAGGATGGTGCTCGCCTCGCCATGAACGCGGTGCGCGCAGGGCCGGCCGCGGCGATGGGTGGCGTCGTCCATGCACGGGAGGTCGTCGATGAGCAGCGAGGCCAGGTGGAGAAATTCCACGGCGCAGGCGAGGTGCTCGGCGTCGGCGGCGGCGAGTCCGTGGGTCCGGGCCGCGAGGTCAACCAAGCGCGCGCGGACGAGCCGTCCCGGGTGGGCGGCGGCGTCGGTGATGACAGAATGCAGGTGGGCCTCCACGCCCGGGGCGGTGGGGGCATTCCGTTG
>CAIOYO010000153.1 GCA_903862595.1 uncultured Opitutaceae bacterium | reverse complement strand
GAGTGGCTGGCCGCGGGCCAGCGCCCCCGGCCGGTGGATGCGACGGGCCTCGAGGTCCGGCTGCGTTTTGATGAAGGGCGTGGTGACGTGGTGCGTAACTCCGCCCCCGCAGCGGCGGTGGCCGAGTTCCGTGCGCAAGTGAATCCCCTGGTCTGGGGAGAGACCAACTGGGCGTGGGCAGGAATGCGGATGGACATGTCGACCCGGCTGTCCTTGGGCAGCGTGGCGGACATCGACACGGCGGACGCACTCTCCGTCGGTGGCTGGATCATGCTGCGCCAGAAGACCGGAGGAGGCCATACCGGTGACGGATCGTTGATCGCCCGCCGGGGCGATGCCAAGAAGCTCGAGGGCCGTGGCTGGGATCTCTACCAGCGCGATGCGCGCCTCGAGGTGAACCTCGCGCACGACGCGAAGCATGTGCTCACGGTGGCGACAATGGAGAAGCTGCCGCGCTACGAGTGGCAGCATGTCGCCTTCACCTACGACGGTTCGGGACGTGCCGCCGGCCTTGCGCTGTATGTCAACGGACGCCGCGTCGAGACCAAGGTGGTGGCGGACACGCTCGCGCCCGGCCAGAGCGTTCGTACGACGGCCGAGACCCATCTGGGTCGCCGCGACGACTCGGATCCGCTGCGCGAAACCAGTTACCAGGACGTCCGGATTTACCGCCGCACGCTTTCTCCCGCAGAAGTCGCGTGTTGGCCGTTTGAGGACCTTGCCGCCGAGATTGTGGCGCGGCAGCCCGACCCGGCGAAGTGGTCGACCTTGGAAGCGTTCATCGCAGCCGATCGATTCTTCATCGGGGAACAAGACGGGGAGGGCTGTGACCTCCACGCCAGACTGGTGGCTGCGGAAGCTCGCCTTCAGGAGCTGACCAAGACGGGTGAGCCCACGCTGATTGCGCGCGAGAAGTCGACTCCGGCATTCGCCGACGTGCTCACTCGTGGTGACTACTTCGCCCGCGCCGAGCGGGTTGAGCCGCAGACCCCGCACTTCCTCCCGCCCTTGCCGGAGGGCAAGCCCCGCAACCGTCGCGGACTGGCTGAATGGCTGGTGACGCCGGAGCAGCCGCTCTTCGCCCGAGTTGCGGTCAACCGGATGTGGCAGGAGCTTTTTGGCACGGGCATCGTCGACAGCCCGGGCGACTTCGGTGTGATGGGGTCGCGGCCCACCCATCCGGAACTGCTGGACTGGCTGGCGGTGGAGTTCCGGGAGAGTGGTTGGGACGTCAAGCGGATGTACCGCACCCTGGTGCTCTCCGCCACGTACCGGCAGTCAGCGCGCGTACGTCCGGCTGACCTGCAGAAAGATCCGGCCAATCGGTTCCTCGCCCGCGGACCCCGATATCGCATGGACGGCGAAGTATTGCGGGACAGTGCGTTGGCGGCGGCAGGTCTACTTTCCCCGCGGCTCGGTGGTCCCCCGGTGAAACCCTATCAACCGGGTGGACTGTGGGAGGAAGTCGCCATGCCGGAGTCCAACACCCGCACCTACATCGTCGGGCACGGTGACCAGCTGTATCGCCGCAGTGTCTACGCCTTCTGGAAGCGGTCCTCGCCACCGCCGGCCTTCGAGACCTTCGATAGCCCCTCGCGCGAACTCGCGTGCGTCCGGAGGCCCCGGAGCAATACTCCCCTTCAGGCCTTCGTGACGATGAATGATCGCCAGTGGATCGAGGCCTCGCGCAAGCTGGCCGAGCGCGTGCTGCTTTCCGGCCACTCCAGCACAGAGGCCCGCCTTCAGGCCTTGGCTGGATTCACGCTCGGCCGCCCGCTGTCCGCGCGGGAGAAGGGCCACTTCCAGGCCCCCCTGGAGGAGTTCGTCTCGCATTACCGTGCCGATGCCAACGCGGCGATTCTGCTGCTCGGCGTGGGTGATTCCAGCGTTGCCCCCGGCGTCGACTCCGCCGAACTCGCGGCGTGGACCATGGTGGCGAGCCAGTTCCTCAACCTTGATGAGTTCCTGACCAAGTAGACGCGTTCAACCCGTTCCCGCCATGTCCTCCGACCCGATTCAGCACGATCCCCATGCGCACCTCTGCTCGGACCACGCCGGTGAAGGGCCGACGGTGTGGGACCTCCCGGTTCCCCAGTCGCTCAAGCGCGAGTGGCTTGAGCTGGAGACGCGGCGACACTTCCTCGGCCGGACCGGCAAGGCGCTGGCGTGGGCGGGGCTCGCAAGCATCCTCGGGCGCAATCCGACCACGGCCTTCGCGCAGCCGAACGCTCCGGTCTCCTTCGCGCCGCACTTCGCACCGAAGGCGAAGCGTGCGATCTACTTGTTCATGGCTGGCGCTCCTTCGCAGCTCGAGACGTGGGATTACAAGCCGGGCCTGAAGGAAATGTATGACAAGGACCTGCCTGAGTCGGTCCGTGGAGGACAGATCTTGACCGGCATGACCTCGAGCCAGGCACGGCTGCCCGTGGCGCCGAGCCCCTTTGGGTTTACGCAGCACGGTAAGTCGGGGCACTGGGTGTCGAACCTTTTTCCCTACACCGCGCGGGTGGCGGATGAGTTGACGGTGATGAAGTCGCTCTACACCGAAGCCATCAACCATGAGCCAGCGATCCTGCAGATCACGACGGGCAGCATGTTTGCGGGCAAGCCGTCCATCGGAGCGTGGTTGTCGTATGGCTTGGGTGCGATGAACGAGGAGCTCCCGACCTTCGTGGTGTTGACCTCGAAGATGCCGGTGAAGGCCAACGTTCAAGCGTTGTCCAACCGACTCTGGTCCTCCGGCTTCCTTTCCCCGGAGCACGCCGCCGTGGCCCTCCGCTCCGGAAGTGATCCGGTGCTCTTCCTGAACGATCCCGAGGGCATCTCGCGCAACGTCCGTCGTGCGATGATCGATGGCGTGAACGCCATGAACCGCGATCTTTACGAAAGCGTCGGCGATCCGGAGATCAACGCGCGCGTCTCCCAGTACGAGATGGCCTTCCGGATGCAGACCTCGGTCCCGGATTTGACTGATCTATCGCGGGAGCCCAAGTCGACCTGGGATCTTTACGGCGAGCGCGCCAAGGAACCGGGTACCTTCGCCTACAACTGCCTCATGGCACGGCGTCTGGCCGAGCGCGGCGTCCGATTCACGCAGATCTTCCTGCGGAGTTGGGATACGCACGGTGACTTGCCGGCGCGGATCCGCGACCTGGCGGTGGATTCGGATCAGGCGACCTACGCCCTGATCGAGGATCTCAAACGGCGTGGCCTCTTGGATGACACGCTCGTGATCTGGGGCGGAGAGTTTGGTCGCACGGTTTACTCCCAAGGTGGCCTCAAGCCGGATTACTTCGGCCGCGATCATCATCCGCGCTGCTTCAGCATGTGGATGGCTGGCGGCGGCATCAAACGCGGGCTCTCGTACGGGGAGACCGACGACTTCTCCTACAACATCGTCAAAGATCCGATCCATATCCGCGACCTCCACGCGACGATGCTGCACCAGTTCGGCTTCGATCACAACCGGTTGACCTTCAAGTTTCAGGGTCTCGATCAGAAACTGACCGGAGTGATGCCGGCCAAGGTCATCCACGACCTCATCGCCTGAGTGGAGCCGCGGGTCGTGCTCCAACATTGCGTGATCGACTGATTACCTATCCCGTTTTCCTCAATGCCTGACACCCCCTCTTCTCTGCCGCCCGGTGTGGAGAACCGGTATGGACGCCCGCGGCGTCTCTTCACCGCTCTGCTCTGCCTGCTGGTGGTCGGCGGCTTGTCCGCAATGCCGCTCCTGTGGCCGGCGGATGGGCAGGAGCGCTCCTCGCTCGCGGTGTTTTTCGGCCGGCTGCATCCCCTGTTTCTGCACTTCCCGATCGCGCTGCTGGCGGTGGTGCCGCTCATGGAGATCGGGGGCTTCTTTCGTCGCGGCCGCCATCTCCGCGCGTCGGTGGGTTTCATCTTGTGGCTGACCGTCGCCGGTTCGGTGGCGGCCACGGTACTTGGCTGGTTGCTTGCCCG
>CAIOYO010000152.1 GCA_903862595.1 uncultured Opitutaceae bacterium | reverse complement strand
ACGTTCTCGGCCTCGATCGAGGCGTTTTGCATCTCAATTGCCTGATAGTAGTGTTGGCGGCGCTTGTAGTCAGGGGGGAGGATGCCGCGGGTAAGGAGGGAACGTTCGGCCTCGAGTTCGAGTTCGCGCTGTTCGCGGAGCCGAGCGAGGCGTGCGGCCTCGCGTTCGGCGCGTTCGCGGCTGAGGCGCTCGGCGTCGGCGAGGCGGCGGAGGGCGGCTTCGCGGGCGGCGGCCGCCTCGGCGGCCTCGCGCTCGCGCAACTCGGCGAGGCGGCGGGCTTCGCCGGAGGCGAGATCCCGTTCGCGGGCGAGGCGCGCCTGGGTCTCGGCCGCCTCCCGGGCGGCGCTTTCCGCGGCGAGACGGGCGGATTCGGCGGTGGCCTGCTCGGCGCGGAGTCGGGCCAGTTCGGCCTCCGCTCTTTCGGCGTCCTGTTGGGCTTTCAGGGCGCTCAGGCGGTGCGCTTCCGCTTCGATGCGGGCGAGTCGTTTGGCCTCGGTTTCGCGCTCCAGCGCGGAGGCCTGTTCCTTCGCCGCGAGGCGCGCCGCCTGCTCGCGATCGGCGGCCCAGCGGTAGCCTCGGTAACCGAGAAACACCAGCAGCGCGACACCGGCGATCACGAGAACCAAGGAAGTGCGTTTTTTCATGCGGGTAAGGTTCGTGAGTGCGACACGGCTCTCGGGATAAAGTGCCGTGCCGCTGGGGCGCAGGCAAGCTGCGCTGCCGCCCGACTGCGCGGAGGCGCATCGCTTCACCGGCGCTGCGGCCGGTAGAAGACGTAGTTCACGAGGAAGCTCAGTCCGAAGATGCCGCTCAACGTACGGATGTTTCGCATCGCGCCCACCACGCTGGTCAGGGAGCTGGCAGAGGGCTCGTGAACGCGCAGCAGCCAGAACGCGCCAGCGCAGGCAACCACGGGCTGGACGATGAAACAAATGTGGTACACCCAGAGAGACTCTCCGCTCCACCGCGCGAGCGCCCAGTCGAGCGACTCGCCGCCCATGATGGGCGCGACGGCTGCTACGACCGAGGTCACCGAAAGGTAGACCCCGATCGCGAGATTCTTGGCCGCGACGGGAATCAGCTTCAGCAATAGCGTAAACTGCCCGAGAATGAAGCCCGCGCTGGTCATGCCGCCCCAGATCCAGACGCCGTACAGGATCGCGCGGTTCTCCGGGGTCAAAAAGCACCACGCCACGTTTCCGGCCTGCCAGAGGATGAGGGACACAGTCATCACCGCCTTGTTACCATAGCGATCGAGCAACTGTCCCCACGCGGGCAGGGACGCCGCTCCCCCGAGCGCCGCGAGCGTGGAGAGAGCGCCCACGTTGAACGCGGTCAGATTCAATTCCTCAAACATGAAAACATGGTAGAACGGTCCGTAGCAGTTCGCGGCGAACGACCAGACGGCGCCGAAGCCGACGAAGGCGAGCAACGACTTGGATCGGCGAATGACCGCCAACTGCTCCCGCAGCGGCAGTGCATCCTTTTTCGCGTGGGAATGGGGCGTGCCCGCTGGAGTCTGCCAGATCCATGCCACCGAAAGAATGCGCAGAATGACCGCGCAAAGAATAATCGCCTGAAACACCCGCATTGAGTAATCCCAGTGTTCCAAGGACCACCCGGTGAGCACGAGAAAGGTCACGGTGGACAGCGAGAGGAGCTGGTTGCGTTGGCCGAAGTACTTGCCCCGCAGCCGCGCCGGTACCCACTCCTGAATCCAAGCGTTCCAGCCCACGCCGGCGAGGGACGCCGCAAAACTGGAGATGAAGAACCAGACGGCCAGCCAGCGACCGGCGGCCAGTGGATCGTGCCGCGGCATGATCTCCAGGATGCCGATGAGCACGGCCCACGAGATCACGTGGATCGTGGCCGGAATGTAGACGTGGGCCTTGGCCGAGAGCCGACGCGACAGCCACGGCGCGACGAAGACCTGGAGGAAATTGCACAGGAAGGGCAGCGACGCGATGATTCCGATCGTCGCCTTCGGCAGGTGCAGCGCCTTGGTGAACAGCGCCGAGAGGAAGACGTTGACCGGGAGCGACATCGTCACGATCGGCATCGCGACGAGCCCTTCGGCCGTGCAGAGATTCAGGGAGCGGCGGAATGCGGCTCGGAGTTGTTGGCGATGGTGGCGCGGTGGAGTTACCTTCACGTCTACGGGTCAGGCAGTGTGCGAGGCTCTTCGCGCGCAGAGAAGCAAAAGCCGAGGAATGCAAAAATACGGTTGCTTTCCTGCTTCGCCGCTCCGCGTCACTCAGCCTTCGATACCGGCGCGGAGCGACGCGGCGAACGCTGCGGGGTCAAACGTCGCGCGCTGGAGATCATGACGGTACCGCTGTACCGATCGACCAAACGGCGTCCAGACATCTGGATCCGTGGGACCGAAGAGGGCGTGCGTGGTCGTGCCCACCGCTGCGGCCAGATGGGTGATGCCGGTGTCGTGACCGGCATAGGCCGAGGCCTGCGCTAGCGCCGCTCCGAGTACCGGCAGTTCCCAGCACTCAGCCAGTTGGATCCTCGGAGACACGAGGGAACGGAAGAGGAGGGTGAGGCGGGAGTCGGCCTCGCCCACCACCACCAGCACGGGCAACGGCGAAAGGCGGGCGATGGTCTCGCGCCAGAGTTCCGGGGGCGCGTTCTTTCTCACCGAGCCGCTTCCCGGATGAATGGCCACGTAAGGTCGGGAAAGGGTGACCCGCGCGCGGGCCTCCGCCTCGGCTTCCGTCGCCAAAGGCAGCGGCACGAATGGGGCCGACCCAACGGACGCGATCGGGAGGTAAGGGGCTGCACCCTCGAGCCACTGGCGCCAGAGCGGTCCTCCCCGCGGGGCGGGATCGATCGCGAGGAACGCCTGCCCCGGACGGATGGGGAAGTGTCGCGCGGCCTCGCCCTCGGGGTCCGGCCAACCGAGGATCACCAGATCGAAATCGCCCAGCCAGCGTGACAGTGACGGTGGCAACGCGCCGGCCGTGTAGAGTCCCGCCCAGCGCGCCTCCTGCTGGGAGTGCGCGGCCTGGAGGAGCTTCGCGTCGACGGCCAGGCGGGCCGCAGTGGCGTTGCCGACAATTTCGATGCGGGCTTCGGGATATTCGCGGCGAAGAGCGCGCAAGAGCGGCAGCGTGAGCAGGAAATCGCCCAACGCGCCGCCTCGCAGGAGGAGGATGGACTTCATTTCCCCTGCGTCGGCACCGCCGCCGTGGCGGGCTTGCTCCTCGGCTCGATGCGGTGCTCGATCAGCGTGAGCAGCGCGCTGCCAAAGTTCAGCTTGAGCTGCATCTGCACGGGGAGCCGCGGCTCCCGCTCGGAGACCCAGACCTTGATCTCGCCGCCTTTGCGGAACACCCCTCGCGGCTCCTCGCGTTCCATCGATGGCACGAGCCGCAGCGTCTCCATCGACCCAGCCGGCGTTCGCACGGTTTCCTTGCCGTCCGCTCGGAGGACGATCGGGTAGAGATCACGACCGAAATAAACGAGGGCTTCGCGCCGATCGCCGATCTGCGCTCGCCACTCCCGTGTCTGGATCAATGCCGAGATGAGATCGATGGGGTCACCGTGCGGCAGCGTGAACTCCCGGTTGCGGTGCGGGCGTTCCTCGTCGGTGTGCCGAGCCACCCCTCGTTCGTAGTCGAACACCGTGAGGCTACCTTGTTTCTTCGATCCCGCTCGCCCGCTTTCCGCCGCTTGGAGGATGCGGCCGCTCGCCTCGTCGATCACGAGCTCTCCCCGGTTATCGAAGGTGTAGAGCCCGCGCACGACGCCGCGCGAGGAGATCTGCGTCGTGATGCGGAAGACGGGTCGCCCCTCCAGCGTGTCCCGGTGGGCCTCGATGATCACTTCCCCGGCGTGCGCGAAGATGCCCCAGCCGGTACGGTAGCGGAAACGCTCTCCATCCCTCATGGCGGTGAAGGGCGCAGCGGCGCTGGAAAGCGTGGCCATGAGAGCGAGGGAGGCGACCAGAAGGCAACGCAGGCGAGAGGCGGAGCGGTCCATTCGGGATGCACTATCGCCTCATTTCGCGCCGTCGTCCAGCCCGGGCAGGGTTTCCGGCGGCGGTGCCCAGTCGACTGCGGCCGCGGCAAGTCGGCGGCAGGTGGAGAGGGTATCGATATCGGCCACGGTCTTGTCGTCGCGGATGCGGACGATACGGGGAAACCGGAGCGCGAAACCACTCGCGTGGCGCGGGCTGGGGTTGATCGCATCGAAGGCCACTTCGAGCACGGTATCGGGGACCACCGTGCGACGCCTGCCGTCGATCTCGAGTGTGCGGTCGAGGAAGTGTTCGGTCAGTCTTGCGATCTCGGCATCGGTCAAGCCGGAGTACGCCTTGCCGACGGGTAACAGGCGATCGCTCTCGTCATCCCGGATGGCAAAGGTGTAGTCGCTGAGTACGGCTTTGCGTTTGCCGTGGCCAGTCTCGACGGCGACGACCACGACATCCAGCGTGGCCGCGGCCTTCTTGAGTTTCAGCCACGCCAGTCCGCGTCGTCCCGGAGTGTAGGCGCTGGCTGGGTTCTTGGCCATCAGTCCTTCGTTGCCGCGGCGGCGGGCCGCGTTGAACGCGAGTTCGATCTCTTCGACTGAGTGGACGCGCCGGACCGGTGCGAGGGTGAGCGCAGGCAGTGGAGCGCGGCCGGGGCGGTCGGCGAGGAGCGCCTCCAGTCGGGCGCGGCGCTCGGCCAGCGGCAGGCGCAGCAGGGATTCACTTCCGAGGTGGAGCAGGTCGTAGCACGAGAGTGAGACTGGGATTTCGGTGCCGAGGAAGAAGTCGTCGCCTCGTCGCCCCAGTCGTCGCTGCAGTTCCGCAAAGGGCAGGGCGCGCCCGTCCCGCCAAGCGAGCAGTTCGCCGTCGATCACGGCGGTGTCGCCGAGACGGCGGGCGGCCTCGGCCAGCTCAGGGAATTGTGCGGTGATGCGGCGCAGGTCTCGCGAAAACAGCTCCGCCCGCTCGGGCGAGGCGTGGAGCTGGCAGCGGATGCCGTCGTACTTTTCCTCGATCCAGACCGGTGCGCCGAGTCGCTCGATGATCGAGCGGGCGTCGGGCTCCGGGCTCGCGAGCATGAAGCCAATGGGATGATGCAGCACGGGCCGGAGTTCGCCGAGCGCGCCGTTCCGTGCCGCCGTCATCACGGCACCGAGGTCCCCCGCGATCATCACGGCATCGCGCACGGT
>CAIOYO010000151.1 GCA_903862595.1 uncultured Opitutaceae bacterium | reverse complement strand
GCGCCGCGCGAGATCCGCGCTCCGTCGATCAGGTCATTCATGCGGTTGAGGCAACGCAGCAGGGTGGACTTGCCGCAACCCGACGGTCCGATGAAGGCGGTGACTTCCCTTTCGGCGATGCTGAGCGAGATGTCATGCAGCGCCTGGCTGGTTCCGTAGTGGAAGTCCAGGTCCGCGATCTCGATCACCGGCTGGCGGGCAACGGGTGGAACACGGCCATCAGCGGGGCCGAGAGAGGACGGGGGAAGCAGAGAGGGCATCGAGAAAGAGAGGCGCGGGTTTGATTGCTACCACCGGTAGCGACGCCGCAGGCGAGCGCGCAGGACGATGGACGTGGTCGCAATCAAGGCGACGATGAGCAGGAAGACAAACGCGGTGCCGTACTGGACGCGCTCCGTGTACTCGTTTTGCGGGATCTTCGAGCTGACCACGTAAATGTGATAGGGCAACGCCATCACGCCTTGGAAGAAGAAGTCGGAGGCGCGCTCCAAGTCCTCCCACGGCAGCTTGTCCCGCACCACAAAAGCGGCGGTGAACATGATCGGGGCCGTCTCACCGGCCACGCGCGCAATGCCCAGAATCGAGGAGGTCAGGATGCCCGGCAGCGCAAACGGCAGCACGGCCTTGCGGATCGTCTGCCACTTGGTCGCACCGAGCGCCAGCGATGCCTCCCGAAAGCCTTGGGGCACCGCCTTAAGGGACTCCTCCGAGGCCGTAATCACCACCGGCAGAACCATCAACGCCAGGGTGAACCACCCCGCCAGCAGCGACACATTCCAGTCGAGGAAGATCACGAACAGGCCCATGCCGAAAAGCCCGAAGACAATCGAAGGCACACCGGCGAGATTGAGAATCGTCAGACGCACCAAGCGAATGAATCGCCCTTGCCGCGCGTACTCGTTGAGGAAAATGGCACTCGCCACGCCAAGACAAAGCGCAATCGACATCGAGCCCACCACGAGGAGGACGGTGCCCACGATGCAGGGGAAAATCCCGCCGGCGGAGTACACGTAGCTGGTGGCCTTGATCTCCGGGGCCGATCGTCCCGCCGCTTCCGCCTTGAGACGCTCTGATTCGCGGAAGGCACGGAACTCACGGTCCCCCATCTCCCGCTTCACGCCCTCGTGCTCAAACACGTAAAGCGACTCCGGCGCTTCAGTCAGGAAGGTCGTATTGACGAAGGGGAACTCCGACCGAAACACAGTCGCGGATCCCTTGATTACGATGTCGCCGAAAACAAAGCCGCCGCAGAGCAGGACGATGTACGCCGTCGAGCGCAGCAACCAGAACACACCGGACTCAAACGTGCGCGCGAAGCTCGGGGTCGCCCGGAAGGGATTGTGGGTCAGGTGACTCATCGCACTCACACGGATTGCTGGCGGTACCGGCGCAGGATCTTCTGAGCCGTAAAGTTGATGGTGAGCGAGAGGAAGAAGAGCACGATGCCGACGACGAACAGAGCCCGGTAGTGGATTTCGCCACGGACCACCTCGCCCATCTCCTGCGCGATGATTCCGGTCATGGTGTGAACCGGCTGGAAGAAGGCCGCGATTCCGGCCGTGAAGTCAGGAATCTCGATCCGATTACCGGCGCAGAGCAGAACCACCATGGTCTCGCCGATCACCCGGCCCAGTCCGAGCAGCACCGCGGAAATGATGCCGGAGAGTGCAGTCGGGATGATCACCCGCACGATCGTCTGCAGTCGCGTCGCCCCGAGCGCGAACGAGGCCTCCTTGAACGATCGCGGTACGTTCTGCAGGGCATCCTCCGCCAAAGTGAAGATCGTCGGAACCGCGATCAGGCCGAGCAGGCAGCCCGCAGTCAGAGCGTTCAGACGCTCCGCCAACGGGAACCCAGGTACCCAGTCGAGCCAGGCCGCCCCCGAAACGCTGCGCAGAAATTCACCAAGAACGGCGATGCCGAAGAAGCCGAGCACCACGGATGGGAAGGCCGCGATGAACTCGATGCAGGGCTTGATCAGTCGCTGCTCGGTCGGCGAAGCGATCTGATTCACATAGACCGCCGCCCCCACGCCGAGAGGCACCGCCAGGGTCAGCGCGATCAGCGAGACCATGAGACTCCCGACGAAGAGTGGAAGCACGCCATACCAATCCTGCCAGAAGCTGGCCGTCAGCCATTGACGCCCCATGATAAAGGCGGAGAACGAGCGGAGCAGCGACACCTCCTCCCGGTAGTCCCACGTCGCGAGGCGCTGCTCGATCTGCGGAAAACCGGCGACATACTGAACCACGAGCGATCCGAAGCGATCCATCCGCTCCACTGGAACTCCCGGCACCGCGCGCGCCGCAGCCGCGAGTTCCTGCAGCTCCCGGGAAAGATCCCGATTGATCTGCAAGTAGACCTCGCGCGAGGCAAGAATCGGCTCCAGCTCGCGCCCGAAGTCCACCTGGATGACCTCGACCCGCGCGGCGTCCTCGGCACGGCCCGCCGCCAGCAACTGCCGGCGCTCGGTTCGCTTGTCCTCGTTGATGTAGTACTTCGTTTTGATGGTCGACGCCGTCTCCGAAAGTTCCGAGACCAATCCCCGCAGCGGGGCGATCGCGTCATCAAATCGGATCGAATACTGGTCAAAGGCCTCCAGCCGCTGATTGGCCGCTTCAACCGAAAGGCCGCCGCGCCCGGTAAGGTCCGCCATCACCTTCATCCGAACATCGAGCAGGTACCGGTTCAACGCGGTATGGTCCTGCTCCTGCCAGCGCAGGTGATCGACGTAATCCAGACCGGCCCGGCGGTAAACCTGGAGGTTCTGCTGGTTCTG
>CAIOYO010000150.1 GCA_903862595.1 uncultured Opitutaceae bacterium | reverse complement strand
CGGGTGGACGAGGCCTGCGCCTTCCTCGAAGGCAAGTCGCGCGAGTGGCTGGAGACGCTGCGCGACGAAATGAAGGCGGCGGCGGCGGAGAGGGCCTTTGAACGTGCGGCCGAGTTGCGCGACCTTGTTCTTGCGTTGGAGAAGACGCTCGCGAAAACGCGCAAGTACGAGCGCAACCACCCGATGCCGGCGGCGGGGGAAACGGCGCTGGAGGAGTTGGGCCGCGTGCTCGGGCTGGCGGCGCCGCCGCGCACGATGGAGTGCTTCGACATCTCGCACATCTCGGGAACCTTCGTCGTCGCCTCCATGGTGCGCTTCCGCGAGGGCCGGCCGGAGAAGGCGCAGTACCGGCGTTTCCAGATCCGGAGCTTTGTCGGCAACGACGACTTCCGCGCGATGGAAGAGGTGGTCGGGCGCCGCTATACCCGGATGCGCGAGGACGGACAGGCGCTGCCGGAGCTCATCGTGATCGATGGTGGACGCGGGCAGATCGGCGCGGCGCTCAAAGCCTTCGTGGCGCTCGAGGCGACACCGCCGCCCCTGATCGGCCTCGCGAAGAAGCACGAGACGATCATTTTCCCCGATGCGCGGGCCCCGCTCAACCTCCCGTTGAATTCGCCCGCGCTCAACCTGCTGCAGCGCCTGCGCGACGAGGCGCACCGCTTCGCCAACACGTACAACGCGGACCTGCGGTCGCGGAAGCTGCGCGAGAGCATCCTCGATGACTTCACCGGCCTCGGTGCGGTGCGCCGGGCGGCGTTGCTCGAGCACTTCGGCGGCATCGACCGCCTCAAGGCCGCCT
Source organism: uncultured Opitutaceae bacterium (assembly GCA_903862595.1). Classification (GTDB taxonomy): domain Bacteria; phylum Verrucomicrobiota; class Verrucomicrobiia; order Opitutales; family Opitutaceae; genus UBA6669. The sequence continues at coordinate 1,091 of CAIOYO010000150.1, read as the reverse complement.
CCGCCGCGGAGATCCGCGATGTCGAGGGCTTTGGTCCCAAGCTCGCGGTCGAGCTGTTCGAGTTTCTCCGCCGCGCCGCGCCGGCAACGGCGCCGGTCACACCGGACGCGTCCGAAGGCGAATGAACCAGTCCACCACGCGCGCCGGGAAGAGCCAGCGCGCGAACAGGAAGAGCCGGGCGTGGGCCGGCGCCGTGTAGTGCAGGCAAGGGCGCCGGGCGCTCAGCGCGCGTTCGACGCAGCGCGCGATCACGTCGGGCCCCGCCGCCAGGCGGCGCAGCTCCGCAAACCCGTCGCGCAGGCGACTCATGTACGGGGTGTACGGACCGAGGTCCGCGAGCGTGTCGGCGGAGGCTGCGGTGGCCGCCGACACGAAGTCGGTGGCGATGAACCCCGGACGGATCACCACCACCTGCACGCCGAAAGGCTTGAGCTCGCCGCGCAGACCATCGGACAGCGCTTCGAGGGCGTGCTTGGTGGAGTCATACACGGAGGTCAGTGGCCGGGCGATGCGGCCGGCGACCGACGTGATGTTGACGATGCGGCCGCTACCTTGGTCGCGGAGCACCGGCGCGACCAGTTGGCAGAGTGCGACGACGGCGAAGACATTCACCTCGTAGTTGTGCCGGATCGACTCGAGCGGGACGCGTTCGAGGGGTCCGCGCTGGGCATAGCCGGCGTTGTTGATCAGGGCGTCGAGCCGACCGAAGCGGGCGAGGGTACCGGTGATCAAGGCTTCGCGTTGCTCGGCGAGGGTGAGATCGGCGGCGAAGGGGACGACCCGGATGCCGGTGGGATCGAGCTCGGTGGCGAGCGCCTTGAGCCGGTCGGCGCGGCGGGCGGTGAGAATCAAACGGGCTCCGGAGCGGGCGAGCCGGCGGGCGGTCGCTTCGCCGATTCCGGCGGACGCACCGGTGATGAGGATGACCTGTTCGGACAGCGGCGGCATGCGCGCAGTGAGCCACCGCGGGCCGGGGGCGGCGAGCGGAATTGCGCGTCGCCGCGGCTACGGTGGATCGGGGAAAGAGATTGAGCGGGGGGGCGGATCGTGGCACTTCCAAAGGCATGCGCTTACCCCTGCTGTTGGTGTTG
>CAIOYO010000149.1 GCA_903862595.1 uncultured Opitutaceae bacterium | reverse complement strand
GCGGATGCGTCCCTCGCCGTCGTGATGGATCGCTCGCCCGGCATCCGGGCGTCGCTCGCCGAAGCCCGCACCACCCTGATCCTCTCCGCGGGGCTGGTGATGCTGGTGGTGTTCCTCTTCCTCGGCAGCGCCCGCGCCGCGTTGATCCCGAGCCTCGCCATCCCGGTCTCGCTGATCGGCACGTTCGGGATCATGTACCTTTACGGGTTCTCGCTGAACAATCTCTCGCTGATGGCACTGGTCGTCGCCGCCGGCCTGGTGGTCGACGACGCCATCGTGGTGCTCGAGACAATCTCCCGACGGATCGAGCAGGGCGCCTCGCCGCTCGCCGCCACCTACCGCGGAGCCCGCGAGGTCGGCTTCACGCTCCTCGCGATGAATCTCTCGCTGGTCGTGGTGTTCGTCTCGATCCTGTTCATGGGCGGGCTGGTCGAGCGGCTGTTCCGCGAGTTCTCCATCACCCTGGCCGCGGCCATGCTGGTCTCACTCGTCGTCTCGCTCACGCTCACCCCCAGCCTCTGCGCACGCTGGCTGCCACGCCGCGACGCCAAGCCTCCGAGCGCGCTCGCCCGCACCACGTCGGCGGCCTTTTCGTCACTGCAGTCCGGATACGGAAAGGCCCTCGACTGGACGCTGCGCCATGACACGCTCACCCTCCTCATTCTAGTGGGGACGATTGCGCTGAACATCTCGCTGTACGTCACCATCCCGAAGGGTTTCCTGCCGCAACAGGACACCGGCCAGCTCCAGGGCTTCATCCGGGGCGATGATGCGTTCTCGTACCAGCTGATGCAGCCAAAGATCGAGTCGTACCGGAAGCTGATCCTGTCCGATCCGGCGGTGGCCGACGTGATCGGCTTCAGCGGAGGACAGTCCGGCACGAGTAACTCGCGCGTCATGATCCGGCTCAAGCCGCTGGCCGAACGTGGAGTCTCCGCCAACGAGGTCGTCAATCGCATCCGGGCCCGGCTCCCGAACGTTCCCGGCGGGATGATGTGGCTGAGTGTCGCCCAGGATCTCGACGCCCCGCGCATGTCCGACGGCGGATCCTTCGAGGTCAACCTACTCTCCGCGGAACTCGCCACGCTGCGCACCTGGGCGCCGCGCGTGTCGCGCGCCCTGATGGAACTGCCCGAGTTGGTGGATGTCGACGCGCCGTCCGACGCCGGGACGCAGCAGGTACGGCTCCACATCGACCGGGAGGCGGCGCAGCGGCTCGGGGTGGACATGCGGATGGTGACCCAGGTGCTGAACAGCTCGTTCAGCCAGCGGCAGGTCTCGACCCTCTACGATCGCCTCAACCAGTACCGGGTGGTGATGGAACTGGAGCCGCAGTACACGCAGGATCCCACGGTGCTGGACCAAGTCCAAGTGATCGGTGCCGGCGGGCGCCGCGTCCCGCTCTCCGCCTTCGCGCGCTATGACTTTGCCTTGATCGACGACCGCGTACGACACACCGCCCAATTCGCGTCGGAGGGGGTCGGATTCTCCCTCGCCCCCGACGTCTCGCTCGAGCAAGCCCTGACCGCGATCGACGGCGCACTCGCCCGGATTCTTCTGCCTACGGAGGTCCAGGCCCGTCTCGGGGGCGCCGCGCAGACCTTCCAGCGCTCCCAGCAAAGCCAGCCCTTGCTCATCCTCGGCGTGCTGCTGGCCGTCTACTTGGTCCTCGGGATCCTGTACGAGAGCACGCTGCATCCCCTGACGATCCTCTCCACCCTGCCGTCCGCCGGACTCGGGGCGCTACTGGCGCTGCGGCTGACCGGCACGGAGTTCACGCTGATCGCGCTGCTCGGCCTGTTCCTCCTGATCGGGATCGTGATGAAGAACGCGATCCTCATGATCGACGTCGCGCTCGACCGCGAGCGGAACGGCGGGCTCAACGCGAGGGCGGCGATTCGCGAGGCCGCACTCGTGCGGCTGCGACCGATCCTCATGACCAACCTCGCGGCGATCCTCGGGGCCCTGCCGCTGATCTTCGCCGCCGGCGAGGGGGTGGAACTGCGCCGGCCACTCGGCTTGACGATCGCCGGCGGCCTCGTGGTCAGCCAGATCCTGACGCTGTTCTCGGTCCCGGTGGTTTACCTGTGGATCGACCGCCTCCGGCGACGCCGCCGAAAGACGCCCGCCCCCGCCCTGGCGTCGTGAGCGATAGGAAGCGCGGACGGCGCGCTTTCCGGTTCGCCCCGTTCACTCCCTCTGTCAGGGTTTGCCTGCCGCGCTGTCGCGCCTGACTGTGATTCTTTCCGCCATGGCTGTTTCCGCTCACTCCCGTGCCGTCTCCCAACTGCTCCTCGCCGCGCTGTGCTGGAGCCTCGGGGGGCTGCTGATCAAGTCCGTCGACTGGCCGCCGCTCGCCGTCGCCGGGGGACGAGGCATCGTCGCTGCCGTCTTCCTGATCGCGGTCAGCCGGCCGCTGCGTTTTCATTTCTCCGGCATGCAGGTGCTCGGCGCCGTGGCCTACGCGGCCTGCACGGTCACACTCGTCACGGCCACCAAGATGACGACTGCGGCCAACGCGATCCTGCTTCAGTACACCGCCCCGGTCTGGATCGCGCTCCTCGGCACGTGGTTCCTCGGTGAGCGGGCCAACCGCGCCGACTGGTTCACCATCGGCGCAGTCCTGGCCGGGATGGCTCTTTTCGTCGCGGACGGTCTGCGGTTGACCAGCCTGACGGGCAATCTCATCGGTGCCGCGTCCGGGGTCTGCTTCGCGATCATGACCCTCGCCCTGCGCCACCAGAAGGATGGCTCTCCCGTGGAGTCGATCATCCTCGGCAACGTCCTCGCGTTCCTGATCGGCCTCCCGGAGATCATCGCCGCGCCGAGCCTGCCCGCCACCGGCTGGAGCGCGCTGCTCATTCTCGGCACCGTGCAACTCGGCGTGTCGTACTGGCTCTACGCGCGTGCCATCCGCCACGTCACCGCCCTCGAGGCCGTCCTGATCCCGGTTCTCGAACCGCTCCTGAGTCCCGTGTGGGTGCTGCTCTTCATCGGCGAGAAACCGAGCGCCCTCGCCCTCGTCGGCGGAGCCCTCGTGCTCTCCGCAGTCACGCTGCGCGCCCGCCAGCGGATCCTCGAAGGACGCCGCCGCGCAGCCGAAAGCGGCGGCCGCGCCTGACGCCGCCCGCACGAGCCGCGGTCACGACGCCTAACCCGACACGGCGCGAGCAGTCACCCGTCCATCCCGTGACTCACGACGCCGGGCCCGATGCGCCCGCGGCACTCGCCGGCCCTTCGGATCGCAGAACCCGCCACGACGCTCCGCCGCCGACCAATCCGGATGCGTTCACGAGGCCGCAGCATCGCCGCCTGACAACGTCCGGCGGCGGAGCTGTCCGCACGCCGCGTCGATCTCCGGACCGCGGGAACGGCGGATGTGCGCGACGACTGCAGCCGCGCGCAGGTGCGCGACGAAACGTTCCTCCACGTCCACCGGGGTGGGTTCGTAGTGCCGTCCGAGCAGGCTCGGCCCCGTGGGGTTGTAGCGGAGGAGGTTGACGTGCATGCGGCGGCGCCCCACCAGCGCCGCCAGCGCCGCCGCGTGGGCATCGGAATCGTTCACGCCACGGAGCAGGCAGTACTGCAAGGTGACGGGGCGGCCGGTCTTCGCCTGGTACGCGTCCGCCGCGGCCATGATGTCCTCAAGCCGCTGCCGCCGTCCGACCGGGAGCAGCGCCGCCCGGGTCGCGTCATCCGGCGCGTGCAACGAAATCGCCAGATGGACGCCGAGACCAGAATCGGCGAGCCGCTCGATCCCGGCGATCACGCCCACGGTTGAGATCGTGACCTGACGCCAGCCGAGACCGCCGAGGCCATTCGCCGCGATCCGCTCCACCGCGGCCAGCACGGCGTCGAGGTTGAGCATCGGCTCCCCCATCCCCATGAAGACGAGCGTCTGCAAGCGGCGGCCCGCCGCGCGCGCCTCGCGACGCAGCGCGAGGAACTGCTCGACGATTTCGCCGCTGGTGAGGTTTCGTTCGAAGCCCGTCTTGGTCGTCGCGCAGAAGTCGCAGCCCATGGCGCACCCGACCTGCGACGATACGCAACCCGCGGCGCGGTCCGCCCGGTGGTCCGGCATGAGCACGCACTCGACCGATCGTCCATCGTGGAGGCGTCGGAGCAGCTTCACTGTGCCATCAGCCGAGGCCTGCCGGAGTCCGGCCAAGGAAGTCCCCGCGACACACGCAAGGGGCCATCGCCGCCGCAATTCTTCCGGCCAGAGTCCGGTTGGCAGCGATGCCTCGCCATCACGGGCGTAGAAGCTCCGCAGCAACGGCGCCGCATGTGAAGGCTTGCAACCCCACGCGCGCACGCGCTCCGCGAGGGTCTCGATCGTCGCCTCCGCGAGGACGCAGGGCTCGGGCGAAATTCCTGGAGCCGGGAGCAACTCCCCCGCGGATCGCGGCGCGGCTGAATCGGCCAACGGCACCACCGCCGCAGACCATGATGGCGACGACACGGGTTCGCCGGGGGGCCGCGCCGCAGCCGGATCAGCGGCGACAGGGCCCGAACGGGCGGAGCCGTGTTCGTTCACGTGATTCATGACGCTCCCGCTGGCTCGGCGAGGATCGCTTCCACGGCCTGCTGCGCCGCCACGAGTCCGAAGGTGCCCGTCACCCACGCCGCCGCGCCGAAACCGGCTTCGCAGTCCATTCGCCCGCCCGCACCCTCCACCGGCTCCAGCGAACAGGTGCCATCCGGCCGCGGGTAGACCTGCTGCTCGCTCGACCAGACGCAGCGCACGCCGAAGCGAACCTTACCGGTGTGCAGGCCGGGCGCGAACCCATGGTCGCGCCGGAGTTTCTTGCGCACCAGGCGCAGCAGTTCGTCGCCGAACGCATCGCCGAGATCGCCGGCGCGGACGCGGCTCGCGTCACGACGCCCTCCCGCCCCGCCGATCGTCACGATCGGCCGGCGGTGCGCGACCGCCGCCGCGATCAGGCGCGCCTTGTTGCTCAGGGCATCGATCGCGTCCACCACGCAGTCGTACGCCGGAGCGAGCAGCCGTTCGGCGTTCGACTCGCTGAAGAATTCCGCGATCTCCCGCACGTCACACGCCGGGTTGATCCGACGCACGCGCTCGGCGAGGACCGTGACCTTCAGCTGGCCCACCGTGTCGACGAGCGCCGGGAGCTGCCGGTTGGTGTTCGTCACGCACACGTCATCCAAATCGATCAGGGTCAATCGACCCACCCCGCTTCGCGCCAGTGCTTCGACGGTCCACGAACCCACGCCGCCCAGACCCACGACGGCCACGTGCGCCGCACGCAGACGCGCGACCGCGTCCCGGCCGAGGAGGCGCTCGACCCCGCCAAATCGTTCATCGGTCGCCCCACTCACCGCACACCCTCCGCGCCCGGTGGCACCAGGCCGAGCCGCTGGCGCAGCGCCGTCAGCGCCGACTGCAGCCGTGCGTCCCCGTGACCGCTCACGTCCGCCGTGGGCAATCCACGTTGCTCCAGCGTGCTGCGCCAGAGGCGCGCGCCCATCGCCCGCCCCGCCTCGTCCGGAAAGCACCGCTGTGGATCGGGCGTAAAGGGGAGATCCGACTGGCACAGGAGATAGAGCGCGTAGCGACGACTTCTCTCCTCCGCCTGCGCCCGCACGGGCTGCGGACAGGCTCCGGGGAAGAGTAAGTCGGCCCACAGCACGTTGGTGAGCAAATCGGTGTCGCAGAACACCACGCGGCGCGCCCGTGCGGCCGCGCGCTCCTCGCCGTCGCGCTGGCCGCATGCGATCTCCGCCAAGTCGGCCGCCGCGATGTGACCGGCCCGGCGGTCCCAGAATTCCCGGACGAACTCCGGTGCCCAAGGTTCGCCGAACGCCTGCGCCAGCCGCTCGGCCAGCCACGTCTTTCCCGTCGACTCGGGACCGAATACGACCACGCGCAGGGGAGCCGGGCTGCCGCTCATCGTCCGCCCTCCGTCCCGTTTGGACCGCGCCACGCGCGCCATCCCATCACCGCGAGGCCGAGAAAGACCGCGTACAGCGCCGCGGTCACGCGCAGGCCTTGCGAAAAATAGAGCGCCATCGCCGCGGCATTCACGCCCATCCAGAAGAGCCAGTTCTCGCGCTTCTTCCGCGCCTGCAGCCATTGCGCCACGAGACTGAACCCGAGAATTCCGGCATCCCAGTAAGGCAACACCGCGTCCGAGCTCCGCGCCAGGAAAGCTCCCCAGCCAGCTGTCACCGCCGCCCCGGCCGACACCGCTCCGACCCAGGCCGCGGCACCGAGTCGGGTGACGGGCAGTGCTCCGGCCGTGGCCGTCGATGCGGCCCTCCGCGTGGGGTCAACCGATCTTCCATCGGCGCGGCGCTCCGGGCCGGCGGCCGACCCAGCGTGCGCCGGCGCTCCTGAGTCGGCATCCGCGCTGGCGCCGCCGTCGGTGTCCACCTTGGTTCCCGCCAGCCCGCCGTCGCGCGCCCCGCGCCACCACAGCCACCAGCCGTAGAGCAGGATCACGAAAAAGACTCCCTGCAGCAGCGCGGAGGAATAGACGCGCGCCTGAAAAAAGATCCAAGCGTACAGGACCACCTGCACCAAACCCACCGGCCACGCGGAGACGCGCTGGCGGATCATCAGCCACACGCCGACGATACCGATCACCGCACCGCTGATTTCCAGAGGATCCATCACCCAAGCTTGCCGCCGGCCATCAGGCCGGCGGCGGTTGCGCGACGTGCGCCTCCAGCGCCTCGCGCGTCACGACGTGCCGCCGCGCGCAGCGCGGGCAGCGGATCTCCAATCGCTGTTCCTCGCCGAAAAGCTCCTCCGGATCTGTCCGGAACACCGGAGCCAGCACGTCCAGCATGCGGGCCTGGCTGCATCCGCAGCGCCAGCGGACGATCCGGCGCTCCAGCAGCACCACCGTCTCCTCCGCGTCCACCGCGCGCACGCGCTCCACGTCGAGTCCCCGCAGCCACGCGAGGTCGCAATCGGGATGCTCCATCGCGAGCACGAACTCCTCCTCTGCGGGCTGGAAGAATCGGCCCAGCCGCTGCTCGCTCTGGGCATAGAAAGCCTCAGCTGCCACCAGCGGATCGTTGCCGCTGAATTCGACCGCGCTACGGCGCTTGGGTGCCCGGCCGCGCACGACGTCACAATAGAAGAGCGAGCGCTCCCCCTCGCGGACATTCTCGGTAAAGATTCGCCCCGCGACCTCGCCGGTCTCGTTGTCCCCGACGAGGAAGAGGTTCACCCGGGGGTCCTGCAGGTTGAGGGTCCACGCGAGGTGCTCATTCCACGGCCGGGAGGCGGCGTGCAAGACGAAGCCCGCCAGGGCCCGCTTGAAGACCGCATCATGGTCCGCCTCGGGACGCAGACCCTGATCCGCCAGATGCAGGTAATAATCGACGTACAGTGCGCTGAACTCCGCGCGCGCGAGCAGCACGTTGCGCGAACGCACAAAGTACGTCCGGACTTCAAGTCCGGCATCCGGGGGAAGCTCAGGCGACGCGTCTGACATGAGGTCTCAGGGAATCCACCCGACCGCCCCTTGTCCAATGCGAAGAACCCGCGGCCTGACCACAGGCAAGCGCACCACGAGCGTCGGGCCCGGTGCACGAGCCGATCCGCCCCCGGTCGGCGAGGCTCAACCGATGCCGCGCCGCACGGTGAGCCTGCCGGCTAGCGCTTCCGATCGGTCAGCGAATCAATCAGGGCGGCCAAAAACGGATCTCCACCGCGCACGTCAGCCAGATTTTCCCGAGCCGCCGCCGCATGCGCTGCGGCCCGACGACGCGAGGCATCGATGCCGTAAAGACTGACGGAAGTCACCTTGCCGGCCTCGGCGTCCTTGCCGGCGGTCTTCCCGAGCACGGCGGAGTCCGCCGTGGCGTCGAGCACGTCGTCGACGATCTGAAAGGCCAGTCCCAGCTCGCGCCCGGTGCGCACCAGCGCGTTGCGCTCCGCCTCAGTCGCTCCTCCGATGCGCGCACCCAGCGAAAAGGAGAGCTCGAGCATCGCCGCCGTCTTGTTCAGGTGGATGAATTCCAGGTCGCCCGCGGAGAGGTCGGTGCGCCCCTCAGCCGCGAGGTCCTCGACCTGACCTCCGATGAGGCGGCGACTGCCCGCTGCGTCCGCCATGTCGGCCGCCAGTGCGACGGCCAGCGCCGGTTCAGCGGCGTAGGCGGTGACCACCAAGCCCAGCGCGTGGGTGAGCAATGCATCGCCCGCGAGAAGGGCGGTGGCCTCATCGAAGGCCCGGTGCAGCGTCGGCCGCCCGCGCCGCAAGTCATCGTCATCCATGCACGGGAGGTCATCATGGATCAGCGAATAGGTGTGCAAGCACTCCACCGCGACGGCCGCCGGGACCGGATCGCGGCGCCCTGCCGGATCGAGCAACTCGGCCGCCGCCAGCACGATCACGGGGCGGATCCGTTTGCCACCGGCCTCGACGCTGTAACGCATGGCCGCATGGATCGTTCCCGGACGCGCGTCCGCCGGCGGCAACCAGTGGCCGAGACCGGATTCGACCCGGCGGAGGTGGGCGTTGAATTTGGTTGAGAAGTCCATGAGCCGGCGGAAAGTGGCCCACCGTGAACGCCGAGATGCCGACGCTCGAATCGGTTTGCAAACGCCTTTTCGGAGACTCCGCCTGGCTGGTTCGGAGCCTCGTGGGCGCGGTTCTCCTCGTCGTACCGGTCGCCCACTTTCTTGCCTTTGGTTATCTTTACGAGCTGATCAACCGTGCGCGCCGGGGCGAAGGTGGCGGGCTGCCTCCCTGGGAGGACTGGGGACGGCTCTTTTCTCGTGGGGTCACTGCATTCGTGCTGTTCGTGTTCCTCGGGCTCACCCCGATCCTGGTCGCGTGGCTCCTCACGTGGCCACTCCGGCTTCTTTCCTATGGCGTCGTGGTGTACCTGCCTCTGCTCCCGGCGATCATGTTGGCCGGGCCCCTGACCGCGGCCGGCATCTACCAGTACCAGAAACGCGAGGAGTACCGCGATGCCTTCCGAATCTATGTACTGGGTGCGATGATACGATCCAGCCGCGCGCGTTTCTGGGTCCCGACCTTCGCCTTGATTGGGTTCTTGGTGGTGGGGTATCCGCTCATGACCTTCACCGTATTCCTCGGTCTGGCAGCCAGTTGGACATACTATGCATCTTATTTCCGATACGTGGAAGAGGCTCGCAAAGGGCGGATGAAATCCTCTTAATTCCGCCCGCGTCATGGAAAAATACCTTCAGCGTGCTCTGATCGGACCCAGCATCTTCGAGATCCTTTTCGGTGCCCTCGCCAGTCTTCTTTTGGGGGCCGTCCTTGCCTTCGCGTGGCTGATCGGCAGCGGGGAAACCGCGATGAACCAGCCCACCGAGGGAGCGCGGATCAATCCCATTCCTTTTGTCGCGGGGGAGTCCACGCCGCCCGGCAATCTCAATTGGGAACGCAAGCAGCAGGCCTTCCTCGAAGGCCAGAGTGGACAGCTCGCCTTTACCGACACGGAGCTCAATGCATGGTCAAGCTCCACGCCGGATCCGGCGGAAACCCCAGTCGATCCCCTCCTCAGCACGGAACGGCTCAATTTCCGAATCCACGACGGCATGCTCCAGGTCTCGACGCTGACGACCGTGACGGTGCTCGGCCAGAAGCTGGGAGGCGTCCTGCAGAGCCGAGGAGGCTTCATCGCCACCGAGGCGGGCCTCCGGTTCGAACCGCGCGAAACCTACTTCGGCTCCCTCGCCATCCATCGCTTCCCGAATGTCCATCGCTGGCTCCTGACCCGCGTCTCGCGCCAGCCGCTCGTTCCCGAGGAGGTGCTCGGCAGCTGGAATCGCGTCAACCGCGCCGTGGTTGAGGGCGACTTCCTCACGGTCACGATCCCCTGAGCGCACTCGTAGGTCCCGAGCGCCACGGCGCGTTCCGGCCCGCGCTCAGACCGCGCCGAGGAGGCGCCCCAGGTCAACATGCTCAAGAATGAGCTGCTTAATCACTGGAAATTTGTCGGTGTCCTGCGGGGACGTTTTCACCGTCATACCGTGAATGCGTGAGGTGATGGTGTAGCACTCCGCTTCGGCGGTGATGACGGGGATGTCCGCGGCGGCGAGCTGGGCCGCCAGCCCAGCCGGCGGTGCGATGCCGTCGGTGAGCACGAGGCCGACGATGCGGTCGCGCCCGCGCCGCTCGCCTGCGCCCGCCAGAGCCGCGGCCATGATGTCGTCGCGGTCGCCGGGCGTGATCAGCAAGGTGCCGGGGCGCAGGCTTCCCGCCACGCCGCGCGCCGTGCCCGCGCCCACCATCACGTGCCGCACGCGCCGAAGGGCCTGGCCGGCCGGAAGGCTCACCCAGCGACCGCCGATCTCCTCGACCACTTGGGAAAGATTCGGCGAGGAGAGGAGATTCTGTCGCGGCAGCACGCCGAGGAGCGGCACGCCGAAGCGAGCCAGCCCACGCCCGGCAAAGTCACGGATCTGCTCGACCTTGTCTTCCTCCACCTTGTTCAGGATGACGCCCACCACCTCCACGCCCTCCTTGTCGAAGAGCGCCTTGTTGAGCGCAATCTCGTCGATCGGCCGCCCAATGCCGCCCGGCGAGACGAGCAGCGCCTTCGCCCCGAGCAGCTTCGCCACCCGCGCGTTGGACAACTCGAACACGCTGCCCACTCCGGCATGGCCCGTACCCTCAATCAGCGTGAAATCCTTCTCCCACGACACGCGGTCGAAGGCCCGGCAGATACGGTCGGTCAGCTCCGCCAGCATCGGCCCCGGCGCGGTCAGGAACCGCCGCGTGAAGGTCCCGTCCACCGCCACCGGACTCATGCTCTCGATCGGTACATGCACGTCGAAGAGCGTGTCCAGCAGCACCGAATCCTCGTCAATCTTCTGCCCGCGCACCTCCACGAAACGCTGGCCGATGGGCTTGATGAATCCGACTCTCGGATACATGGCGCGCATCGCGGCGTAGAGGCCGAGGCAGGTGGTGGTCTTCCCGTCATTCATCCGCGTCGCCGCGACGAACAACCGCTTCGTCACGCGGTTGGTCGGGGCGGCCTGGAGCGGGAGGGCCGGGGCGGAGAAGGGGTTGGCGGGGAGGTCGGTCGGCATTTCAGGCGTCTCCGTAGAGCAGACGGCGGTCGATGGCTTGGCACGCCACGACGGCGGCGGCGCCAAAGACGTCGTGGGCGCTCGCGCCGCGGCTGATCTCCGCGGCGGGGCGGCTGAGGCCGGTCAGGATCTGACCGTACGCATTCCCGCCCGCGAGCGCGTGCACGAGCTTGAAGGCGATGTTGCCGGAGTTCAGGTCGGGGAAGATCAGGACGTTCGCCTGACCCGCCACCGGGCCACCGAGGCGTTTGGTCGAGGCCACCGCCGCGTCCAACGCGGCATCTGCCTGCATTTCCCCGTCAATCTCCATGGGCAACGCCGCCGCCTGCGCCTTGGCCCGCGCCAGCTCGGTGGCCAGCCGCACCCGCGCGACCGCCGGGTGGGGCCGGTCGCTCTTCGATGCCCAGCTGAGCATCGCCACGCGCGGCAACGCGTTGGTCAGGTGCCGCGCGATCATCGCCGTCGAGACCGCGATGTCCGCCAGCTGCTCCGCCGTGGGCTCCGGAATCACGCCGCAGTCGGCCAGGAAGAGCACGCCCTCCGTTCCCACGGCTTTCTCCTCGAAATCCAGGATCATCAGCGACGAGGCCGTCTGCACGTGCTCCAGCCGGGGGATGACTTGGAAGAGGGGACGCAGGGCGCTCGACGCGCTCACGGTGGCTCCGGAAACGAGGGCATCCGCCTGCCCGGCCGCGAGCATGAGGGTGGCGTAGGTGTTGGGATCGCGGACCGCTTCCCGAGCCTCGGCGAGCGAGAGACCCTTGGTCCGCCGGATCTGCTCCAGCTGCACGGCGAAGGTCTCCGCATCCTCGCTGCGGGTTGGATCGATCAGGCGCATGCCCTGCAAGTTGAGGTCAAGCCGCGCCGCCGTTGCCTTGATCACGCCTCGATCACCGAGCAGCACCGGTGCTCCCATCCGGCGCGTCACCCACTGACGCGCCGCCTGCAGGACGCGGGGGTCCGCGCCTTCGGGGAACACCACGCGCTTGGGGTGTCTCTGGACGCGATCGACGAGGAGGGGAACCAGCGGCATGGGGAAGTCGGACGGCCGCGGAGCATCGTCCGGGACCCCGCGGTCGTCAACCATGCCGCCGCCGCACCGGCGTGCGACCCCACCGAGCCGCCGTCGGTGCCGCGACCTCTGACGATGAGGCGCGGCGTGGGCCCCGCGCTTCAGCGACGGGGAATCCGCTGCGGCCCGGTGGCGGGTTGCCGCGGGAGCACCCGGGCGAGGATGAGGACGGCGGTGGCGTGCTCCCGCCTCCGTTCTTGCTAACGGCGCGCCCGAGCCCGAGAACCATCCCCCGTGTCGTCGAGTCTCAAGAACATCAGCGTCGTTTCCGCCGCGACCATGGTCTCGCGCGTGCTGGGGCTGGTGCGGGATTCGCTCACGGCCGCGGTGTTCGGCGCGAGCGCGCTGGCGAGCGCGTTCTACACGGCGTTCACGCTGCCCAATCTGTTCCGGCGCCTGCTGGGTGAAGGAGCGCTCACGGCTGCCTTCATCCCCGTCCTCACCGAGGAGGCGCGCGTCGGTGGCCCGGCCCAGGCCCACCGACTGGTCAGTCAGGTGGCGAGCTGGTTGCTCGCCGCGACGGGTCTGATCGTCGTCGTGGCGATGGG
>CAIOYO010000148.1 GCA_903862595.1 uncultured Opitutaceae bacterium | reverse complement strand
CGCGCTGCGCCTCGTGCACCTGCACGTCATCGACCGCGAGCGCCTGACCAGCTTCGTCGAAAAGGTCCGCCGCCAGATCGTGGTCGAGCCGGCGCGGCGGGGCGACATCCTGGATGCGCGCGGCAAGTTCCTCGCGACCTCCCGATCGCAGATCACGCTTGGCGTCGACCCGCAGGTGCTGCGGGCAGAGGACGAGTCGAAGTGGCCTGAGCTGGCCCGGCTCCTCGGCATGCCGCTGCGCGACTTGGAGATGGTCTTCCGCACCAAGGTGCGCCCGGCCTCCGCTGCGCCGACCGTGGGCGAAGCCGGAGGGCCGATTGACCTTGATCCCGCGGAGGCGGAGCCGGATGGCGGACGGCGGATCCGTTGGGCGAAGTTGGGTGAGGGGATTGAGGAAGAGACCTACGAGCGCATCGTGAAGCTCGGCGTGCGCGGCGTGTATGCGCCCCCGCGGGTGTTCACCCGTGCCTACCCGAGCAACGATCTCGCGGCACACGTCGTCGGCTTCGTGAACGATGAGGGAGTGCCGGTGCAGGGTATCGAGCGCTGGGCGGACTTCTACCTCCGCGGGCAGGACGGCTGGCGGGAGTCGGAGAAGGACGGCAAGCGGCAGGAGCTCGCGCAGTTCCGCGTCCGGGAGATCCCGGCGACGCGCGGCTACGACGTCGTGCTGTCGATCGATTCGGTCATCCAGCACAAGGTGGAGGAAGAACTGGCGCGGGTGGTGGCGGCCTCGAAGCCGGAGAAGGCGACGATCATCGTGAGTGACGCGCGGACGGGATTCCTGCTCGCCCTCGCGAACTGGCCCTCGTTCAACCTCAACGAGTATCGCAGCATTCCGGCGACCGAGATGCGGCGCCTCCGCAACATCGCGGTGGCGGACGTGCTTGAGCCCGGGTCGACGTTCAAGATCGTGCCGGCGGCCGGCGCGTTGCAGGAAGGACTCGTCTCGATCCGCGATTCCTTCGACTGCTCGCTCGATCGCATCGAGTATAAAGGGCGGATGCGCGAGTTGCCGCGCGAGGATCACCGCTTCGCTCACCCGCTCACGCTCTCGGAGATCATCTCGCATTCCTCCAACAAGGGCGCCGCGCAGCTGGGCATGCTGCTCCAGGAAAAGCGCCTGCATGACTACGCGCGGGCGTTCGGCTTCGGCGAACTCACCGGAATGGCCTCGATCTACCCGGAGGCGGGCGGCCTGTTCGCGCACTTTTCCAAGTGGAGCGGATCCGACATCACGCGCATTCCGATGGGACACACGGTGGCCGCGACGCCGCTCCAGATTCACTACGCGATGGGCGTGATCGCGAGCGGCGGCGAACTGCTCCGCCCGCAGGTCGTGCGCGAGATCCGCAACGCGCAGGGCGAAACGGTTTACCGCTTCGCACCCGTGACGCGGCGCCGCGTGATCTCGGATGGTACCGCCAAGACGATGACCACCATGCTGGCGCGCGTGACCGTGCAGGGCGAGGGCACGGCCCCCGTGGCGGCGATTCCCGGCTACGAAATCGCCGGTAAGACCGGCACCACGCAGAAGCTGATCAACGGACGCTACTCGAGCCAGCACCACATTGCTTCGTTCGTGGGATTCTTCCCGGCCAGCCGTCCCGAGTTGGTGATCTCGGTCATCGTGGACGACGGCCATGGACCGAACGGGGGCACGGGCTACGGGTCGGCCGTCGCGGCCCCCAGTTTCAAGCGCATCGCCGAGCAGCTCATTCAATACCTCGATATCAAACCGGGTGGGGCGGCGCTGGCGCGTCCGTTGTTCGCCTTGGAGGGCGGCCGGCCATGATCAGTTATCTGGTTCCCCCGTCCCGGGTCCGTCGGCTCCAGCGTGATCCGGCGGGTCGTGCCCGCGCGTCGTCCGCCTGGACCGGTCCGGCGCTCGGCGCGCGCGTGCGGCTGGCGGATCTGCTCCGCGTCGACGAGATGCTCGCGGTCCGGGGCTCGCTCTCCCGCCCGGTCTCCGGTCTGGCGATCGACAGCCGCCGGGTCACTCCGGGCGACGTCTTCTTTGCGTTGCCGGGGCGGCGTGCCGATGGAGCGGATTTCGTGGATGAAGCGGTGGCACGCGGCGCGGTGGCAGTCGTGTCCGCGCGGCTCCCGAAGGCCATGCCATCGCGGGTCACGGCGCTGCAGGTCGCGGATCCGCGCGAATTGCTGGCGCGGGTGGCGCAGCGTTTTTATGGCTTCCCGGATCGTGCGCTAGGGGTGATCGGTGTGACGGGCAGCCGGGGCAAAACGTCGGTGGCGCACCTGCTGCGGCATTTCCTCGGGCAGCCCGGCGGACAGCGGGTGGGGCTGATCAGTTCGATTCACTATGATCTGGGGGCGCGGACGGTCCCGGCCTATCTCACCACTCCAGAGGCGTTGGATACCTTCGGTCTGCTCGCGCAGATGCGCGACTCCGGGTGCCGCGAGGCGGTGGTGGAGGTGAGCGCACAGGGCATTGACCAGCAACGCGTCCTCGGCGTGCGCTTTGGCGCGGTGGTGTTCACCCACCTGGCGGAAGAGGCGGCTGAATGCCGTCGGGATCTGGCCTCATGTTTCGATCTGAAGTCGCGGCTGTTCACCGGGGAAATGGGAGTGCAGCCGGGCGTGGCGGTCGTGAACCTCGATGATCTGCAGGGCACCACCCTGATGGAGCGCATCCCGGCGGGCGTGCGGGTGGTGACGTTCGGGGAGTCACCGGCAGCGGAGGTGCGGGCGGAAGCGGTGGAGTGCGACGCATCCGGGGCGCGCTTCTGCCTCGTCTGGCCCAGCGGGCGCGCGTGGGTGTCGTCGCCGCTGATCGGTCGGCCCAACGTCAGCAATCTCCTCGCGGCGGTGGCGACCCTCTGGGCGCTCGGCCGCGATCCGGCGGAGGCGGTGGCGGCGATCCCGGGTCTGACGGCGGT
>CAIOYO010000147.1 GCA_903862595.1 uncultured Opitutaceae bacterium | reverse complement strand
GATGGGTTGGACGTAGTCTCGCGCTGCTTGGAGGCGCGTATTTCCGCGAACTCGTTCCACGTCCCGGCGCATCGGATCGTCTTCGAGAAGCTAGTCGATCTCTACAACCGGCAGACCCCGATTGATCTGGCGGTCATCGCCGAGGAGCTGAAGACCGCGCGGACGCTCGACGAGATCGGCGGGTATGCGTTCCTCACGCAGATCGCGAGCCGCATCCCGACGACGGCGCAGGCGAACTATTTCATCGGCAAGGTGCGCGAACTGGCGTTGCTGCGCGAGCTGATCCGCACGGCCACCAGCACCGTTGAGCAGTGCTACGAGTTCACGGGCGGGATCGAGCAGTTCGTCGACACGCTTGAGCAGCAGATGTTCGCGGTGACGCAGAGCCGGGCGTCGGAGAGTGCGCGTCCGATGAAGGACCCGACACGCGAGGCAATGAACGTCATCACGAAGATGATGATGAAGAAGGGGGAGCTGACGGGCGTCTCCTCCGGGTTCAAGGACCTCGATCAGTTCACCTTTGGCTTTCAGCGGCAGGAAATGGTCGTGCTCGCGGCGCGTCCGTCGATGGGCAAGACTTCGCTGGCGCTGAACTTCGCGGAATCGGCGGCGCTCCCGCGGCGCGGGACCGGCGTGCCGGTGCTCGTGTTCTCGCTGGAAATGGGTGCGGCGCAGCTCGCGCTCCGTATGCTGTGCGCCCGCGCGCGGGTGAACATGAAGCTCCTTCGCGACGGGCTGCTGTCGAAGAACGGCGCGGAGCAGCAGAACCTCGTGCAGGCGGCGGATGAGTTCAGCAAGGCCCCCATTTTCATCGACGATTCCTCGCACCTCACGATCATGGAACTCCGCGCCAAGGCGCGACGGTTGTCGGCCCGCCATCCCCTTGGGATGATTATTGTCGATTACCTGCAGCTGATCGCCCCGACCGACCCACAGACCCCGCGCGAGCAGCAGGTGGCGGAGATTTCGCGCGGATTGAAGGGTCTGGCGAAGGAACTCGACGTCCCGGTGCTTGTCCTCTCTCAGCTCAACCGCTCTGCCGAAAAGGAGAACCGCACCCCGAAACTTTCCGACCTCCGCGAGTCTGGATCGATCGAGCAGGACGCCGACGTCGTGCTCATGCTGGCGCGACCCAAGGATGCCGACGAGAAGTTCCAAGTGGCGGCCGACTCGGCCGAGTTAATCGTTGCCAAGCAACGAAACGGACCAGTAGGAGAGTTGAAGCTTACGTTCCTGCGAGACATCACCCGCTTTGAAAACTATACACCGTAATCCGCTCTTTCGGGTGGCTTGTTTCGCCGTCTTGGCCGTCTTCCTTTCCAGCCCTTCCCGGCTGGGGGCGCAGGCGGCTGCCCCTGGCTCGGCCGCGGCGGCGGCGGCGGCGGCTGCGTACACGGTTGGCTCCGTGACGGTCAAGTTCGTGGGTGCCGCCAACGTAAGCGAACAGGTGGTCCGGGCCAACATGCAGGCTCGCGAGGGCAGCCCGATCGACGACGCGATGATCGATCAGGACATCCGCTCGCTCTACCGTACGGGTCTGTTCGAGTTCATTGAGGTCAAGCGCGACGCCCGCCCGGACCGCACGGTAAATCTTCTGATTGAGGTCACCCCCAAGTTCCGCGTCCTCACCGTCCGCTTCGAGGGCAACAAGAAGGTCAAGAGCCGCCGCCTCGAGAAAGAGGTCAAGACCAAGGACAACCTCGCCCTCGACGAGCGCCAGGTGAAGGAAGATGGCGAGAAACTCCGCGAGTACTACCAGAAGTCCGGCTACAACCAGGCTTCCATCACGTACAGCATCGAGCGCGATCGCAGCACGGGCTTCGGCACCGTGACCTTCAAGATCAAGGAGGGGGAGAAGGTGCGGATCAGCGGGATCGACTTCGAAGGTAACAACAGCATCAAGCCGCGCCGCCTCCGCAAGGAGATGGAGACCAAGCGCTGGTGGATCTTCAGCTGGCTGACCGGCTCGGGTCGCCTGAAGGACGATGAATTTGAAGACGACTTGGAGAAGGTCCGCGATTACTACCGCGAGGAAGGTTTTCTCGATGTCGCGATTGACGCGGACAAGATCCGCTACGAGTACCCGACGCCGAGCAAGCTGCGGATCGTGGTCGGCGTGGACGAGGGCAAGCAGTACCGCGTCGGCGACATCACCTTCAAGGGTAACCAACTTTATCCTTCCGCCATTCTCGGCTTCGTCGTCAAGCAGCGCAGCGGGACGATTTTCCAGCCGTCGAAGCTGGATAAGGACGTCGAGGGCCTTGAGGACTTCTACGGCCGCGACGGTTACCTCGACACGCGCGTGCGCCTCGTGCGCAAGCCGAACGTCGCGACCGGCAACATCGACATCGAGTACGACATCCAGGAGAGCGAGAAATTCTACGTCGAGTCGGTCAAGATCGAGGGCAACACGAAGACCAAGAGCATCGTGATCCTGCGCGAGCTCGCGCTCGGACCGGGAGAGGTCTTCGACATGGTGCGGATGAAGATCTCCAAGCTGCGCCTTGAGAACACGCGGTTTTTCGACGACGTGAACGTCACGCCCGAGACCTCGAACATCCCCTCGCGCCGCAACCTGAAGGTGGCGGTCCGGGAAGGGCGTACGGGCAACCTGACCTTCGGTGCCGGCTTCAGCTCGCTGGAGCGTGCGGTCGTGTTCGCCGAGCTCACGCAGTCTAACTTCGACCTCTTCAACCGTCGCAGCTTCTTCCAAGGCGACGGCCAGAAGTTCCGCCTGCGCCTGCAGCTTGGTTCGCTGTCGAGCGAAGTGGTGCTCTCGTTTGAGGAGCCGTGGCTCTTCCAACGCGAACTGGCACTCGGCTTCACGCTCTTCCGGACGAGCTCGGATTACGAGAGCGCGTACTACAAGGAAGTGCGCACCGGCGGTGAGGTGTACATGCGCAAGCGCCTCTTCGAGCTGGTCGAGGGCAAGCTCGCCTACAGCGCTCAGCAGGTTGAGATCAGCGAGGTCGACGAGAACATCGCGTTCTTCTACCCGGCGGGGAAGAGCTTCCTCTCCACCGTGGGCCTGCAGCTGCTGCGCGATACGCGCGACAAGATCATCAATACGACCGCGGGCAACCGCGCGGAGTTGAACTTGGACGTGTCATCGGATGCGATCGGTTCTGATTTCAACTACTACAAGGCCGAGTTCCGTGGTTCGCAGTTCTTCCCGATCTTCGATGCACAGGAGCAGGTGATCTCGGTGATTGGGCGCCTCGGCGTGCTCGATACCTTCGGTGACAACCTCAAGGGCGAGCCCCGGTTCGAGTATTTCACGCTCGGTGGTCCCTACACGCTGCGTGGTTTCGAGTACCGGGATGTCGGTCCCAAGAACTTCTCGGGCGAGCCGATTGGCGGGCAAAGCTACGGGTTCCTGTCGATCGAGTACTCGGCCGACATCGTCAGCCCGATCCGCTTCGCGCTCTTCTACGACGCCGGCTTCGTGAATCAGGATGCCTACGACTTCAATCCGGGCTCCTATAACGACAATTTCGGCGTGGGCCTGCGCCTCTTCGTCGCCGGAGCACCGCTGAGCCTTGATTTCGGTATCCCGCTGACCAAGGACAAGTTCAACGACGAGGGTAATCAATTTAACTTTTCCTTCGGCACCCGTTTCTGATTGGATTGCTCTTTCGACCTGATTCCACGCCATGAACAAACTCCTTCGTTCCCTCCTTGCGGTCGCTCTGTTGGGCGTCGCTTCTCTCGCGGTCCAGGCGCAGCCGGCCCCGAAGATCCTCGTCATCGACATGGCGAAGCTCTACGAGAGTCACTTCAAGACCGAGGACCACATCACCAAGCTGCGCGCGGATGAGCAGAAGGCCCAGGTCGAGCTCGAGCGCCTGAACAAGGAAGGCAACGCGCTCGTCGAGCAGTACAAGGAGCTCGTCGAGAAGGCGAATAACAACCCGCTGGCGTCCGCCGACGCGAAGGCCAAGGCCGAGCAGGATGCGCAGGGGAAGCTGGAGGAGATCGAGAAGAAGAAGCAGGAGATCCAGGTCTTCCGCGCCAACGTCGAGCGCCAGCTCCAGCAGCGCATGGGCGCTTTCCGTGAGCAGATCCTCGATGAGATTTCCAAGACCGCCACCGAGATCGCCAAGCGCAAGGGTGCGACGATCCTCGTCGACAAGGCTGGCCCGACCGGCATCGGCATCTCGAGCTTCGTTTACCTCGATCCGTCGTACGACATCACCGACGAGGTGCTGGCGGAAGTGAACAAGGGTCGTCCGGCCGCCCCCGCGGCAGCGGCAGCTCCGGCAGCGGCAGCTCCGGCCCCCGCCGCGGCGGCCAGCGAGCCCGCCCCGACGGTCACGTTCCCGGGCGCCAAGAAGAACTGAGCGCGTCTCGGTAGCTTTATTTTCAACCCGCCCCCTTGCCGGGGCGGGTTTTTTTGTGCCCGCACTGGGCCTCAACCGTCGGCCGGTTGAAGGCTCGCTGCGCGCGGCCCTGACGCCCGGCGGAAGTCGGAGCAAGACCACCCTTGCCGCCGTCGGCCTTCTTTGGTGCAGTCGGCGCAACGCCCAACGACCGGATCCGCATGCGCGTCGCCTATTCCCTTTCTGATCTCCTCGCCATCGTCGGTCCCGCCGAGGTGCGCGGGACGACTGCGTTGGCCGTGACCGGCCTCGCCTCGCTGGAAACCGCTCGCGCGGGCGACCTGTCGTTTCTCGGCAATCCGCGCTACAAGACCCAGGTCCCGGAGTCGCAGGCGACGGTGATCCTGCTGCCGACGGACTACGTCGGCGAGCCCCGGCTAGGACAGGTCTTTGTCCTGCTGGCGAATCCCTCGGTCGCCCTCGCGGCCGTCTGTACGCGGATCGAGCAGCGGCTCTGGCCCCGGCCGGCTCCAGGCATTCACCCGTCGGCGGTCGTGGCGCCCGACGCCGTCGTCGCCGCGTCGGCGACCATTGGCCCGCTGTGTGTGGTCGAGTCCGGCGCCCAGATCGGGGAGCGGGCCCACCTGCAGGCTCAGGTCTTCGTCGGTCAGGGCGTGCGAATCGGTGACGAGTGCTGGCTTCAGCCGGGGGTGCACGTGAGCGCGGAGTGCACGCTGCACGCGCGGGTGCGGCTGCAGCCGGGCGTCGTGGTTGGTTCGGACGGTTTCGGCTACGAATTCGTGCGGGGCCGCCACGAGAAGGTGCCGCAGGTGGGTGGCGTGATCATCGAGTCCGACGTTGAAGTCGGTGCCAATTCCACAATCGACCGGGCACGTTTCAGCCAGACCGTGATCGGGGAGGGGACCAAGATCGACAATCTTGTGCAGGTGGCGCACAATGTGGTGATCGGGAAGCATTGCATCCTGTGCGCCCAGGTCGGGGTCGCGGGAAGCAGCACGCTCGGCGACTACGTGATCCTTGGCGGTCAGGCGGGAGTGAGCGGTCACGTGAAGATTGGCCGCGGCGTGAAGGCCGGGGCGCGGGCGGGACTGACGACCGACCTCGAGGCGGGTGGGTTCGTGAGCGGCATGCCGGCGCTGCCGCACATGCTCGAGCAGCGCCTGACGATCCTCCGCAAGCGGCTCCCCGAGCTCTTCCGCCGCTTCGATGCACTCGAGGCCGCCGTGACGGAGCTAAAAAAGTCTTCCTCGGCCTAGGCGCTTCGATAAGGTCGGCGGGCCGCCACATGAACAGCAAACCCGCCCTGAAAGTTTTCTCCGGGAATTCGAATCGTCCTCTTGCCGAGGAAATCTGCCGTCACATCGGCATCCCTCTGGGCGAGGCGACAGTCACGAGCTTCCCGGATGGGGAGTCGTTCGTGAAGATCAACGAGAACATCCGCGGCCACGACGTGTACCTCATCCAGTCCACGTGTCCGCCGTCCAACCATCACCTGATGGAGTTGCTGATCATGATCGACGCTTGTCGGCGGGCGTCGGCGAATCGCATCACGGCAGTGTTGCCGTTTTACGGATACGCACGGCAGGACCGGAAGGACCAGCCCCGCGTCCCGATCACTGCGAAGCTCGTCGCGAACCTCCTCACCGCAGCCGGCGCGAACCGCGTGCTGACGATGGACCTGCACTCGCAGCAGATCCAAGGCTTCTTCGACATCCCGGTCGATCACCTCTACGCCTCGCCGACTCTCTTCAAGTACCTCACGCAGATCCCCACCAAGAACCTCGTGGTGTGCTCCCCGGACGTCGGCGGCATGAAGATGGCGGCGGCCTACGCCGACGTGCTTGGCGCCGGCCTGGGCCTCGTGGCTAAGAAGCGCACGAGCGCGACCAACGTGGAAGCGATCAACGTCGTCGGTGACGTGGAAGGCTGTGATGTGTTGCTGGTTGACGACATCACGGAGACGGCGGGCACGTTGACGGCGGCCGCGAAGATCCTGCGGCAGCATGGCGCCCGCAGCGTGCGGGCGGCGGTGAGTCACTGCATCCTGTCTGACATGGCGCGCGAGCGCCTGAAGGGCGGGCTGATCGACGAGCTCATTATCACCAACTCGATCCCGAACGACCCCAAGGGCCTGCCGATCACGATCATCAACATCGCCGGGCTCCTCGGAGAAGCGATCCTCCGCATCAACAACAACGAAAGCGTCACCGGCCTGTTCAAGGTGAAGGGCTTCTAGGCCGACGGCGGCAGTTTCCGGCGGGGCCGGTACGTTGGCCGATTGCGTTTTCCCGAATTGTCCGTGGCTTTTCACATGACTTCTTCGCTTCTTCGTCTCGGTGCATGCGCGGCCTGGTTGGCCGCCGGGCTGGTAGGTGCTGCGGAGCCATCCGAGACGACGGCACCGGCCAAGGCGCCGACCCTGAAGATCGATGCATCGCCCGTGACCGCCGGGGCGGCGCGCGGCGCGCCGGTCTCCTACGCCGATGTGCTGGAGCCCGTCCAGCGGGCGGTGGTCTCGGTCTATTCGAGCAAGACGGTCACGTCGCGGCGGCAGGTCAATCCGCTCTTCCGGCAGTTCTTCGGCGACCAACTTCCGCCCCCGCGCGAATCCCGCGAGCAGGGCCTCGGCTCGGGCGTGGTCATTTCCGCGGACGGCTATATCCTCACGAACAACCACGTCGTCGAGGGTGCCGACGAGCTCAACGTCTCGCTTCCCGACGAGCGCGAATTCAAGGCCAAGCTGATCGGTTCGGATCCCAGCACGGATGTGGCGGTGATCAAGATTGAGGCGGAGGGCCTGCCGGTCGTAACCCTGGCGGACAGCGACAAGCTGCGCGTCGGCGACATCGTGTTTGCGGTCGGCAACCCCCTCGGCATCGGCCAGACGGTGACCATGGGACTCGTCTCGGCCCTTGGTCGCAACAACCTCGGCCTGCTGGACCGCGAGAATCAGGCGGGCTACGAGAATTTCATTCAGACGGATGCGGCGATCAACATGGGCAACTCCGGAGGCGCCTTGGTCGATGCGCGCGGACGTCTGGTCGGCATCAACACCGCGATCGTGTCGACGACCCGCGGCAACATCGGCATCGGTTTCGCGATTCCGGTGAATCTCGCGGCGAGCGTGATGAACAGCCTCGTGCAGACCGGCTCGGTGGCGCGCGGCTTCCTCGGCGTTGGCGTGGAGACCCTTAGCGCCGATCTTGCCGAGGCTCTCGGCCTGAAGAAGGACGCCCGCGGCGTCGTGATCAACACCGTGACCCCCGACAGTCCGGCGGACAAAGCGGGTCTGCGCCGCGGGGATGTCATCCTTTCAATCAATGACCGGACCATTTCGTCGCTGCAGGACCTGCGGCTCTTCGTGTCGCAGCTCGCGCCGGGGACTGAAGTGCAGGTCAAGTCGGTGCGGGACGGCAAGGAGCGCACTGTGAAGGTGAAGCTCGGCAGCCTTCCGGATGCGAACCAAGGCAATGGTTTGCTCGAGGGCGTGACCGTGGAGCGCCTCGACGAGGAGTCGCGGGTGCGCCTCGACCTCGACGAACGGGTCAGCGGACTCGTCGTCACCGAAGTCGATCCCGACTCGCCCTACGCCGAGCGTCTCTTCCCGAACATGGTGATCATCGAGGTCAACCGCGTCCCGGCGGTCACGGTGAACGCCGCGCGGGCGGCGCTGGTGAAGGGACGGGCGAACCTGCTCCTGATCTACTTCCGCGGTGCGTACCGGTACATCCCCGTGACGGTTGCGCCCTGAGGCGTTCAGGCGCATGCGGTGGGACGCGCGCGCGGCGGTGCGGATGACCGCCGCGCCGTGCGCGGTTCGCCGGGACGGGACTTTCTCCTCGGGATCGCCGGCGGGCGACTTGCCTTAGCTGCCTGGCTTCTCGACCGGGAGACTAGCCAGTTCCGGCGGGAGGGCGTCGGCCGCGTACGTGGGGAACGACAATTCCAGCAGCGAGACGGCGGGGATGTCGAAACGGGACGTCCCCGCGCTGCGGTCGACCAGCATGGCGACGGCGACCGGGATGGCGCCGAGGCTGCGGATGATATTGATGCACTCGACGACGCGCCCCCCGCGGGTGACGACATCCTCGACGATCAGCACTCGCTCGCCCGGCGCGAAGCGGAAGCCGCGGCGCAGGACGAGGACATTGTTTTCCTTTTCCGCGAAGAGATAGCGGACCCCGGCCTGTCTGGCGACCTCCTGACCGATGACCAACCCGCCCATGGCGGGAGCGAGCACGGTGGTGAAGTCGGTACCTGGCACCCCTTTGACCTTGGCGACGAGCAACTCGGCGAGGCGCGTCACGGCATCCATGTGCTGACACACCTGGGCACACTGGAAGTAGTGCCCGCTGTGCAGGCCGGAGCGCAGGACGAAGTGGCCGCGGAGGAGGGCCTTCGTGCGGGTGAAGATATCGAGGATTTCCTGCTGTTGGGCTTCCATGGCCGGAAGCGTGCGGATTTGGCGCGACTGCCCAAGCCAAAATCCGTGGTGCCGGCTGGCTTGCGCCGGGTGGGGAGGGGGCGTAGCGTGAAAACCCTGTGGTCATCGAACGCACACCGCTGGAGGACGAGCTGGGTGACGTCCTCGACAAGGCGATCCGCCATGCCGGCCTCTCGGAGGCGGTGGTGGCGGTGCGTGCCGGGGTTCCGGAGTCGCGGTTGCGCGATGCGATCGACTACCGCTCGGACCTGACTGAGGCGGAGCTCGACCGCTTGGCGGCGGTGCTCGGTCTCGGCAAGGCGGGCCTGAGGATGCTCGCCTCGGGACGTTATCCGCTTCCGGAGATCCTGGGGCTGCCCTTCTGCCTCTTCCCCCTGCGCCTGCAGCATGGCATTGGCGTAGCGAACGCGTACCTCGTGGCGGATTGCTCGTCGGACCGCGGCCTACTCTTTGACACCGGCCCCAGTGGGGTCGCGCTGCGGCGGGTATGGCCCTCGCGCCTCCGGCACGTCGAGGCCGTGTTCATCACGCATGCCGAGACGGAGCATGTGGGAGGGTTGGAGGACGTGCGGGTGGCGCAGCGGAATCCCCCGATTTTCGCCCCCTCGGGCAGCGGCGTGGTGGGGGCGACGCAGATGAGTGACGGAGCCCGGTTGGAGTTCGCCGGCTTCACGGTCACCGTTCTCTCGACACCCGGCCACGCGGAAGCGCATCACAGCTACCTCGTGCGCTCCACGTATGCACCGACCGGGACGGGGCTGCTCCTGTCGGGCGACCTCCTCTTTGCCGGTTCGATCGGAGGCGGTTTCTTTTGTCCGAACCGCCTCCGAGCCAGCATTGACCGCCTCGTCGGCTCCCTACCTCCGGAGACGGTGGTGGCGCCGGGGCATGGTCCCCTTACGACCTTGGGCAACGAACGTGCCTACAACCCCTTCCTCGCGGTGGGGGGGAAAGGGAACTAAAGTTTACCGTCCTTGCGCGCCGCCACCATGCGGTAGAAGTCGCTGAACAGCGGATCGGCGTCGTTGGGTCCCGGCGCCGCCTCGGGGTGGTATTGCACGGAGAAGACCGGCAGCTTGAGGTGGCGGAGCCCCTCGACGGTGCCGTCGTTGAGATTGACCTCGGTGACCTTGGCGCCGCCGGCCTCGATGCTCTTGGGATCGGTGGCGAAGCCGTGGTTCTGGGCGGTGATGGAAACGCGCCCCGTCTCGAGATTCTTGACGGGTTGGTTGCCCCCGCGGTGACCGAACTTGAGCTTGAACGTCGTACCCCCGAGCGCGTGAGTGATCATCTGGTGGCCGAGGCAGATCCCGAACGTCGGGTAGTCGGGCAGCAGTGCAGTGACCGTCTTGTGGATGTACGGCAGGGCGGAGGGGTCGCCGGGCCCGTTGGAAAGGAAAAGGGCGTCGGGCTGGTGCTCGCGGATCATGGCGGCGTCGGCGCCGGCCGGGAAGACCTGCACCTCAAAACCATGGTTCACCAGCTTGCGGAAGATCGAGAATTTGGCGCCGTAGTCGAAGGCGGCGACGCGGAAGCGGCGGGCCGGGATCGGCGGAGCGTTGAACGTCGTGCCCACGGGCAGGTAGGGCGTGTTGAAGTTGCCCGACTCGTCGAGTCGCCAGACGTAGGGCTTCGGCGTGGTCACCTCGCGCACGTAGTCGGCGCCGGCCATGTCGCGCCACTCGCGGGCGCGCTTCACGGCGTCGGCGTCGGAAATCGGCAGCGTGCTCAGGCAGCACTTCATCGCGCCATCGACGCGGAGCTTCTTGGTGAGCGCGCGCGTGTCGACCTCGCTGATGCCGGGGATGCCGTGCCGCGCCAGGTAGTCACCGAGCGAGATCTGGCTGCGCCAGTTGGACACCACAGGGGAAAGCTCGCGGACCACGAGACCGGAGGCGCGCGGGGCGCACGCCTCGGAGTCGGCAGCGGCGATCCCGTAGTTGCCGATCTGCACGGCGGTCAGCGTGACAATCTGTCCGAAGTACGACGGATCGGTCAGGATTTCCTGATAGCCCGTCATGGACTTGTTGAAGACGCACTCACCGGCGACGGCGGCGTCGGCGCCGAAGGCGCGACCACGGAATACCGACCCGTCTTCCAGGGCGAGGACTGCAGGCTTGGGCGAGGACATTAAAGCCGAACGAAAGGCGGACCGGAGGCGGCTGCCAAGGAGTTAATTGCGCGGAATCAAGATCGCTCCCCCCGGGGTGCCAGATCCGGTCGGAAAGGAAGTCGGTGCCACCGTTTGACAGGGGTGGTTAGGTTCCTAACTGTACGACTTAAGCATGGCGTACCAAGAAGATCGCGGGAGTTGGTTTGAAGGCCAGGGACTGTGGCAGCACGTCCCGGCCTCCGACTGGCAGGATTGGACCTGGCAGCTCAAGAACCGGATCACGACCCTCGATCAGCTGGAGAAGCTGATGGTCCTGACGCCCGAGGAACGCCGGGGAGTGGCTTTTGCCGGGCAGAAGTTGGCGTTGGCGATCACCCCTTACTTTTTCAATCTGATTGATCGGGCGGACCCGAATTGTCCGATCCGCAAGCAGATGATCCCCCGTGAGGGCGAGATGATCGTTTCGGCGGAGGAGAAGCTGGATTCCTTGGGGGAGGACGAGCACTCGCCAGTGCCGGGCTTGGTGCACCGCTACCCGGACCGCGTTCTGTTCCTGGTGACGGACCGCTGCGCGGCGTATTGTCGGTATTGCACGCGGAGCCGGCTGGTCTCGAACGCGCAGGACTATAATTTTCATCCCGAGTACGAGCAGGGCCTGCGATATATCGAGTCGCATCCCGAAGTGCGGGACGTGTTGCTCTCGGGTGGCGACCCCTTGCTCTTGTCGGATCGGAAGCTCGAGCACCTCCTCAGCCGCCTGCGGGCGATCCCCCACGTGGAGTTCATCCGCATCGGCTCGCGCATCCCGGTGTTCCTGCCGCAGCGGATCACCGCCGAGCTGTGTGAGATCTTCCGGAAGTACGGACCGATCTGGATGAGCATCCACGTCAACCATCCGAAGGAGGCCACGGCCGAATTGCGGGATGCGTGCGAGCGCCTCTCTTTCGCTGGTGTACCGCTCGGGAACCAGAGCGTCCTGCTGCAGGGCGTGAATGACGATCCCGAGGTCATGAAGGCGCTGGTTCACCGCCTGCTGCGCATGCGGGTCCGGCCCTATTACCTTTACCAGATGGATCTAATCACGGGCGGCTCGCACTTCAAAGTCGATGTGCGCAAGGGCCTCGAGATCATCCGGGCCTTGCGCGGCCATACCACCGGTTACGCGATCCCGCAGTACGTGATCGATGCGCCGGGTGGCGGCGGCAAGGTGCCGATGAACCCCGATTACGTGGAGGCGATGGGGGAGGATGCCGTGGTCTTCCGGAACTACGAGGGGCGCCGCTTTGAGTACCCCCTGAAATCGACTCCGGTGGAGGCCACGGCTGAGACCGCTACCGGGCAGGCTGCGCCGGCGGAAGCGCATCGCGAGCCGTCGGTACTGAAAGACTAAATTTTTTTTCGCGCAGATTGAATGTTTCCGCGCGGGGCGAGTCTATCTGTGCATACGGCCTCGTTCGAGTGAGCGGGGTCGGTTTGTAGTCAAACGGTTTGCTTGGTGTTAGGTCACAAGGCCGCTTCCGAAAGGAAGCGGTCTTTGTGTTTCCTGAGCCCGCCACTGCAGGTTCTGCTTGCGGAAACGCGGAAGGTCGATTTCTCGGAAAGTGCTCGTAGGGGTGTCTTCCGCGGAAGGCTGAGATTGCGACACGTTCGGTCGCTGGACCCTTTGAACCTGAAACGGATCATACCGGCGAAGGAAACAGCTCGGCGCCCGCCTGCGGGGTGCTGCTTCTTCCGCATGGGAGGTGCGTCTTGGGTCGGGCGCATCCTCCATGACACCGTCCTCCCGCTGCCGACTCCCCTTCATTCTCGCGCTGCTGGCGCTACCCGCTGTCGCCCAGCCGGCTCAAGAGCAAGCGATTGCTCTGGAACGTTTTCTGGTGTCCGGGTTGCCGCCGGAAAAGTCGATCAATCCCCTGACTCGGGAAATCGGGTCAGTGATGGGGGATGGCCGGTCGCTCCTCGAGACGCCGCGGAGTGTCAGCACGATCACGACTGCGCTCTTCAACGAGCGCCAGATCCATGGCGTGCGGGAGATCTTGCTCCATGCGGCCGGGGCGTACGCCGGCGGCAGCTATGGCAAGCCCACCGTCCCGAACCTTCGCGGTGACACCGCCGAAACCTACCTCAATGGCCAGCGGCTGAGCTACAACCTCTACGGCTACTTCCCGTCGTTCAACGGGGTGGAGGCGGTCGACCTCGTGCGCGGGCCGGGATCAGCGGTCTTCGGCGCCGGGCACTTTCAAGGTGGCTACGTCAACTATGTCACCAAGCAGCCCCGCTTCTCCGGCCCGGAGACGACGATCACGACCCGCATCGGCACGTGGGCGCCGGGCGATCGCTCGTTCGCCAATGGCTCGCTGCAGATCGACACCACCGCCCCAGTGAACGCCCGTCTCGCGTGGCGCGCGAGCGTGGAGGTCAAGGGTGGGGACACCTATTTCCGGGAGAACGACGTCCGCGACGATCGACTCGACGTCTTCCTCGCCGCTTCGTGGCGCCCGAGTGGCGGGGCTACGCTCGACTGGCTTTTGCAGTACCTCTGGCAGGCTTCGCCGGAAATTCTTGGCGTCAATCGGCCGACGCAGGAACTGATTGATCACGCGCGTTACTACACTGGGACCTCGGCGGACACCGCGCCTTTCCCGGGTCCGATTCCGGCGACCGGATCTGTGGTCCTCCCGCGCACGGCGACGCTCTTTTCGCGGGGAGACTTCTCGAATGCGAACGTGCTGCGCTCGCAACTCCGGTATGCGCGGGAGCTCACGCCGCAGGTTTCGCTGCATTCGCTGGCGCTCGTGGAGCACGTCAATCGCCGCCGTTTTCATCAGTTCGAGTACGCGGAATACGTCACGCAGGACACGGCGGAGTGGCGCAACGAGCTGCGGATCGACTTCAACGCGTTCGGGCTCGCGCACCGTGTGATCGCCGGTCCGACCTTGCGGTACGAAGGGCGTGAGAGCTTCACGAGCTACTTCAACGAGTACTTCTACAATTTCGACGTCACGGATCCCCGGCGCATCTTCAACCAGCGCCTCCAGTTCCCATCGTCGTACTTCCCCGGCTTCGTTGGTCCGGGAGGTCGGGAATTCTTCCCCGGCAGCTACGACAGCCCGGAGACGGTACGGAGCGAGACATGGAATCCCGCCTTGTTCTGGCAGCAGGATCTGCGGCTGGCTCCGAACCTCACGGCGACGGTGGGGTTGCGACAGGACTGGTTCAGTGCGCGGGCGCGGGATCCGTTGGCAGATCAGGCCGGCATCCCATTCCGTGATGCGGCGACGGTGGGGGCGTTCTCGCAGGCGTACAGCCTCCTGTGGCGGGCGGCGCCCAACACCTCCCTCTATGCGACTCATAACCGCATCCGCTCGATTCTCGGAAACGTGACCGGCGGAGGAGTCATCCTGAACGTACCGGACGGGCGGATCAACCGGGAGGACTTCCGCAACCTTTCGGAGTTGCTCGAGGCGGGGGTGAAGGTCGCGGCGTGGGAGAACCGTCTGTACACGTCGGCATCCCTCTTCCAGCAGGATCGGTCTCGGGTCTCGATCAAGGGCCGCAAGAGCGACATCCGCGTGCAGGGACTCGAACTGGAGACGGTCTACCAGCCCTCCACCCAGCTGAGCATCACTGCCAACGCTACCTTCCAAGACGGACACTACGTAAACTCGGCGCCATTCCAGATGGGCGGTCGCTCTCTTTCTGCCGCGTACCCGCTCGGGCGGGGGCCCCGGGGGGCGGGCGTGGCGGTGGGTGACTTTGACCCTTACGCAAACCAAGTGCCGACGGGCAACTGGCCGCTCCTCGGGTTCTCGGACACGATCCTGAACGGACAGGTCCGCTACCGCTGGGAGTCCGGCTTCGGCGGCACGGTGTCCGTGCAGTGGCAGAGCGAACAGCCCGGCAACCTCGACCGCGAGTGGGTGATCCGCGATCAGATCCTTGTCGATGCCGGCGTTTTCTACGAGGCCCGCCGCTGGTCGGTGCACCTCGACGCCCTGAATCTCACCGACGAGCGCAACTGGATCCACAATGGCGACGCCTTTACCGCCAGCCAGTTGGTCTTCGCTGAACTGCCACTGCGCTTTGAGGGGTACGTGAAGCTCAGGTGGTGATGATTATGAAGAATCTTCGTTGTCGGACGTGATCCTGCTTTCCAGAGTGGGAGTGTGATCGGTCTTTCCGAGGGTGCAGTTTCCCGGCGGCGGCGCGCCGCCGCGCGGGTCGTCTGCCTGACTGTGGAGGTGGTCGGCTGTCGGCCGCGCATCTGGAGACGGGTGGTGGTCAAGGAGTCGATCGGCTTGCATCGGCTCCATGACTGCGTGCAGCAGTTGTTCGGCTGGACGGACTATCAGACCCACGCCTTCGCGATCGGGGAGAGGCACTATGGCAATCCGGTGAGCCGGGGAGACCGACCCGTCGCCGACGATCGTGCGGTCGCGCTTCGGGACCTCGATCTTTCGGTCGGCCGTCGTCTGATTTACGGCTATCAGTTAGGCGAAGGGTGGTTTGTGGCGATCCGGGTGGAGCGGTTGGGGCCGCCGGCGCGCGGCCAGCGTTACCCGCTTTGCCTGGAAGGTGAGCGCGCGGGACCTCCGGAGGCGTGCGGCGGCGTCGCAGCGTTCCATGGTTTGCTCCGGAGCCTGCGGTCGCCGGACTCCGAGGCGTGTCAGAGCTGGCGTAGGATTTTGGGCTACGACTTTGATCCGGTGGCGTTTTCCTGCGACGCCATGAACGCGGGACTGCGTCAACTCGGCAAATGAGCCGCCGGCCTTTCGTTCGCGCAGGGTGGGGCTGGCTCATCGTCACCGCCGTGGCGATCGGCGTGGGGTGGTTTTTCGCGCAGCCCGAAGTGCGGCGACGGGAGATCCGTCACCTGGCGACCTCGCTGGCGGAGAGGGGAGCGAGGGTGGAGCTGACGGAGGTCTTGAGCGACCTCTGGACTCTGTACGTGGTGGCGGCGGAGGCGCCGGTGGCCCGCGACGTGGTGGTCGGGCCGGAGCGCCTCGTGGTCGCGGGTGAACCGCGACCGGACGGGTTCTTGCACGGGCCGGTTCAGCTCCTTCGGAATCCGGGCTACCTGATCGGCTACAGTGACGGACTCCGCAGTCCGGTGTGGGCGGCGTATCGTGCGGGAGGGGCGGAGCGGCAGCGGCCGGGGCCTCGACCGGAGCGTTTTGCCGTGGATTCACGGACGATGGCCCGGGTCCAGCCGGCGGATTACGCGCGCAGCGGGTACGATCGAGGACACCTCGCGCCGAATCTCGCGCTGGCCCTTTGGCACGGCGCTGAGGCGCAGCGGCAGAGCTTCCTCATGTCGAATGTCGTGCCCCAGCGACCGACGCTCAACGCTGGCTTGTGGCGGCGCATGGAAGAGCGGATGGCTCGGAATTACCCGGCTCGCTTCGAAGAGGTATGGATCATCTGTGGACCCGTGCACGCGGCGCCTCCAGCTCGCCTGCGGCCGGGAGGCGTGGCGATCCCGGATTCCTTTTTTCTCATCGTGCTCGATGAGACGGATGGCCGGTGGCGGGCGCAGGCCTTCCTTGTCCCTCAGGACGCTGACGGCGCCGAAACGTGGGAGCGCTTCCGGACTAGCATTGACGCGATCGAACGTCGGGTCGGCTTCGACTTCCTGGCCGGCCTTCCTGATGCCGTCGAGGGCCCGCTTGAGGCGGCGGTGGCGGGACGACCGTGGTAGGGTGGTTCGGCTGAAAATGTAACATTGGCCGACTTGCGTTCGGTGACAGGACGGTGACAACGTAACGGCGTCGTAACAAAGCCATGATTACCCCGATGCGCTCCGTGTTCTTCGTCGCCACCCTCTGTGGAGTCACCGTGCTTCCCCTCGCTGGAGCGCAGGCCCCGGTTGCCAAAGCCGTGGAGCCGACGTTGAAAGTGGCCTACGTGGCTGGCATGGAGTCGCCGCCGGCCGTGGTGCGGCGGGCGGCGCCCGTTTACCCGCAGGACCTGCGCGCGAAGGGCGTGCAAGGCACGGCGCTTGTGGATGCGCGGATCGACTCCATGGGGCGCGTGGTCAGCGTTGAATTGGTCAAGGCGACGCGTCCGGAATTTGGGGAGCGGGCTCTGGAGGCGGCGCGGGCATGGACCTTCCAGCCCGCGATGGCGCAGGGCAAGGCGATCGGCTCGCGCGTGCGGCTCCCGTTTGATTTCGTGATGCCGGAAGTCGCGGCGATGGAGCGCCGCTGAGCGGCCCCGGCCTGCTCAAGCGTGAGCGGGGGTGAGTTTCTGGCGCAGGTGCGTGATGCGCGCCTTGGCCTCGCTGTTTCGCACGGCCATGGAGTACGCAGCGGCTTCGCCGACGATGTAGACGCGTTTCCGTCCGCGAGTGATGCCCGTGTAGAGGAGGTTGCGCTGCAGCATCATGAAGTGGCCCTTCAGCAGCGGGATGATCACCACGGGGTATTCACTTCCTTGGGATTTGTGGATGCTGATCGCGTAGCCGAGCCCGAGATCGCTGAGGTCGGGACGGGCGTAGTCGCGCACCTCGCCATCGAAGTCGATGGCCAGTGATCCCGCGGTCGCATCGAGGGCGCGGACGATGCCGATGTCGCCGTTAAACACGCCCTTGTCGTAGTTGTTGCGCAGCTGGATGACCTTGTCGCCGACCCGGTACTCCACGCCGCCCCAGCGCACGGCCTGCGATTGCGGATTGAGCGCTGCTTGGAGTTGTTGATTCAGGCTGGCCACCCCGGCGAAGCCCTTGTGCATGGGAGCGAGCACCTGAATGTCGCTGATCGGCTTCAGCCAGTGAAACGTCTCGGGCAGGTAGGAACGGCAGAGCGTGAGCACCTTGGCGACGGTATCCTCGGGTGAGTCGGCCGCGACGAACGTGAGATCGCTCCACGGTGGGATGCTGCCCACCTCGCGGACCACGGGCGGCGGACTGGCGTCGCCCGAGTTGATGGCGTGGGCGGTGGAGACGATGGTACTCTGGTTCTGCTGGCGGTAGATCACGTCGAGTCGCGTGACGTGGGCCCGCTGTGACGCGATGAGATCCTTGAGGACATTCCCCGCGCCGACGCTCGGCAGCTGGTCGGTGTCGCCGACGAGGAGCAGGTGGGCGGACGTCGGGACCGCTTGCAAGAGGGCCGACGCCAGGCGGACATCGAGCATGGACGCCTCGTCGACGACGAGGAAGTCGGTCGCGAGCGGGTGGTCGTCATTGACCAAGAAACTCCCGGAGGCAGGTTCGAACTTGAGCAACCGGTGGATGGTTGAGGCGAAGCCGCCGGTCGTCTCGGAGAGCCGCTGGGCGGCGCGGCCGGTTGGAGCGGCGAGGGTGACCCTGGCCTTCTTGGCGCGGAGGATGTCGACGAGCGTGCGGATGATCGTTGTCTTGCCGGTGCCGGGTCCCCCCGTGAGGACGGAGACCTTCTGCTGCAGCGCGCTGCGGACGGCGATCGCCTGCTGTTCGGCGAAGGCGAATCCGGCGCGGCCCTGCGCCCATTCCAGCGCCGCATCCACGCGGATGGCGGGCAGGCCCGACGGCGAGCGCGCGAGCCGATCAATCGCCGAGGCGATCCGCTGCTCGAAGCGGTGCGTGGCCGGCAATTGCACGAGGCCCGATCCCGGCAGGGGCGAAGCGTCGCCGACGAGGGACGGACGCTCATGACGCACCAAGTCCCTGGCCTTCACCAGATGATCGAGACGGGCGCCGATCCGATCGGGGACCGTCTCCAGCAGCGCGGCGGCGTAGTCCCGCAGATCGGTTTCGCCGTAGGCGGTGTGTCCCTCGGACTCGAGCGTCTCCAGGGCGAACATGATTCCCGCATCGAGGCGCGGCGGTGCGTCGTTCGCGAAGCCCAGGTTGATCGCGATGCGGTCGGCGGTCTTGAAGCCGATGCCATCGATTTCGCGGGCGATGCGATACGGCTCGTGGGAGAGCACGGCCCGGGCGCTGTTTCCGAACGCCTTGATGACCTTGATGCACTGGCTCGGCGTGACTCCGTAAGTCTGAAGAAAGACGTAAAGCTCGCGGAAGGCGCGCTGGCTGTCCCAGGCCTCCTTGATCGCGACCGCGCGCTTGGG
>CAIOYO010000146.1 GCA_903862595.1 uncultured Opitutaceae bacterium | reverse complement strand
GGCCAGTTGGATCGCCCGATGTCGATTTACGAGGTTCACCTCGGTTCGTGGCGCCGTCGGGTCGAGGACGCGAACCGTCCGCTGACGTACCGGGAACTGGCGCCCGCGCTGGCGGATTATGCGGTCGAGATGGGCTTCACGCACATCGAGATCATGCCGATCGCGGAGCATCCGTTTGACGGTTCATGGGGCTACCAAGTCACGGGTTTCTTCGCGCCGACCCATCGCTACGGCACCCCGGATGACTTTGCGTGGTTCGTCGATCACCTGCACCAGCGGGGCATCGGGGTGATTCTGGACTGGGTCCCGGCGCACTTTCCGCGCGACAGTTTCGCGTTGGCGGAGTTCGACGGCACGCACCTCTACGAGCACGCAGATCCGCGGCAGGGTGCCCACATGGACTGGGGGACGTTGATCTTCAACTACAGTCGCAACGAGGTCCGCTGCTTCCTGCTCGCCAATGCCCTGGCCTGGCTGGATCGCTATCATCTCGATGGGCTCCGCGTGGATGCCGTCGCCTCGATGCTCTACCTCGATTACTCGCGGAAGGAAGGAGAGTGGGTGCCGAATCGGCACGGTGGTCGCGAGAATCTTGAGGCGATCGAGTTCATCAAGCTCACCAACGATCTGGTTCACCAGTACTATCCGGGTGTCCGGATGATCGCCGAGGAGAGTACGTCATTTCCGGGGGTGTCGCGACCGACGGCGGAAGGCGGTCTCGGTTTTGACTTCAAATGGAACATGGGGTGGATGCACGATACCTTGCGTTACTTCGCGAAGGATCCGATTCACCGCAAGTGGCACCAGAACGACCTGACGTTCGGCATGCTCTACCAGTACGCGGAAAACTTCATCACCGTGTTCTCACACGATGAAGTGGTGCACGGGAAAGGGTCGATGCTGATGAAGATGTCGGCCTGGCACGTCACCGAGAAGGCCGCGAACCTTCGAGCGCTCTACGGCCACATGTGGCTGTGGCCGGGAAAGAAGCTTCTCTTCATGGGCGGGGAATTCGGGCAGAGTGCCGAGTGGGCGTACGCGCGATCGTTGGACTGGCACCTCACCCAGTACCTTGATCACGAGGGGCTGCGGCTCCTCGTGCGTGACCTGAACCAGCTGTACCGCGAAGAGCCGTCGCTGGGGACAAACGACTTGAACCCCGGCGGCTTCCGCTGGATCACCTGCCACGATTCGCAGGCCAGCGTGATTGCGTTTCTCCGAGTGGATCCGCGGGAGCAGTCCCTCCTCGCGGTCATTGGTCACTTCACTCCAGTGATCCGTTCCGGGTATCGGCTGGGGCTCCCGCGCCGGGGACGGTGGCGAGAGCTGATCAATACGAACAGTCAGTACTACGGCGGTAGTGGCCTCGGCAACCACGGTGGAATCGAGACCGAGGAGGTCGCTGCCGACGGATTCGAGCAGAGCGTGCAGCTCACGCTACCGCCGCTTTCGACGACGGTGTTGAAGTGGACGCCGTCCTCAGCCTGACGTCGTTGACTGGCTGAATTCGGTCAGCTGCCGGGCGAGCGCGGCGGCCCCGCGGTCAATCCACGCCCGCCCGAGGTCGGCGCGGGCCGCGGTGGCGTCTCCCATCACACCGCTGCGGGAAACGTCCGACGTGAGCCAGGCGAACGTCGCGGGAGCCTTCTCTGGGCGCAACTGGCCGGGGTCATCGATTCGGGCGGGGTATTCGCAGACTAAGCGGTCGCTGCGGACGAGATCCGGTGCGACCGCGAGCATGAGCGAGGTTTCCCAGGTGCCGCCGTGGTAGCCGTAGGCCCTTTCCTGGGCAGGTAAATCCGGTGATGCTGGCACGGAAAGCAAGGCGGTGCGAAGCCCGAGCGTGGTTTGCACTTCGCGCAACGCGTAGGTGAGGACGGCGCTGTTTCCTCCGTGCGTGTTGAGGATCGCAAGGCGACGAAATCCCCACGCTTGGAGCTGGCGGGCCTGGGAGAGGAGTATAGAGCGTAGTGAACGAGCAGATACGCTGAGTGTGCCCGGAAACCCGAGGTGCTCGTTGCTCTTTCCGTAGGGGACAGCCGGAGCGATCCACAGCGGGTGGTTTGGGGGTAGCTTGGGGAGCAGCGCCGAAATCCAGACCTCGCCGAGAAAGGCATCCACGCCGACGGGAAGGTGAGGGCCATGCTGCTCGATCGCGCCGGTCGGCAGCAGCGCAACGGCGTCCTCGCGCCCACCGGCGGTGAGCGCCGCGAGTTGCCGCGGCGTGAGCCGGGAGAGGTGCGGGCCGAGGCGATCGGAGGGCAGCGGCGAGGCTGCGGCGGGCAACTCCGGCATGCGATGCCAAGCGGTCAGTGCCGGCGCGTTACCGGGGGTGTGATGGGCCGCGATCTCGCCCAGCAGGTGGCGAAGCCGTGACGCGGCCTCGGCGGCAAGGCGCGGCCCGGATAGAGTGGGGTCCGCTACCAGATGGGGCGGGACGTTCCAGTAGCCTGGACGGCGTTCGACGTCGGAACAGTCGGGAGCGCGGCTGGCCGCTTCGGGGACGATTCCCAGCAGCGCGGCTCCGACTGCCTGGGCCCGGCCGCGCTCCGTCGAGGCCGGATGCAGATCAAGCCCGAGTCCGGAGAGTGAAATCAGATACGCGTGCAGCCCAAGCGAAGCGCGCGCCTCAAGCGCCGCCGTCGCAGCGAGCTCCGTGGTCCAGGGATTCGAACTGAACAGCACCAGCTTACGGAAGCCCGCAGCGTGCACACCGGCGGCAATTTCCCCGATCAGAGCGAGGGCGGTGTCCGGATCGACACTGAAACTGGAGGCAGCATAGGGGCCGAGGACATGGCGCAGCGGCGGCAGCACGCACGCTTCGGATGCCGGAATTCCGGCGAGGGCATCGCGGAGCAGCCGGGAACTGATCACCTCCTCCAGATCCAGCGGCAGGCCGAGTCCATGATCGGCGAATCCATGCAGCGGTAGGAGGGCGATTCGCGTCTCCGATGCCGGAGCGGCGGCGAAGTCTTCCCACGTCCGATGGGACCAAGCGGTGCGCGGGTCATCGTGGGAGGGGTGGAGCATGGGAGCGACGGGTCTAGCGTTGGGCGGGACGAGCGGACTCGAAGTCCGAATAGACGACCTCCATGTCGTCATCCAGCGACTTGATCCACCAAGCGCGGCCGCGGAGGGTCACCGTGATGCGCTGCAAGAGGGTGGGGCGATCGCCTTCGGGCAGGGAGTACTCCACGACAGTGCGGGCCTGTTCAATGGCGATGCCGGTCACGGGCTTGAATGGCTCGAAGCTGGCCAGTTCCATGCGCTCGATCGTGGACGTGGGCCGATGCAGCACGAAGGTCGCCGTCATGTGCGCCGCCGAGCGGTCGTCTTCCTCGGTGGTGCGGAGCCGGAACCGCCAGTGGACGCGGGTTCCGTCGTCTTGGACCCGTTCAGCGGTGGCTTCGTCGATCTGTTCCTTGACGTTCGGAGCGGTATCGCCGCGGGAGCGTCGCGTCTGTTGCTCGGCGTAGGTTTGGCGCTCCTGCTCGGTGGGAGTGCGTCCGTCCTTCTGAAGCAGCGACCAGCGACGGAACTCCGGGAGCCGTGGATCGTAGCGCTCGACGAGACTCTTTCCCGAGGCGCGGGTGCTTTGGGTGAAGGCCCAGCCTCGGGTTCCCTCGGCTCGGTAGTTGGCCAGAGCCGTTCGCAGATCGTCCGGGATCGCCTCCGGAGTGGGCACCGGGCTGGCGTTCAGCGCGAGGGCGAGGACAAGGAACAGCAAGAGCCGCATCCGGCCAACAAAAGCCGGGCGCGTGGGGGGCGGCAAGCACCGCCGTTAATCGACGCGGGTAATTCGCAGGCGAGTGGCGGAACCCTTCCCGGGGAGATCGATCTGATCGCCGGCCTTTTTCCCGAGGAGTTGGCGGCCAAGGGGCGACGCGGGCGTGATCAGAAGAACGGAACCGTCGCCATCAGGCACCTCCAACCCGCCTGCGCGGGGCCCGAGGAAGTAGCGCCGAGCGGGACTGGCCGCCGAGCTGAGCGTGACGAGGGCCCCGAGGGCGACGGGTTGGCGGGCGAGAAGCGTCGTGGGATCGAGGGCCCGGTAGTGATCGAGATGGTCGCGGATCTCGGCGGCGAGTCTGGCCTGGCCCTCCGCGAGGTAGGCGGCCTCCTGGGAGTGCATATCGTACTGATTCTCCGGGCGGCTCTCCTCATCAATGGCCTCTTCCCGGGCCGACTGCGCTGCCTGAGTGATGAGCGCCAGTTCGGCCTCCAGGGCTGCGATGATGGACTGCACCAGCCGAGCCTTATCCGTCATGGCGCGAACAAACGGTTCATAGGCGTTGGCCGCCAGCGAATAGCGTCTCCCTAGAGGAAGTTTTTTCCTTTCCGGGTCAGATGCCGCTAATGCGCACCTCACGATGGCCGATATGGAACACGGTTTTCCCTTCGATGGCCCGAAAGATTGCGTTCATCAACTACAAGGGCGGCGTAGGCAAGACGTCGCTCATCGTCAACACCGCGGCAGC
Organism: uncultured Opitutaceae bacterium; assembly: GCA_903862595.1. Lineage (GTDB taxonomy): Bacteria > Verrucomicrobiota > Verrucomicrobiia > Opitutales > Opitutaceae > UBA6669. Next base: position 1,574 of record CAIOYO010000146.1, on the reverse strand, counting down.
GCTGGTGAAGGCGGGTAAGCGCGTGCTGGTCTGCGACTTCGATACGCAGTCCAACGCCAGCATCTGGCTGCTCAAGCTCGACCGCTGGAACAAGATCAACGCCGCCGGTGAAGGTGCGGTCTATTCGATCTTCGAGCCCGGAAAAGTTCAGGTCCGAGACCTCATCATCCGCGATGCGCTCGAGGGCAAGAGTGGCGAATGTCCGCTGCCCGGCCTGGACCTGCTTCCCACGTCGTTCAACCTCGTAGATCTGGAAAACGAATACAACGGCGACCCCAAGCGGCCTCCTTTTCTCGTTTTTCAAGAGCAACTTGCCGTCGTAGAGCCGAATTACGATTTCATTCTCTTCGATTGCCCGCCGAACATTCTGCGCGCGTCGCAATGCGGAATCTTCGCGGCCAACGAGATCTGCGTCCCGGCTAATCCGGATGCACTGAGCTTGATCGGTTTCACCTTGCTGGTGGAGAAGCTGCATCGCTTTCACACGCTTTCGGCGAGTTTCCGTCGGTCGTCGATGGGCCCCCCCGCCCAGGTGCAGAGTGTCGTCTTCAATGCGATCAAGACTGGCGTGGATATCGAGGTTCCCAAGATGCGTATGCAATTGCGCCTGAATCAATTCCGCGCAGCCAAGCGGGTGGCGCCGAATGCCAAGATCTTTCAGACCCAGATTCGTGATGCCATGGTGGTGCGCCGTGCCGTCACGCTGGGATTGCCCGTGGTCCTGATCAGTCAGGATGCGGCCGATCCGTCGCAGGACAATGTCGTGAACGACTATCGGCGGATGACTCAGGAGATGCTTCAGCAGGTGACCTGAGGTGCCGATGGCGGTTGGTCTCTAAACCAGTCAAGTCTCCCTGCTGAAAGACACCCCCTGTCATGCGTTACTCTGCGAAGGAATGGGACGAGGTCCGTGGTGCGTTCTCGATGTCCATCATGGTGGACACGCCCCTCCACAGTTTGGCGCAGAACCTGGAGGGGCCGGAGTGGCCGGACACCGATCGCAAGGAGACCCCTGGCGTTTACATCGACCTGACGTTTGCAGAGGTGCACGAGGTTCTAGCATCGCGTGGGCACCCGATGGAGCGGTTCGACCAGTTGGTCGATATCCTGAAGGAGACGCTGGCCTTCGATAACCCGTTTGGAGACATGGTGGAGCAGTCGGCCACGTCGGGTGAGCGCGACAATCCGGTGCTCAAGAACATGGAGCGCCTCCAGATTCCGGAGGAGTTCCCGATCGAGTTCACGGCATTGCAGGATGACACGCTGGAGTTCTGCCGTCTGGAGAAGCTCGGTACGCTCGGGCAGTTTGCCGTCTTCGCTCAGGGGCTTTCGCGCGCGGTGATCGTCGGCGGCGATTTTCGCGGCTTGCTCAATGCGCTGTCGCACGTGGATGAGGCGGGCCTCGCCAAGTATCTTCCGTTCCGACCCGGCGCGAAGGGGCTACACCTGATCGAGGCGGTGGCTCAGGTCGTGCGGCAGATGCCTTCCGATCAGCGGGCCATTGCGATCGCCCGGCCTGCGGAGTTGGCTCCAGGGACGCGGGACCGCGTCGCGCGTCTGGTGGCCTATTTTTC
>CAIOYO010000145.1 GCA_903862595.1 uncultured Opitutaceae bacterium | reverse complement strand
GGCCGCACCCGGCCCGATCGTCCGTCTCGCCTCCGCCCAACCGGCCCGCTTCGACCCGGTACCGCGTCGCGACGAGCGGTTCCCCGATCCCTACAACATGGGAGTCCACGCGGAGCAGTTTCTCTACGACGAGTCATTCCCCCCCGAGCCCAAGACGCTGATGATGTTCTACAAGCGGCTGCGGGAAATCGACGTGCCCGAGATGATGGCCAGCATCATCGCAGAGACCAAGGACAAGCCGTGGGATTACACCACCGATATGACCCGCCAGCTCTGGGACGAGGCGCGGCATGCCATGATGGGCGAGGTCGGTTTCATCCAAGCCGGCATCGACTGGCGCAACCTCGTCCGCATCAACTTCACCTGGTCCCTCGCGCTCAATACCCAGCTCACCCCCATCGAACGGCACGCGGTCCTCTATTTCATCGAGCAGGGCCTCATGCCCCGGACCGGCAAGCGTTTCGAGTGGGAGGTCGGTATCGCCTCCGGCGACGGTTATTCGGCCCTGATTCAGGACTACGACTGGGCCGACGAAGTACTCCACGCCCGCATCGGACGAGACTGGTACGTCAAGACGTTCGCCGACCCCCGCGAGGCGACGGCCTACGGCGACCGCTGCTGGTCGAGCGTGATGATCGACTGGGAGAGCTACCGAACCGAGGGTCACACCGAGCACCGCAACTGGTGGCCTGACCTGTATCGGGCCTGGTGCAAACACACCGGACGGACTCCGGATCCCAGGATCGAGGCCTACGCAACCAGCTATCAGGCGACCCGCGCCGATCTCCGGGAAATCAGCGCGTCGGCCTGAACCGACGGACTCCCTGCGCGAGGATTGACCTATCCCGTGCGGGCCGGCAAAGCCTGTCCGCACGTGAACGCGCTGCTGTATCCCTCGTTCGATAAGCTCGAACTGACCCCCCTGCCCGAGCCATCGCCCGCCCCGGGCGAGGTCATCGTGCAGGTCGCGGCCTGCGGCATCTGCGGCAGCGAACTGGAATCCTTCAAGCACCACAGCCCGCGCCGCCCGCCGCCCTTGGTCATGGGCCATGAATTCTGCGGTACGATCGTCGCCGCCGCACCCGACGTTGACCGCGCACTGCTCGGTCGGAGGGTCGTCGTGAACGCCGTCGTCCCGTGCGGCCGATGCGTGCGCTGCCACCGCGGCGACACCCATCTCTGCGCGGAGCGTCAGGTATTCGGCATGCACCGCCCGGGCGCGTTCGCCGAGCGCGTCGCGGTGCCGACGCGCGTGCTCCTGCCGTGGCCGGACGCATTGCCCGCCGCGGCGGCGTGTCTCGCCGAGCCGCTCGCCAACGGAGTCCACGTTGTCAATCTGACCCGGCATCTCGACGTGCGCCGAGCCCTCGTGATCGGCGCCGGCCCGATCGGGCTCATGGCGCAGCAAGCCCTCCAGGCTCTCCGTGGCGCCCAGGTCATGGTCGCGGACCTCTCCCGCGGCCGTCTTGCGGTCGCGACTCGGCTCGGCGCCGTTCGGACGGTGTGCAGCCGCGATCAGGATCTGGCGGCGGAAATCCAGGCTTGGACGGACGGAGAAGGCGCCGACCTTGTGGTGGATGCGGCCGGGGCCGCCGCCACCAAGCGACTCTCCCTCACCTGCACTCGCCCCGGTGGCGGCGCCGTCTGGCTCGGCTTGCTCGGTGACCGCATGGAGATCGAGACCTACCAGATCACCCTGCCCGAGCGGCAAGTCTTCGGCACGTACTCCGCGAAGCTCGAGGAACTCGCTGAAGCACTCGAACTCATGCGCACCGGTCGCGTCGATGTCACGTCCTGGATCGAGCGCGCCCCGCTCACCGAAGGCGTCGCGGTCTTCCGGCGCATGGCCGATCCCGGCGAGGCCGACCTGAAGGCCGTGCTGATCGGATCCCCCTGATTTTCCATCCCGTGCCGCACGTCCTCATCACTGACTCTGGATTTCCTCATCTCGACGCGGAACGCGCCCTCCTCTCAGCCGCGGGGGCAACCGTGAGCGCCGCCCAATGCCGGACCGCCGAGGAGGTGATCCTCGCCGGGGCCGCGGCCGACATCCTCATCGTCCAATGGGCTCCGATCACGCGCGCGGTCATCGCCGCGCTGCCGCAGCTGCGGCTGATCGTGCGTTATGGGATCGGCGTGGACAACGTGGATCTCGCGGCCGCCGGGGAGCGTGGCATCCCGGTGTGCAACGTACCGGACTACTGCCTCGACGAAGTCGCGGACCACACCCTAGCCCTCGCCCTCGCCCTCTCGCGTCAAGTGCCGCAGACCGACGCAGCAGTGCGAGGTGGCACGTGGAAGATCACTCCCCCGGCGCCCGCGCCGGCGCTGCGTGGGCGCGTCTTCGCCACCGCTGGATTCGGGCGTATCGCCCGCGCGGTGCTTGCCCGTGCGGCGGCGTTCGGCTGCACGACCGCCGCCTACGATCCGTTCGTGCCGGCGGAAGCCTTCGCCGCCGCCGGCGTCCGCGCACTGACCGCCGACGAGCTCTTTGCGAATGCCGGGATCCTCAGCCTCCATCTCCCGCTCGGCGAATCGACGCGCCACTTCGTGAATGCGCGAACCCTGGCGCTCCTGCGGCCCGACGCGATCCTCGTCAATACGGCCCGCGGAGCCCTGATCGACACCGTGGCGCTCGCCGCCGCGCTCGATGCCGGCACGCTGGCCGGCGCGGGGCTGGACGTCTTCGAGCAGGAACCGCTGCCGGCGGATCACCCCCTGCGCCGCAGCCGCAACACGCTTCTGACCTCGCACACCGCGTGGTACAGCACCGCGAGCATCCCCGCACTGCAGCAGCGCGCGGCGGAGACCACGGCGCTGGCGGTGCGCGGCCTCCCCCTCCGCCACGTCGTCAACACCGCACTGCTTCGTCCCACCCCCTGATCCCCATGCGCCTCATCGACCTCTCCCACCCGCTCGTTCACGGCCAGGACAACTTCCCCAGTGACCCGAAGCTGAGCATCATCCCGCACGGCAACACCTCGACCCTGCGCTACAACATGACGCAGGTGAGCATGGCGACGCATCAGGGAACGCACCTCGACGCGATGTACCACTTCCTCGATGACGGGAAGACGATCGACCAGATGCCACTCGACTGGTTCTACGGCGACGCCGTGCTGCTGCGCATCCCCAAGGCGCCGCGCGAGGAGATCAAGGCGGAGGATTTCGCCCGGCACGAGGCACTGCTCCAGCCCGGCGCGAAGGTGATCTACGAGACCGGCTGGCACCGCCGCTTCGGCACGCCGGGCTACTTTGCGGACTTTCCGAGCCTGACCCAGGAGGCGGCGCGCTACTTGGTTTCGCGGAAGATTCGTCTCCTTGGCATGGACACTCCGACGCCCGGTCGCGACTGGTACGAAGTGCATCACATCCTGCTGGCCCGGGATGCGGAGGTGGTGGTCGTTGAGGGGCTGACGAACCTCGATCAGGTGCCGGAACGCTTCACGTTCAGCGGCTTTCCGCTGAACTTCAAGGGTCGCGACGGATCGCCGATCCGCGCGGTCGCGATCGTCCCGTGACCGGTCCGGCACCGCGGCTGCGGGAAACGTGGCCCGTTTGGCTGCGCATCGGCCTGCTCGGCTTCGGCGGGCCGGCCGGGCAGATTGCGCTGATGCACCGGGAGCTCGTCGAGCGGCGCGGCTGGATCGACCAGCGCCGCTTTCTCGAAGCCCTAAATGTCTGCATGCTGCTGCCGGGGCCGGAGGCGCACCAGCTCTCGGTCTACGTCGGCTGGCTGCTCCACCGGACCCGAGGCGCCCTCGTGGCCGGAACCCTCTTCGTGCTGCCCGGGGCGGCGGTACTCTGGCTCCTAAGCTGGCTGTACGCCACGCACGGCGAGACGGCCGCGGTCGCGGCGGTCTTCGCGGGGCTGCGCCCTGCGGTGGTAGCCTTGGTGGCCGCGGCCCTCTGGCGCGTCGGCCGCACCGCGATCCGGAGCACGGGACACGGCCTGATCGCGGCGGCTGCCTTCCTCGCCCTGACGCTCGGCCAGCTGCCCTTTCCCGTCGTCATCGCCAGCGCCGCTCTGATCGGCGGGTTTTTCGGACGCCACGTGTCCGGCCGACTGGCCAACAACCCTCTCACGGCTCCCCAGAACCTCGCCGAACCCGCGGCGACTCCACTTGGAGCAACCGAAGGCGGCCAGCCTCCTTCCACTTGGGCCACCCTGCGCACGGCGGCCACGTGGGTCGCGCTCTGGCTCGCTCCGCTTTTCGCACTGACGTGGTCCCTCGGCCCCGAGCACGTGCTCGCCGTGCAGGCACGCTTCTTCTCGCACGTCGCGCTCGTCACGTTCGGCGGAGCCTACGCCGTGCTGCCCTACGTCGCGCACCACGCCGTCGACGTGCACGGCTGGCTGACCACCGGACAGATGCTCGACGGCTTGGGGCTCGCGGAAACGACGCCAGGGCCCTTGGTGCTGGTGCTGCAGTTTGTCGGATTCCTCGGAACATGGGGTAGCCCGGCTCCCTTCTCACCCTTGGTCGCTGCTACGTTGGGCAGCGCGGTGACGCTCTGGAGCACCTTCGTCCCCAGCTTTCTCTTCATCCTGACGATCGCGCCCCACATGGAGCGCCTGAACCGACGGCCCTGGATCGCGGACGCGCTGGCGGCCGTCACGGCGGCCGTGGTCGGAGTGATCCTGAGCCTCGCCGTGTGGTTTGGCCGCGAGGTGGGCTGGCCGAACGGACGGCTCGATGCGTGGGCCATCGCGCTCAGCATCCTCGCGTGGTTGGCCCTGACCCGCACGCGGATCGGATTACTGCCCGTTCTGCTGACCTGTGGACTGGCGGGCTGGCTGCGTTACGTTCTGGGCCTCTAGCGCGTCGAGATGACGTTTTCGCTGGCGACAGGGGACCAGAAATGGAAACGCTGAAGCGTTACCCCTGTCGCACCCCATCATGCCCCTACCCTCCTTTCTCGCCACCAGCGGCACCAGCAGTTCCTGGCCCTTCGTGACCCTCGGAATCTGCGTGGTGTTCATCATTGTGGCGATCACCCGACTCCGCCTCCCGGCGTTCCTCGCGCTGGTGCTCGCGGCCTTTCTCGCCGGGGTCCTGACGCCGGTCTTCCCACCGGCGGCGATTGATCGCCTTTCGGCCTCGATGCGGACGGACGCCCGGGACAACCCCTGGGTCGCGGCGGTGGAACTCACCTCCCTGGAGTTCGGCGCGGCAGCGGGATCGATCGCGATCTCGATCGGCTTGGCGGCGATCATCGGCCTCTGCCTGATGGAGAGCGGCGCGGCGGACAAGGTCGTGCGGAGATTCCTCGCCGTGGCGGGGGAGAAACGGGCGGGCATCGCCCTGCTCGGCAGCACGTACCTCCTCTCGATCCCGATCTTTTTCGATACCATGGTTATGCTCATGGTGCCCCTCGCGAGAGCGCTGCGACTGCGTACGGGGCGCAGCTACCTCCTTTACCTGATGGCCATCTGCTGTGCCGGAGTGATCACGCACAGCCTGACGGTGCCGCATCCGGGCCCGCTCGCGATGGTCGATAATCTGCGCGTCGACTCGGGTCTCTCGCTGCTGTGGGGTTTGATCGCCGGAATCATTCCCTGTCTCGCCGGCTATGCCTTCGTCCGCTGGTTGGATCGGCGCATGGATGTGCCGCTCCGCTCCGTCGAAAGCGCCTCGGCGCGCGATCTGGAGGCGATCACATCCCGGTCCGAATCGGAACTGCCATCGTTCCTGGCGAGCGCGGCGCCCATCCTGCTCCCGATCATCCTCATCGGCCTCGGCTCACTCGCCAAGGCGGCAGCCGGATGGCCCACCGTCGTGGCTACCCTCGGCGGCACCGAGACCTACGCCAGCGTCAGCCGGGTCCTAGTGGCGCTCGGAAACAAGAACGTCGCACTGCTCATCGGCGCCGCGATCGCGCTGTGGGTGCTCGTACGCCAGCGCCGCATCCCGTGGCGCGACCTCGGCGGGATGCTGGAGTCGCCGCTCGCCACGGCGGCCGTCATTATCCTGATCACGGCCGCCGGCGGAGCCTTCGGCGGCATGCTGCGGCACGCCGGCGTGGGCGACGCAATCAAGGGCATCGCGGTGCAGTACAGCCTGGACGTGGTGCTGCTCGGATGGGCGACGGCCTTCGTGATCCGCATCGCTCAAGGTTCCGCCACCGTCGCCATGCTCACCGCATCCTCCATCCTGTGGCCGTTGATGGACCCGGCGACCGGTGCAGCCCTTCCTTACCACCCGATGTACGTCTTCCTCTCGATCGGCTTCGGAGCGTTCGCCTGCTCGTGGATGAACGACAGCGGCTTCTGGGTCGTCAGCAAGCTCGGCGGCCTCACCGAGCAGGAGACGCTGCGGAGTTTTACCGTCGTCCTGACCGTGATGTCCGTCGCCGGCCTGATCGTCGTCTGGATCGCCTCGCGGCTCGTGCCGCTCCTCTAGCCGTGATGCCAGACGCGTTCAGCGCGTCCAATTCACGTTGCCCACCTCGGAAATCGGGATGCAGGCGTCGAAGCGGCCAGGAACGGGGTCGTAGTGCAGGACCGTCTTGCCGACGAGTTCCGACGTGAAGTAGCCGACGATCGTCGCTTCCCGCACGAGGGAATAGAAGGTGGTGCCGCGGCCAACGGCGGCCTCGGCCAGAGCGCCGAGGACGGTGTCCTGCTGCTCCGGACGGAGACGAACGAACGAGGCCCCGGCGCGGGACTGGCTCAAGGCTTCGAGTTCGGGCACTCCCCCCACGAAGATGCGTCGCTCGCGATCGGTGAGGTACGCATTCACCATGCGCTCGATGAACGCCGGCACGCCCGCGTCGATCGCGCCCGGGGTGTCCGTACGCGGCAGCAACCGCTCGGCGACGGCGGCCACGAGGGCTCGCTCCGGTTCACCGAGAACCTGCTTCGTTACGTCGGCGGGCGCGGCGCCAGCCACGGCAGCGAGGATTGAAGGAGTGAACGCGACGCCGAGGAGCAACGACGCGCGCCGCAGCGCCTCGCGACGCGTCAGCGAATCAACCGGGCCGGAGAGCGGGGAGGAATTCATGGCGATGCGGCTCAGAGGTGCAACTGCTTCATCTCCGACACCGCATGGTCGCAGGCGCGCGCGGTCAGCGCCATGTAGGTCAGCGAAGGATTCACGCAAGAATTCGACGTCATGCAGGCACCATCCGTCACGAAGACATTCGGCGCGGCGTGCACCTGATTCCACTTGTTGAGGACCGACGTCTTGGGATCGCGGCCCATGCGCGCGGTTCCCATCTCGTGGATGCAGAGACCGGGGTTGCTCACGTCGTCGAAGGCGCGAACGTCCTTCAGTCCAGCGGCCTCCAGCATCTCGACGGCGGACTGCTTCATGTCGCGCCGCATCGCGTACTCGTTTTCCTTCCATTCGCAGTGGAAGGTGACGGTGGGCAGCCCCCACTTGTCGCGGACCTCACGGTTTAGGTACAGGCGATTGGAGTGGTACGGCAGGCATTCGCCCCAGGCGCCCATCCCGAACCGCCACGGTCCCGGTGCCACCATGTCGGCCTTGAACGACGCCCCGAAACGGCGGAACTCGGCGATGCCGCGGCTCCAGTCCGTGCGCGAGGCGCTCCCCTGATAGCCGAAGCCGCGCAGGTAATCCTTGCGCGCCGACGCTTGGTCGAGATTGCGGAAGCGGGGGATGTAGATGCCGTTCGCGCGCTGCCCACGGTAGTAGCGGTCGGCGAACTGGTCGGAAACGCCCGAGGCCCCCACCTTGAAGTG
>CAIOYO010000144.1 GCA_903862595.1 uncultured Opitutaceae bacterium | reverse complement strand
TGGGTGGAAGCGATCGTGATGATCGCCCTGGCCGTGGTGATCTTCTGGTTGCCTGCGCAGCGCAAACCGGGGTCGTTCCTAGCCCGTGCGGGAGCTGGCATCGCGCTGCAGCTGTTTGCGGCCCTCCATGTTTACCAGGTGCCGTCCCTGCCGGAGCTCCATTTCCTTTTCCTCACCAGCGCTGCTATGCTGGTGATTTATGCGGATTGGAAAAGTCTCTGGCCCGCCGCTTCGGTGGCGCTGGCCGCGCATGTGGCGGTGATTGCGTGGCCCGCAGGTGGCCTCGCGGTGGCACTCTTCCGCGGAGTCGAGCCTTCGATCGCGGGCGTGGTCACGCATGCGGCAGGCATGGGGCTGCAGTTTACCTTGGTTGGAATCTGGGCGTTTCTCGCGCATCGGCACTTCATTGCGGAGCAGCGCGCCCGGCAGCGACTGGACCAGCAGCGGCTTGAGCTCACGGAGCAGCTGACTCGCGTCCAGCAGTCCGAGCAGCTCCTGCAACGGAGCGGGCAGGTTCTGCTGGAAACGCAGGGCAAGATGGCTCGGGAGATCCGTGAGCGTCGTTACGCCGAGGAAGTGCTCCTGCAGGCCAAGAGCGATCTCGAGGCGGCGAACCGTCAGCTCCAAGACTCGATCGCTCGCGCCAACGAGCTCGCGCTCTCTGCAGAGGTCGCCAACCAGGCGAAGAGCGCGTTTCTCGCGGTCATGAGCCATGAGATTCGCACGCCGCTGAACGGCGTGATTGGCATGACTGACCTCATGCTCGAGGGTGAGCTGAACGAGCAGCAGCGCGATGGTCTGGAGACTATTCGATCCTCGGGGACCGGGCTGCTGGTCATTCTGAATGACGTGCTCGACTTCTCGAAGATTGAGTCGGGTCGCCTCGATCTGGAAGGCGTTCCGTTCGACCTCAATCGAAGCCTCGATGAGGTAATCGCGTTGTTCGCGAGTCCGGCGTCCGCTAAGGGGCTTCATCTGTCCGTGCGCGTCGCTGCCGATGTGCCGGGGCGCATCCGGGGAGATGCGAATCGGCTCCGTCAGATCATCTCGAACCTCCTGAGCAACGCCGTGAAATTCACGGAGCGCGGTGAGATCGCGGTCGAGGTGTCGCGGCAGTGGATCGGGTCGGATGCGACGGGTGTCGCGCGGATCCAGTTCTCCGTTCGCGACACCGGGCCGGGGCTTGCTCCCGACGCGCAGGGACTGCTCTTCCAGCCTTTCACGCAGGCGGATGCCTCCACCTCCCGAAAGTTCGGCGGCACCGGTCTTGGACTCGCGATCTGCCGCCGGCTGGCCCAACTCATGGGAGGGGATGCGTGGGTGGAAAGCTCGCTTGGCCGAGGCTCCACGTTCTCCTTCTCGATCCTCGCCGACGTCGTCACGGATGAGGCGTACGCCGAGTCTGTCACCGTTGTTCCGGTGGCGCCGCAACCCAGCAAGGCGGTAGCGCCTCTCGCTGCGACCGGCCATGCTTTGCGGATCCTGCTCGTGGAAGACAACGCCGTGAACCAGAAAGTGGCGCTGACCATGCTCAGCCGTCTCGGGTACGCCGCCGATGTGGCGTTCCATGGGGGCGAAGGACTCGCCGCGGTGCGGGACAAGGATTACGACATCGTGCTCATGGATTGGCACATGCCGGAAATGAACGGACTAGAGGCCACCATTGCGATCCGGCGCGAGTTGCCGCCAGGCCGGCAGCCATGGATCATCGGCCTCACCGCGAATGCGATGACCGGTGACCGCGAGAAGTGTCTGCAGGCGGGCATGGATGACTACATGACCAAGCCGTTGCGACGGGAGGAACTCGTGGCTGCGCTTGAGCGGGCGGGTTCGCATCGAGAATCCACTCCCCCGTCGCTTGCCGCGTTTGGCGGCTCGGCGGCGCGTTGAGGTCGGCCGCGTGGGTGGGCGGATTGCTTTTCGCCGTGCCAACCTCGCTCCGCCCTGTCACGGTCCGGGGTCACCATGAACCCCGAGTCGACGCCGACGGTACGCTCGCACTACAAGAAGACCTGGCAGAATCTGGCCCTGGGGTCGGAGGGCGCGGTGATCTACGTCTCCGGCTACGACGACGAGGACCAGCTGCACGCGACGATGGAGGACACATTGGGAATCCTCCGGCAGACCGTGGGCATTCGACCCGATGATGTCTTTCTGGAGATCGGCTGCGGGGTGGGGCGGGTGGGCCGGGGACTCGCGCCATTCGTCCGGGAATGGATCGGGTGCGATGTTTCGAGCGAGATGATCCGGCAGGCGCGGCGCAAGACGCTCGGCTTGGAGAACGTGCGCTTCGTCGAGGTGTCGGGCTACGATCTACAGCCGGTTCCGGACAATTCGGTGGACGTTGTCTACACGACGGTCGTCTTCATGCATCTGGACGAGTGGGATCGTTACAACTACTGTCTGGAGGCGTTTCGCGTGCTGAAGCCGGGTGGGCGATTCTACTGCGACAATGCGAACATCGCTTCGGATGAGGGCTGGGAAATGTTCGAGAGCGTCCGCACGCGATTCCCATCAGCGGAGCGTCCGCCGCAGTCGTCGAAGTGTTCCAGCGTGCCCGAAATCGAGACCTTCCTGCGTCGGGCGGGTTTTGTGGACCGGCACGTCGCGACCCGTCCCATGTGGGTTTACGGCTGGGGAACCAAGCCCGGCGCGCTCTGAGCTGGCGCCACCGGCAGCGGTGCAGCGTTGGTCTTCGTCGCTTCAAGCGCCGCCTTGCGCTGAGCCTCCTCATAGGCCTTGCGCTGCTGCATGCCGATCTCGAGGAGGTCGCTGACGAGCATGCGCGCTTCGCGTTCGGCTTCAGCCGGCGTTGATGGGGGCGGCAGCGGGACGACCGGTGCGATGGGAACCGTGGCCGCACTGGTCCCTGAACTCGCGACAACCACGGGTTGCTTCATCACGAGACGCTTCATCTCGCCGCGAACCTTCAGGGTGGCGGCATCCTGACGACGGTCGTAATCGACTGCCTCGACGCCGTTGTCGGACTTTCCGATCCCGATCCAGAAGCTCTTCTTCGCCTGGGTGTCGGTCAGGTTCAGGAGAACCGTCTTACCCGTCACGATCACGCCGGTGAACTCGAGGAAGTCCTTGGCGGCCGCTGTGGCGACGGGTGCTGAAGGGTCTCCGGGTGGCGGCAGGAACGGAGACGGATGGAGCCGGGAATCGCTGGCGGAGACGCTAGCGATTCCCGCAAGGAGCACCGCGATCATCCCGAGGGGACACAGGCGCACCTCCCATCGCGGGAGGGGGGCGCGGGAGGCGCGGTGGCCCGGGTGCACGATCAGCGGGGCAGGGGAGGCGGCGGCTTGATCTGGCCGGCCTGGGCCTGCTTGAGCAGGTTCTGGGCATTGTCCGGCTGCTCTGCGTCGAAGAAGCCGGTCAGCTGACGGAGACGCGTCGGATGGCGCATCTTGCGCAGCGCCTTCGCTTCGATTTGGCGGATGCGCTCGCGCGTCACCTTGAACTGCTTTCCGACCTCTTCGAGCGTGCGGCTGTAGCCGTCGACGAGACCGAAGCGGAGCGAGAGGACGCGGCGCTCGCGCTCGGTGAGTGAATCGAGCACATCAATGATCTTTTCCCGCAGCAGGGAGAAAGCCGTCATGTCGTACGGATTCTCCGCGCTCTTGTCCTCGATGAAATCTCCGAAGCTGGTGTCGTCTCCATCGCCGACGGGCGACTGCAGCGAGATGGGCTGTTGAGCCATCTTCATGATCTGCTGCACGCGCTCGACCGGCAGGTTCATCTCATCGGCCACTTCGTCGGGAGTGGGCTCATGGCCATACTCCTGGAGCAGTTGCTTCTGGACCTGCATCACCTTGTTCAGCGTCTCGATCATGTGGACCGGGATGCGGATGGTGCGGGCTTGGTCGGCGATCGACCGGGTGATGGCTTGGCGGATCCACCACGTGGCGTACGTGGAGAACTTGTAGCCGCGGCGGTACTCGAACTTTTCGACCGCCTTCATCAGGCCCATGTTGCCCTCTTGGATGAGGTCGAGGAAGGACAGGCCGCGGTTCGTGTACTTCTTGGCGATCGAAATCACGAGGCGGAGGTTGGCCTCGACCATTTCCGTCTTGGCCTGATGCGCTTCGCGCACGTGGACGTTGGTGCGATTCACCACGTCCAGCAGGGCCTGCGCCGCGATGCGCTGGCTTGCCTCGATCGTCTTGAAGCGGGCGTGAATCGCCTTCGTGTCGATCGCGGCGTCCTTCTTGGTCCGCGGATGCTTGGCGCGCTCAAGAAGCGCGTTCAGTTCCTGAATCTCCGTCAGGACCGGGCGGATGCTCTCGAGGTACTCTTCATAAACCTTCAGCTTGAAGAAGAACTTCGAGAAATTCGCGCGCAGCGCGGACTCGCGCTTGCGATGCTTCGTGAGGATGCGCTTGCGATCGGCGTCATTGCGCGCGGCGAGGAATTCCGCCCACGACTCCGCGACGGCGGACTCATTCTTTTCCGTGAGCTCCACCAACTTGGGCAGGCTCTTGAAATAAGCGTCCCGGCTCTCGATTTTCTTGTCGATGACGATCCGGTCGAAGCGCTCCTCGCGATTCAGCAGCTTTGATCCCAGGGAAACGATGTGGCGGGCAACGATCGATGCCTCGAACAAGACCTCCTGGGCCTTCAGCTCGGCGGTCTCGATGCGCTTGGAAATCTCGACTTCCTGCTCTCGCGTCAGCAGCGGGACCTGGCCCATCTGCTTGAGGTACATCCGGACCGGATCGTCGAGGATGTCGTTCTGGGACGAGCGGGTCTCTTCCTCTTCCGCCTCTTCCTGACGCTGCTTGAATGACTCGACCTCCTCGGACTCGATGATCTCGATGTCGAGGTTCTGCAGAATCGAGAGGACGTTATCGATTTCGTCCTGATTCTCAACGGAGTCCGGCAGCGCTTCGTTGATGTCGTCGAAGGTCAGGTATCCCTGTTCCTTCGACTGGCGGATGAGGTGGCGGATCTTCTCGTTGATTCCGCCGGGTGCTCCCTCAGGAAGGCCGTTGGCGGGGGATTTGGCGAGGACCTCCTCCACGGCCTCGGACTGATCATCGACGGTGGCGGACTTTGCTTTGCTGCTGCGAGCCATGGATTAGGGAAAGGAGAGGAGCGATCAACCTAGTCAACAGGTGCAAGCACGATCGGCGTGCGGAGCTGTCGCTGAAGTTCAGACCGGCGTTTCAGGAGAGAAATTGCGTCGAGCGTACTGTCCGCAGGGAGATTGGCTAAATCAAGGTCGATTTTCCTTAGCTCCGGCTCCAAAGCTCGGGAGCGCAGGCGAAGCAAGCCCTCTTGCAGCGCTTTTGCTGGATCGTCGAGTTCAGGAGTGTCGAAGGCCAAGGAAGCAACCAGCGCTTTCTCTTCGGCGGACTCGAGGAGCATATCGAGGTGATCGCGTCCTGGCCAGTTGTCCTGTTCGAATTCCGCCAGAAAACGGTTGAGGAGGGCGCCGGCGGGGTGGCTCAGGTCGATCCAGTCATGAGGAAACGCGGTCGCGAGCGCCTTTCCGAATCGTTCCCAATGCAGCAGAAGCAGGAGAAGGTCTTGCTCCGCAGCGATGCTGCGGGTGTCGGGTGGGGCGGCCGGGCGGGGAGGCAGGTCGTTGGCGGCGGGGCGCATGGCGGCGCGCGCGCCCTCTTGGGCTTGGAGGCGCTCGTTCGTGCGCGTGAAGTCCTTTTGCAGAGCCGCGAGCGGGATCCGAAGGTGGGCGGCGGCCTCGGCGAGGAACTGGGAGCGAGCCACCTCGGATTCCGCGGCGCCGATGATGCGCTGCAATTCGGTGGCCACGCGGGTTTTCTCCTCGGGTGTGGCGGCCTCCGCGTGCGGGAGTAGGGAGCGGCAGGCGAAGCCAATGGCCGATAAGGCTTGGCTGCGGAGTTGTTCGTAGCCCTCGGGCCCTTTCTCAAGCAGCAGGAGATCGGGATCGATCTTCCCGGCTGGATCGTTGGCGCCGAGGATGCGCACCTCCAGACCCGCCCGCAAGGCCAGCGGAATCAATCGCAGGGCCGCCTTTTGGCCGGCGGAGTCGCCGTCGAACAGGCATTCCACTCGCGTCTGATAGCGGCGGAGGAGCGCGAGCTGACCGTCCGTGATGGATGTCCCCTGGGGAGCCACCGCCGACTTCAAGCCCACGCTCCAGCATCGGATCGCGTCCAGCTGACCCTCGACCAGAATGAAGGGCTGGTTCTCCTTGCCCGCAGCTTCCCGCGCACGGTCGAGGTTGAAGAGCAGATTGCCCTTGGTGAAGATCGGGGTTTCCGGCGAGTTGACGTACTTTGCCTCCTTGGCGGGATCGTCCTCGGGCGTCAGCTGGGTCTGGCGGGCAGTGAAGGCGACGACCCGGCCTTGGTGATCACGGATCGGGATCATCAGCCGACCGCGAAAGCGGGGGCGGAGTGAGCCAAGCCCGAGCGGCACACCCTCTCGGACGAAGAAGAGCCCGCACTGGCGGATTGCGTCTTCGGAATAGCGTTTGCGCAGGAGCGCGGCCGCCAAGCCGCCGTCGTTGGGCTCCGCAGCTCCAATGCGGAATTCGTCGGCGATCGCGGCCGTGAACCGACGCGATGTCACCCAGTAGTTCCGCATGAACTCGCCGCTTTCGGTCCGGCCTCGGAAAACCTGGAAGAAGTGCTCGGTCGCCTGCTCGTGCAGGTCGAAGAGCTCCTGTCGGAGGGAGCGTTCCTCCGCCGTGGGGCCGGATCCTTCTTCGTATTCAATCACGACGCCGAAACGTTTGCCCAAGGTCTCCACGGCCTCCGTGAAGGACAATTGCTCCGTTTCGCGCACGAAGGTGATCGCGTCGCCCGCCTTGCCGCAACCGAAGCACTTGTAGAAACCCTTGTCCGGATCGACGTGGAAGGACGGCGTCTTCTCGCCGTGAAAGGGGCAAAGACCCTTGTAGCGTGCCCCGGCCTTGCGCAGCGCGACCGTGCGGGAAATGACGTCCACCAAGTTCACCCGCAACTTCAGGTCGCGGACGCAGGTGGGTTTGATGGCGGGCATGGCGGGAGGGACCGGAGATGGCCGTTCCGCGCATCGGCGGCTTCGGGCAAAAATCCTGAGAAATGGACTTTCGGGGCAGGGCCGGGTGTGTCAAGTGTCGCACCTGCTGGTGTTCGATGGGAACCTCCGTCCGGGCACAGCGACTCACTCTTCATGATCGTGCTTTCTTCTCTTCTTCGCGCCCGCTGGGGAGCTTGGGTGGCTCTTCTCGTCTGGGCGTGCGCCGCCACGAGTGCCGAGGCCCAGGATGCGGCGGCGCGGCCCGGCACGGGGCTTCCTCCTCCCGCCCCCTTGCTCCCCGTCTGGGAGACGAGCCTGCAGAATTTTGACCAGCCCATCTACGAGCGTGAGGTGGAGCGCCTGATCGTGCAATTTGAGGCCTCGAGCGGTCGTCCGCTGCGGCCGGGTGTTAAGCGCAAGGTCGGGCTCAAGGTGTACGCCGATTCCGGGGCCGGTCTCTCCACGCCCCATGCCCTGGTCCACGCCGTGATCGCGGCCCTCGAGCGGCGCGGATTTTCCAAGGCCGACATCTTCCTCGTGGGTCTCAACCAACTGCGGCTACGCATCACGGGCTTCCTTCCCTCCTTGGTCACTGGCCAGTCCGCGTACGAAGGCCACCCGGTCTTCGTGCTCGAGTCGGGCCGTTTCTTCGATCCGGTCTGGTTCTACGATAGCCCGCTGCCCACACGCTTTGATCCGATCCTCGCTGACAAGCAGATTGAGGGGGTCCCGGGCGACTCGACGCTTGAGCAGGACCGCAAGAGTTTCCTCGCGACCCCGCTCTTCCTCGACGCCGATTTCTGGATCAACCTGCCGGTTTACACCGATCATCCCATCCTCGGGGTGAACGGAGCCTTGGTGAACGCGACCCTCTGGAATGCGTCGAACACCGCACGCTTCTTCCGCTCCCCAGCCAACGCGCCCGCGGCGGTGGCGGAGATGAGCGCGATTCCTGAGTTGCGCGCGACGTGGGCCTTCACGATTGCCACGCTCGAGCGCTACCAGTTCATCGGGGGGCCGTTCTTCAACTCGCTGTACACCGTTTCCGAGCCCCGTCTCTGGCTGAGCGCCGATCCGGTCGCGATGGACACCCTCGCGTTGCGGAAGATCAATTACTGGCGCAAGCGGACGGGGTTCCAGCCGGTGGCCGACGAGATCCGCACCCTGGAGTTCGCGGAGACCTTGGCGGTGGGCACGGCGCGGTCACTCGATACGCGTCTAGTCCGACTGAATGATTGATCCGGCGCACGCCGGAAAAAACCCCTTGCACCGCCTCCCGATCAGACCGATTTTTGCGTCATGCTGGCAGTCCTGAACACGTCCGCCGATTACTTCCCCATCCTGGTCCAGGCGATCCTCGCCGCTGCGTTGGCGGCGGGCATCATCGGGGTCAGCCATCTCCTGGGGCAGCGGGCACGAGGGGGCGCGATCAAGGACAGCGCCTACGAGTGCGGCGTGAAGCCCGAGGGGATCGCTCACACGCGTTTTTCGGTGAAGTTCTACGTCACCGCGATGCTCTTCATCCTGTTCGACATCGAGGTCGTCTTCCTGATTCCGTGGACGTTTGTTTACCGTGACTTTCTCGCAGCCGGGATCCCGATCCTGGCGCCGATCGGGTTCTTCCTTTTCGTGCTCGTGCTCGGTCTCGTCTACGAGGTCAAGAAGGGTGCATTGGAATGGGAGAAGTGATGGGAGTGTGCGAGCTGAGCCTCCTTCCGGTGCGGCCCGCTCCCGTAGGTGAGGTGTTCCTGTGAGACTGGATCGAATCATTGCCCGCAGCCGCCTGGTTGAGCTCAAGAGCACCGATTTGAAGGGGGCTCTGGAGGAGCTCCTTGCGGTGTCCGTGGAGAAGTTTCCCGACCTCCGTCCTGAAGCCTTGCTGCGCAGCCTGCTGCAGCGGGAGAGCACGATGACCACCTACTTGGGGCGCGGCGTGTCGCTGCCCCACGTGCGCGTGCGCATGTCCCGGCCCTATGTGGTGGCGATCGGCCGAAGTCGCGTCGGGATCCGCCACGACGGTGTCGCCGGCGATGAGCGGGTGCATTTCATCGTCATGCTGCTGGCCGGCGAGAAGGCAGGCAGCTACCTTCAGGTCCTCGCTTCGCTGGCTCGATTGCTGAAGGAGCCTGAGTTCATCGACGGTCTGTTGCTCGCGGCGGATCTCGACGTGCTCTATGATCGGCTTCTGGCGGGTTTTGGCGGCATTGCGGGTCGCCCGCTTCAGGCCCAGCAGAATCGGATCAATCGCTTGATGCTCCGGGAGGCGGAGCGAGTGACCAAGGGCGCCGGCTGCAGCGCACTCATGGTGTTCGGCGATACGTTCGTGGGCGGCATCGAGGCGCGGTCGCTGCAGACCAAGCTCAAGACGATCCTGGTCACCCGCAACGTCATCGACGCGGGCGACGATCAGAACGAGTTCGCGGAGACGGTGCAGGTGCGATCGTTTTCCAACCGCCGGCTCGCCCAGTTGCGCAGCGCCGTGCTGGTGGCCCTCACGCGCGGGGTGATCTCGTTCAATGATCGGATCTGCTGCATCGGCGGAATCACCGGCAGCAACCAGTTCGATACGGTGGTGGTCGTGGATGTGGAGAGGGAATTCCAGACGCTGCTGACCGGGCATGCCGACCTTCTGCCTCCGGATGTGAAACCCGAGGTACTCGAGCGGGTCATCGGCGTGGCGACGGAGCTGTCCGTCGAAGGACGGGAGGGTCGTCCGGTGGGCTGCCTCTTCGTAGTGGGTGACACTCCCCGCGTGGAGCGCCTGATCAAGCCCCTCGTGCTGAACCCGTTCTTCGGTTACAAGGAGGAGGACCGAAACATCCTCAATCCGTTCATGGACGAAACCGTGAAGGAGTTTTCGTCGATTGACGGGGCGTTCATCATCCGGGGCGACGGCGTGTTGCTGTCCGCGGGTAGCCTCGTGCAGGCCACCGACGTGGAGCATACCCTGCCCAGCGGTCTGGGCAGCCGGCACGCGGCGGCGGCGGCGATCAGCGTGGCGACGGACTGTATCTCAATCGTGGTCTCCTCCAGCTCCGGGCAGGTCACGCTGTTCCGCCGGGGCGAGATGCTCTCGCTCACGGACCGGGCATTGGTGGCGGGTTAAGCCCCGGCGCCGATCGTTACGCTTTTGTGGTTGCGGGCGGGGGAGGGGGCGGTTTTGCTCTCCGATTCAACCGATTTACCAACATGCACGAAGTCGTTACCCTGGAATGCACTGAGGCCCGCAAAGAGGGCAAGCCGGTCTCGCGCTACCTCACCACGCGCAACAAGAAGACCGTGACCGAGCGCATCGAGAAGAAGAAGTACAACCCCTTCCTCAAGCGCCACACGGTTCACAAGGAAATCAAGTAAGCCGCCGGGCGGAGGGATCCCCTCCGCTTCGGATGCATCAAGGGCCGAGCTTTCCCGCTCGGCCTTTTGCTTTTCCCGGTTGCGAGCCGTCCATCACGGTCGGCTCTCTGCCCGTCACCGGGTGGAAGGATTGCCCTCCGCTGGGGGCGTCGCTCCGGCCGCCTGGGCCCGCCGGGCCGCCCGCCACTTCTCCCGGTGTCGGCGAATCCAGTCCAGCAGGGCCCGTTCAAAGCCGATGTCGTACCCGAGACGCTCGGACTCCAGCCACTTGTGGCGGAGAATTTCTTCCCGCTCCGCGAGGAACTCCTGATAGAGCGAGGACTGGCGCATGAGCTCCTCGGTTCCGGTTCCCATCTCCGGCGGGTGAGACTCCGGCTTCATCGCGTTTCTCCCGCCCGGGGCATTTGATCGCATCCCCTCCCCACCGGCACGAAACGGTGGGTGGCGTCGCACGAACGGCGGCCACTCGGCAGGAAGGGAAAGCTGCGGAAAAGAACGAGGTCCATTCAACAGGTCCCCCCTTCCTGCCGCGCCCGAGACCTCCTGTCAATTCGCGGCCGGAGGCTGTTGACTCGTCTTTTCGGCCACTCGGCGGAGAATGTCCTCCGCGATCTCCCGGAAAACACCGCTGGCGGAGGAGTCCGGCTGGCTCACCACCAAGG
>CAIOYO010000143.1 GCA_903862595.1 uncultured Opitutaceae bacterium | reverse complement strand
GGACTGCTCGGACCCGCCTTGATCGACGCCTTGGTCGCCGCGGGTGCCACCGTGGTGATCGCTTCGCGCAACCGCGATTCCCTCAAAGACATCGTCGCCGCTCACGCCGCCACAGGGCACACCGTCCACCCCGAGGAGGTCGATCAGCATTCCGAGCCGTCCCTGCACGCGCTCCGCGACCGAATCTTGGCCCAGCACGGTCGGATCGACGGCGTCGTCTACAATTCGGCGTCGCGTCCGATGAAATCGTTCGCCGACGATCTCGCGGCGTGGCGGCAGTCCATGGACGACAACGCCACCGGGTTCATTGCCACCATCCGCGCTTTCGGTGATGTCATGGCCAAGCAGGGATCCGGCAGCATTGTGAACATCTCCTCGATGTACGGAGTCGTCGGCATGAATCCGTGGCTGTACGAGGGCACGTCGATGGGCGCTCCGCCCGACTACTTTTTCCACAAGGGCGGCATGATCAATGTCACCCGCTACCTCGCGGCCTACTACGGCAAGTCCAACATCCGGGTGAACGTCGTATCCCCCGGCGGCATCTACAATCCGGCCAAGCCGCAGGCCCCGGCCTTCCTCGAGAAATACGAGAAGATGACCATGCTCGGACGGATGGCGGAGGCCAGGGAACTGGGCGGCCCGGTCGTCTTCCTGCTCAGCGACGCCGGCCGCTACGTGACCGGCACCAACCTCCTGGTCGACGGTGGTTACACCGCGCGATAACACCATGAACTCGTGGCACTCCCTCGCGGGCCGCACGATCCTCGTCACCGGCGGAGCCGGCTATCTTGGTTCGGCCATCACCGAGGAGCTTGACCGGTCCGCCGGCAAGGTCCTCTGCCTAGACTTGCCCGGCAAGGCGGCGGCGTTCGTGCGCGATCGCGGTCTGCGCAACACCCTGCCTTACGACGTTGACCTGACGGACACCGCGAAGCTTCCCGCGACGCTCGATGCACTCATCGCCGAGCACGGCGTGCCCGAGGGGGTCGTCCACCTCGCCTTCGCCTCTTCCGCCGGCAAGACGGTCGAGGAACTCCTCCCGGAGGACCTTGACTCCACGTTCTGCCGCGCGCTGACGCCGACCTTCCTGCTCACCCGGCACCTCGCGGAGCGGATGCGCCCCCGCGGCTCGGGCAGCATCGTCCTGTTCGGAAGCATGTACGGCATGGTGTCCCCAGATCCCCGGATCTACCACCTGCCGATGAAGCCCAATCCGATCGACTACGGGGCCAGCAAGGCGGCGGTCATTCAGATGACCAAGTACTTCGCAGTGCACTATGGCGCCTCGGGAGTCCGCGTGAATTGCGTCACTCCGGGCCCTTTTCCGAATCCCAACGTCCAGAGATCCCACCCCGAGATGATCAAGGACCTTTC
Organism: uncultured Opitutaceae bacterium; assembly: GCA_903862595.1. Taxonomy (GTDB): domain Bacteria; phylum Verrucomicrobiota; class Verrucomicrobiia; order Opitutales; family Opitutaceae; genus UBA6669. The sequence continues at coordinate 3,261 of CAIOYO010000143.1, read as the reverse complement.
GGCAAAGACGGCACTCCGCCGCATCGGCACGAACCCCGAAATCGTCGGGCCGACGCTCTTCCTGCTTGCCGACGGCGCCTCCTACGTCACGGGCCAGAGTCTCGTGGTCGACGGCGGCTGGACCGTCTGGTGACATCGACGCCGCTGCCGAGTCCCGGCGACCCGGCGCGGCCGTCAACCTAGGCGGCGCGTCGGTGCTTTGGACCGGGGAGGCCGCGAGTCCAAGAGTGAGTGCGTCAGCTGACTACCGGGAGGCGGGCACCTCCGGTCGCCCTGCCGCGAAGGGTGACGAGCGAAACGTGATCCATACTTGCAGGACAGCGCAGAGCGGAGAAATGTAGGGCTTCAGACCAACCGCACTACGGATTCCCTGTGCTGCGGCTTCTCGGTCGAAACAAACGCACCCGAACTCCCCCAACCCTCATGAAGCTCCGCCTCGCCCTCGCCTGCACCGCACTCTTCTTCGCCTCGCTCCCCGCCATCGCCCTCGCGGAGAGCGCGCCCAAAACCGTCATCCACGTTGTCACGGTGAAGTGGAAGGAAGGCACCACGCCGGAACAGATCCAGGCGGCGCTCGATGGCGTGAAGGCGCTTCCGCAGAACTTCAAGGGCATCACCCGCGTCTGGACCCGCTCGATCAAGGTGCAAGGCGGTGCCGCCAACGCCTTCGTGATGGAATTCGCGAGCGAGCAGGCCCTCAAGGAATACTCGGGCAGCGACGCCCAGAAGACGTGGTACAAGACCTACATTCCGATCCGCGAGCGCAGCACGACCTTCGACATCACGAACTGAGTGGCGCGCGGAAACAGTCGCGGGCCCGCCGGCGCGTCAAACTCGTGCTTTCCGCCTAAGTTCTGCTCGATTTCCGCGCCCCCGGCGTGAAACAAACAGCTGACAGCACTGCGCGGGCCTACGCCTTCATCAGGAATAAGATCCTGGATGGCTCCTACGCGCCTGGGACCAACCTGAGCGCCAACGCTCTGGCCCAACAAATCGGGGTCAGTCGAACGCCGGTCCAAGATGCGCTCCAGCGTCTCCAGGTGGATGGGCTCGTCATGATCCGAGCAAAGATCGGAGCGACGGTAAAGTTTATGAGCCTTCAGGATTTCAAGGAGCTGTGCTGGATGAGACTGATCCTTGAAAGCAACGCGGCAGGCCTCGCTGCCGCGGAGCACACGACCGATGACTTGGCCGAGATCACCCATGCTCAGACGGAAATGGAGGAACTAGCCGCCTCCGTCAGCCGATCCAAGCTCAACGAGCGCAATCTACCGATCGCAGGCGAATTGACGCAGGCCGACATCCGTTTCCACGTCGCCGTGATGAACGCCTCCCACAACGCACTCCTGAAGGCGGAGATTGTACGGCTTCGAGTGATCAACCGGGTGGTGGGGGGCATCACTCCGCGTTATCTCGAAGACACGCCGGAGTATGGAGAGGAGATGCGCAAAACCCTCTCGGAACACCAACGCATCCGCGACGCCATTGCTGCGCGCGATCGAGAGAAGGCAACTCGCGCGATGGCCGCGCACATTCAGGACATTCTCGACCATAGCATCAAGCGGATGCGCGAGGGCCACCATTCGAAGACGCTACCGCTTGCTCTGGCCTGATCCGGACTCAGGCATTCGTGCAGCGCCTTCCCATCATGAATTCGGAACCTCTCGACCCTGGATTCGTCGAGCGGCAGGCCGCTCGACCTTCGCGGCCACTGAACGACATCTGGCGTCGTTCGCTCGCTCGATTCGGCCTACTTCTCGCTGTTTGCTTCAACACCCCATCGACCTCTGGCTCCGTCGAGACGTCGCTGCAGAACCTTCCTGACGGAGGACGCTGCCTTGTGATGGGACGCAGGGAGGGGCCGCCGCAGGCGCTGCTCTTCATCTTTCAGGGCAGTATCGAATCTGCTCTGGCGGAGCCTCTGTACACGGAGGTGGGCCGAATTCTGGCGGCAGAGGGCGTACTCAGCGTCGTGCTGGATGCACCGGCGCATGGTGAGGATGCGGCACCGGGTGATCCTCTGGAGCTGAACGGGTGGGCCCACCGCGTCGCGGAGGGCAAGCCATTCCTCTCGCCGTTTCTCCAACGCGCGTCCGCGGCTCTGGATCATTTTATCGCCATGGAGTGGGCAGACCCCTCACGGATCGCCGCCTGTGGTACCTCGCGGGGAGGTTTCCTCGCCTTTCATTTTGCGGCGCACGACTCCCGGATCCGCTGCGTGGGCGGAATCGCGCCCGTCACCGACCTAGCGGCGTTGCGGGAATTTTCCGCGCGGAACCCGCCGCCGGCCACCGGCGAGCTCGCCCTCGCCACGCTTGCTCCGCGACTGGCCGGGCGCCCGGTCTGGATCTGCATCGGAAACAATGATGCGCGGGTAGACACCAGTCGTGCCATCGGCTTCGCTCAGGCGGTCGTTGCTGCGAATCGCGCGCTTCCCACCCCGCCCGATCCGATCCCAGTCGATTTGCTGGTTCAATCCACCCCTGGACACCGCAGTTCCGCCGCCGATCACCGGCGGCTCAGTGCCTGGCTGCGCTCCCACCTTCGACTGCCGGCGAGCGCAGAATGAGGCAGGCACTACCCCTGCCGAACCCGACGCTCCTGTCGGTGCGACGTCAGTTCCGCGCTACGCCGCCCTTCGCAGGCTGCTGATCAGAACTCCGGCCCTTCCGGTTCCAAGCGCAGCCATGCGGGGTCTCTGCTCTGGGACCGCCTCGCTGAGGCGGCAGCGCTGCCAGCCTGCCTCAGCGCGAATCGTATTCGCGTTTTGGCGAAGACGAGCGACTTGCCACCGGTGCCGTGAGACCGCCCTCCTAACGGAAGCGTAGCGAAAACAGATCCGCGTCCTTCATCACAAAGCGCAGCCGCACCGTCCGCCCTTGCAGCCGCGAGACGTCGTCCGTCGTCGCCCACCGCACTGTGCGCTCGATCGAGTCACCGACCAGCACCGGGCACTCCTCCAGCGTGAAGCCCGGGATGGGCTCGCCGGTCTCCGTTTGAACCTCGACGCGGATGCCGCCCACCGCCGAGGTGGAGCAGTTCAGGATGAGTTGACGGCCCGTGAAGCGGAAGGGCTTGGTCAGCATCTCGCCTTCCTCGTAGTCCGCGTGCACCGCTGCAAAGCCGTCGAGCCGCAGGGTGTAGCGGCCGAGGTGGGCGGTGGGCTGGCAGTAGTCCTGACCGACATAAACTGACATCTCCGCGGGTCCGGTTTGAATGAAGCCGGTGGCCGGAACGCCGTTGCGGGACACCCAGTTGCCT
>CAIOYO010000142.1 GCA_903862595.1 uncultured Opitutaceae bacterium | reverse complement strand
TCGACCGTGAAGGTCGAAGCAGCCGCCACGTTCGTATCGACGAGCGTGAAGGTGTAGTCGTTGATCGTCGGGAGCGTGTCATTCGCCGCACCCGCGACTGCCACGGCTTCTGCACCGGCCGCAGCGTTGATCCGCTCGAAGGCCGTGAAGTTGCCGTTGAAGACGATCGTGGTGGCTGCGCCACCGCCGTTGACGGTCAGTACATCCGTGCCGGCTCCACCGGCGAGGGTGTCAGCGGCCGTGACGTTGGCTGCGCCGACGACGGTGTCGTCGCCGTTACCAGCGCTGACATTGTCGTTACCGGTGCCGATCGTGATCGTGTCATTGCCGCCACCTGCGGTGATCGTCTCGTTGCCGGTCGAGGCCACGATGCTCAGCGCTGAGGTGTAGGCACCCGCGGCAAGCACGTTGCCAGCTGCCAGGTTGATGGTCGCGATACCGGCGGTCTGGGCATTGGCACCCAGCGTGAACGAGTTGCCGTTCGCCACGGTCGCGGTGAACGTCTCGACGCCGCGCATATTGAGGAACGCCGCGTCGGCGACGTTGCCGTCGTTCGTCAGGCTGATCGTGTCAGTCCCGCTCGTGCCGGAATCGTTGATCGTGTCCGCCTCGCCCAAGAGGGTCGAGGTGCCATACAGGTACGTGTCGGCACCTTCGCCGCCGTCCATGTTGTCCACGCCGGCGCCACCGGTCAGCGAATCGCTGCCCGAGCCACCGACTAGGGTGTCCGCGAGGCTGCCGCCGACGAGGGTATCATTGGCCGAGCCACCGGTGACGCTGACCTTGAAGTTCGTCGTCACGCCCGAGCCGTCGAAGTTCAGCGTTTCGGACTGGTTGCCAGCGTCCGTGCTGTTCACGTCGAGCAACAGGCCGGAAGCATTGACCGTCAGCGTGTCCGTGGTGACGGCGGCATCCGGGTCATTGCCGTTATCGATCGCGACAACGTAGGTGTAGCCCGTCACGCCCGTGGTCGAGGAGACCCCGCGCGAGCTCAGGGTGTAGTTTTCCACGCCCGAGATCAGGTTGGCCGCCGTCAGCGTCGTGCTGCCCGCGAGGGTCAGCGTGTCGGTACCGGCGCCGCCGACGATGGAGTCGAGGTCGGTGACATTCCCGGCTCCGACGATCGTGTCGTCGCCGTTACCGCCGATCGCGGTGTCTTGGCCAGCTCCCAGCGTGATCGTGTCCGCGCCGGAGTTGCCGGTCAGGCTGTCGTTGCCCGCAGCGCCGACGAGCGCGATGGCGCCGGTGTGGCCCGCGGTTACCGTGATGGTGTCGCCACCTGCACCTGCATTCACCGTCGTGATGCCAGCGGCCAGAGCGTTGGCATCCAGGGTGACCGTGTTGACGCCCGCAGCCAGCGTCAGCGTGGCAGCACCGGTCTTGTTGACGAACGCAGCGTCGGTGACGACAACTGCAGCGGTCATCGAGATCGTGTTCGAGCCCGAAGCGTCGGAGATCCGACCAGCGGTCAGATTCGCGGCGGAGCTGAACTGGTAGGTGTCGTTACCTTCACCGCCATTCAGCGTGTCGGCGCCGCCGCCACCGTTGAGGGTGTCGTTTCCGGCGTTGCCGCTGATGGAATCAGCGCCCGCACTGCCCGTGATGGAGTCAGCCGCCGATCCACCGATGAGCGTACCGGCTGCACCGTTGCTCAGGTTGATGCGCTTCGTCAGCGCACTGGCGTCAGCGCCGGTGCTCACCACAAGGGTGTAGTCGGTCGTGGAGCCTTCGATCGAGGACGTCACGACCACATTGCTTGCGCCGGTGATCGTCGCGGCGGGAGTTCCGTCCACGTTGACCGCGAAGTTCGCATTGATGGTCTCGAGGAAATTCGTGCCGCCCGCGGTCGAGTTGCCCACCGCGACGGTGATGCCGTCGGCGTTGTCGAGGCGCAGACTGACGCTGTTCGCGCCAGCAAGCGCGGCGTCCGTGTAGTTAACCGTCAGGTTCGCGTTGGTGATGCTGGCTTCGACGGAGGCTAGCGAGCCCACGTTCGTGAACGTGACATTGTCCGTGGACTGCAGCGAACGGACCGTCGTCACGCCGGTGGCGCTGGCGAGGTCGACCGTGGCGGTGTCTGCGCCACCGGCCGCGTTCGTGTTGCTGATTTCGACCGTCTCGATGCTCGTCAGCGTCGGGCGAACATTGATGCCGCCCGTCTGGTTGAGGATCGCCGTCACCGTGTCGGTGCCGCCCGCGCCACCGCTCAGCACGTCGGACGTGTTGAGGCTGTTGGCGGTCGTGCGACCGTTGAAGGTATCGTTACCCACGCCGAGCGTGAAGTTCGCACCGGTGTCGGCACCGGCGGTCAACTCACGGCTCAGATCGCCGGTCACCGACGTGTCGTTGACCGTGATCGCACCCGCTCGGACAACGTTGTTGCCGGAGTAAGCGAAGTTCACCGAGAAGGTCTCGGCGCCCGCCTCGGTCAGCGTGTCGGCGGTGACGCCGATCGTGATCGTGGCCTGGCCGGATGCGTTGAAGGTCGTCTGACCGGTGAGACCAGCGTCGAAGTCCGCCGAAGAGGCGTTGGTCGGGACGATGGTGTAGGTGATCACTTCACCCAGCGTGCGAGCCGTGTTGGTGATCGTGTAAGTGACCGAGGCACCTTCGTTGACGCTCGTGACCGACGAGGCAGCGATCGTGTAGCTCGCCGCGGTCGTGAGGTTGAATGCAGCGGCAGAGGTGGAGGCACTGGCGTTATCGGTAGCCGTCACCACGATCGAAGCCGTACCGGCTTCAACCGTTGCAAGCGTCGGGGTGCCCGAGATTACGCCGGTGGTGGCGTTGATCGTCAGACCCGCCGGGAGACCAGCGGCCGAGTAGGTGAGAACCGCTCCGGCGTCCACGTCACTGAAGGCCGTGCTCGCGTTGAGCGAGAAGGCCGTGTCCTGACGAGCGGTCTGGGCCGCAATCGTCGAAGCGACCGGGGCGTCATTGACCGCCGCGATCGCGACCGAGACCGACTGAGTCGCCGTGAGGCCAGCCTTGTCCGTGACCGTGATCGTGAAGGAGTCGCTGCCGTTCAAGTCGGCGGTCGGCGTATAGGTAACGGTGCCGTCGCTCGCGACGGACACGGAACCCTTGGTTGCGCCTGCGGCCGAGTAAGCGAGGACGTCGCCCGCGTCGACATCGGCGCCCATGACCGAGAAGGTCAGGACCGTGTCTTCCGTCGCTGCCTGTGCGGAGACTGCAGCGAGGGTCGGAGCGTCGTTGACCGCACCCACGGCGATCGTGACTTCCTGAGCAACCGAAGCTGTGCCGTCGGTCGCGTTGACGATGACGGAGGCCGCGCCGTTGTAGTTGGCCGTCGGGGTGAAGGTCACTGTACCCCCGGAGAGGGTGGCGGTACCGCCGGTGACCGCACCGAGCGAATACGTCACCGTGTCTTCTGCATTACCATCCGTGGCTGCAACCGTGAAGGTCTTGACCGTATCCTCGGTCGCCGTCTGGGAAGCGGACGACGTGAAGGCCGGAGCGACGTTATCCACGCTGGCGTCGGCGATTGAAATCGTCTGGGAACCCGTGAAGCCGACCACAGAGGCCGTGACGGTCTCGGCGCCCTCGGTCGACTTGTCGAGACTCGGGGTCAGCGTGAAGGTCGCGACACCGGCGCCGTCGGTCGTCACTTGTGCGAGTGCCGCGCCGGCGTAGTCGGTGCCAGGCGTTGCGCTGCCGGTGAGGCTGATGGCGTAGTCGGTGTTCGGGGCACCGTTGATCGTGAAGGTGGCAGATGCACCCTCGTTCACGGATTCAGCGGAGCGGCTGATGGTCGGCTGCGTGACGTTGACCGTCTGGGTCGCGCTGACCGTGGCGGTGCCGTCGGTGATCGAGTAGTTGATCGTGGCCTGGCCGACGTAGTTCGCGGGAGCGACGTAGTTGAGAGCGCCACCGACGATCGTGACCGTACCGACGTTAACCGTCGGTGTGCCGGTCAGGGAGAGCGCGTTGCCGTCGACATCGGTATCATTTGCGAGAACGTTGATCGACGTGGCGTTCCCAAGAACGACGCTCGCGACCGCGTCCGCCACGGCGACGGGGTTGTCATTAACCGCGGTGATCGCGACATTGACCGTCTGGGTCGTGGAGAGCGTGCCGTCGGAAACGGTGACGACGAAGGAGTCGGCGCCGTTCGCATTGGCATTCGGGGTGTAGACGAACGCACCATTCGTGCCGCCGGTGATCGTGCCCTTGGCGGCCGAGCCCGCGGAGTAGGTGAGGGTCGTGCCCGCGTCGACGTCGGCGCCGACCACCGTGAAAGCGATGGCGGTGTCTTCGATCGTTGAAACCGAGCCCGACGAGGTGATCGACGGAGTCTCGTTCACGTTCGTTACGCCCAACGCGTAGGACGTGCTGACTGCGGAACTGCCGGCGACGGTGGAGTCGCTGGCGGAGACCGTGACCGCGTACGACGTCTGGGATTCGAAGTTCAGAGCCGTACCGGCTTTGAGGAAGAGGGCGTTGCCAACCAACTCGAACTTGGACGCATCGGCGCCGCTCAGCGCGAGCGAGTTCGTGCCACGGCCGTCATCGGTGACCGCGATGTCGGCGACCTTGACGCGGGACGCGGTCGACGCGTCCTCAGCGAGGGACGAAACCGTGTTCGAGAGTGAGACCGCCGTCGGAGCCTTGTTGTCGATGCCCTGGGCGGGAATCACGCGGCCCGCAGAGTCGGTGCCGGCGGTGTACTCCACGCTCGAGAAGCCGGAGAAGTTGCCGACGTTGGTATTCTGAAGGTCACCACCGGCGATCCGCGGCGAGCCGAACTGGGAGCTCGTTCCGAAGGTGAGCGTCGGGATTGCGGTTCCTGAAGTATTGATATCGCCGAGCACGACGACATTTTGCAACTGCACATTGGTGGCGGCGATGCCCACCACCCCAGAGCTACCCGCGAAAATCGCATTGCCCATGCGAATGCCGCCGAAGGCCGAGCCGTTTGCATTCGCCGGATCCGCAACGATCGTAAGTCGTTGAACATCAGCGACATTGTTACCACCCAACTTGCCACCGGCAAAAATCGGGTTGTCGGCGCCGCGGTGAGCGGTGCCCGTACCAACCGTGAAGGCGCTGAAGTTCGTGGAGGCGTCCGAGCCCGTGATGGTGAAGGACGCGAGACCCGTGACGTACTTGACGCCCGGCTGGTTGTAGGTGGTCGCTTCTGCCGGACCCTTGAAGGTGTCGGAATCGAGCGAGATGTTCAGCGAGCCCGCGCCGCTGAACTCGACCTGGACGATGTCGCCCGAGAGATCGAGGAACGAGACGCGCGTGACCTGGCCCGCGTCGGCCGTGACCGCGACGGAGGAACCCGTCATCAGCACCTGATCGTAAACGTTGCCGTTCGAGTGAACGATGTTTGAGCCAACTTCGGTGCCGCCGCCGGTGATACCAGCGAGCAACTGGCGCTGCTCAAGCGTTTCAACCCGCAGGGAGGAACGCATCTTCTTCTTCGAACTACGATTCAGTTTTTTCATGTTTAGGAGATAGTTTGGGAGTGAGATTGAGTGACGTTAGACGCAGCGCAGCCGCCGTGGATGTGTTGGGAGACTACAATGCGTCGTGGTGAAATCCTACCAGAGTCTGGCGCCGAGCGCTATCATCCGTTCGGATGATTTTAGGATTAGGTCCGGACGGGAGAGCGACCCTTCTCAGCCCCTGTTGGACGTGGCGCGCGAGTGCGGCGATACCGGCGTGGTTCATGCCGACCGGGACTGAGGCCTGAGGCCAAGGTGGGCGCTCGTTGAGGTCGGGACTATAAGGGGCGCCGCCGCTACGCCATTAGGCGATAGATGAGTGGGGTCGGGTCAAGGTGCGGTCCTCTCAGGAGGAAGCGCCGTTCTCGGTCACAATCCGGGCATTCGGATTTCGACACAGTCCCACGAATTCCAGACGGGTCTTGGCGCCCGACTTCCTGAGGATACTGCTGATATGAGTCTTCACCGTGGGCAGGGAGATCTTCAGTTGATTGGCGATGTCCTGTGCCGAGGCGCCGCTCAAAATCATTTCTCCCAACTCCAGTTCACGTCGGGAGAAGCCTAAGGCGTCGGCAATCTGGGAAAAAGGCGCTGGGCCAGCGGTCTCCATCCGTCGCTGGGAAGACGTGAGCATGACGTAGGGCCGCACGCCGAGGGCTGTCTGGAACGCCACATAACGGATGGCTCCGTCGATTGCATCTCCACCGACCACCCGGTTAAGATTCATGATTGCGCCTTGAGACACTACCATTTTGCCCGAACTGGGGGGCATCTCGACCTGGTTGAAGGAGCGGAACGACTGCTCGCAGGCCCGCTGCCAGTCCTCGGGGAGTTCGACGGAGCGGGGCAGGCTCAGGTTCTGCAACGCATTCGCACCATGATTCCATAGGTGCATGTGCTCGCGGAAGCGGCGGTTCTCGAAAATGACGCGGAGCTTGGAGTCGAGGATGCAGAGGCCCTCAGGGTGCAAGTTCCCAACCATGCGGAAGAGGCTGGCGAGGAATTCCTGCTGTTGATCCTGTGCGAGGACCTGAAAACAGCGGTCGAGCAGCCGGCCGACACGCATCAGCAGGTTGACCTGTACGGTGTCGAACTCCGGATCGCTTTGGGCCCGGTAGCAGATCATGACCAGCTCGATCTCCTTGGCGCGGGCGATGCGGAGGATGCGGCAGCGGGAAGAGCGGGTCGGGGCGAGTTCCTGAGCGAGCTTGGCGAGGAGCGGAGCGCCGGTCTCGGCGTGAAGGAAGGCGGCCTCGGTACCGGTCTTGAAGGCCTTGATCAGGAGACGGCTATTCTGGGCCTCGACCCCATGGCCCACGAAGAGGGCGCGCCCACCGGCTTGGAGGCTCGGGGGAAAGATGCAGGCCCACCCGCTGAGCCCGAAGAGCCCCAGCGTCTTCTTCATGGCCTGCTCGAAGCCAGGGAGGTTTCGCTGCAGGGCGACCTCGAGCAATCGATCGTGCAGCGGCAGGAAATCGATCATGCCTGGGCCGGGATTCGGCTAGCCGTGCTGGCGAGGAGCGGCTCCGCCAATCTTGAAGAGCGAATAGAACCAACGCCCCACCCGCTCGGCGATCGTGGCCGAGCGGCCCTCGATGGTAACGCGCAGCCGCAGGCCCTCAACGGACTGATGATCCCCGCTGGGGAGCGGGGCGGACGCCAGAAAGAGCGGAAAATGGAACCCGGAGTTGGCCTGCAGGATCTGGGACGGAGCCGGGCCGCCGAAGTAGGAGAGCATTCCGAAGTGCACCTCCGGCAACGACGCCGGTTGGTTGGCGATGCTCTCAATCCGCGTCTCGATCGGCCGGGCGCTGGCGATCCAACGACCCTCGACCCGCCCACCCGCCTCAACGAGCTGCGCTTGGTCTTCCGTCAACGGGATGACCAGCCGCATCTCCCGGGTGTCGGCGATGCGCAACAGCGGCGTCTGCGGGCTGGCGAAGGATCCGATGCGCTTCTCGGGCTCCGGCGTGAGCACGTAGCCAGCCACCGTGGCCCGCAGGGTCAGGCGTTCAACCCGTTCGACCGCGCGGCGGTAGCTGGTCTCGGCAATCTCAAGATTTTGGGAGGCCTGGGCTCGACCCTCAGCGGCGATCCAGTCGGCCCGGCGCTCCAGCGCACCGATTTCGAGGCGGGCAGAGGAAAGATCGGCCTGGGCGATCTCGAGCTCTGCCGTGGCCTCCGCGCTGGACAGGGTGACCAGCACATCGCCGACCTGCACCCATTGGCCCGTCCGCACGTGGACCTTCGTGACGGTGCCGGCGACCTCGGGCGCAACCCACTCGCCGACGGCGGCCATGGCGATGGCCTGCTGGGTGACGGAATAGCGGGTCGGCACGTAGAAGCTTGCGGCCACGGCCAGCGCGAGACCGCCAATGAGCAGGGACAGCCGGCGGGAGGCGGAACCCGTCTTCTCAATATGTGCGCCTGGCTTCATGACGTCGTGGATGACCTTTAGGATGGGAAAAGCAATGAAGGACACCTCCACGAAGATCCCGAGGGAAAGTCCGAAGTCGTACAGCCCGTAGGGTTCAAGGATGGCGGCGAAGATCTGCGTGACGCCATAGATGATGAAGATCATGTAGGCATACGCGGCGATCGCGTAGACGATGAAGACCGTCTCCTGCGAGTCGTGGGTGAAGCTCTCCTCCTGCTGACGATTCCGATACCCGAGGAAGATGCGCTGCAGCTGGAAGGAGACGTAGGCGATGGCCTTGTTGCGGAGATTGGGGATCTCAAGCAAGTCGCACGCGAGGTAGTAGCCATCAAACCGCATGAGCGGGTTCGCGTTGAACACGATCGTGTTCACGCTCGCGACAAGCATGAGGTTGAACGCGATGCCGCGGGCGAGGCCATCGGGCAGGAAAATGAAGAAATGAGCGGCGATGGCCGCAACAATCAGCTCGGTAAAGACACCGGAGAGCGTGACGTACACCTTGTGCCGCAGCTTGCGCATCATCCACGCATCGGACGCGTCGACGTAGCCGCAGGGCGTGAAGAACATGAAACATACGCCCATCTCATGCACCTCGCCTCCGAATCGGCGACACGTGGTGGCGTGCCCGAATTCGTGCAGCGTCTTGGCAATGATGATGGCGATGTAGAGCAGCCCAAGGTTGGTCGCCGAGAAAAAGTCGGGGACGCCAGCGGAGAACTCATCGAGATTGGCCACGACCAACCCGATGCTCCAGAGCATGAAGGCGATCGCCCCGCCGACGAACCACGGGGTCCAGATGAAGTTCACCGCTCGGACCAAGCCACCCAGCCACGGACTGGGATCAACGATGGGGATCTTGAAAAACAGCAGCTTGCCGATGATCGCAGCCCAGAGGGCAATCAACCCTTGGGGCTTGGGACGGCGGGCATTTTCCACGAACCGCCCGGCATTCTGGTTCAGCAGCCCTCCCGCCGAGAGCTGGTTGATGAACATGGCCAACTCCTCGAGCGTGCGCGGGCTGTTGGGATAGCGGGCCGCGAGCCGAGTTTGAGTCTCCAGCAGGGACCGCTTCCCGTCCAGCTGACTGATGACGTACGCCTCCTCCGGCTGGAGACGGAAATACGTCAGCGCCAGCGGATCCTTCAAGACGTAGTACTCCTCGTTCTTGAACGTCTGCCGACGGACGATGATGTCCACGCGCAGCCGCGAAGGAATGACCCCGGCGAGTTCCGCGTCGCGCGGGGAAAGCTGGGGAGCTTCCGGCGGAGAGCCTGGCAGCACAGCTTCCATGCGTGGGACTACTCGGCAACCGCGCCGCCGATGGCCTGCTCGATCTGCGCCACGGTGACGTTGTACCGGAAGACTGCCTCAAGGTAACGGTTGTCCGCTTGCCGCGAAATCATCTGCGCCTGCAAGACCTTCTCAAGACTGGTCTGCCCATTCTCGTAGAGGCGGCGGGCCGCCTGGAACGCGCGCGTGGCAAACTGGCGCCCGTTCTCCTGCGCCGACATCGTCTTCCGCGTTTGTGCCAGGGCTTGATAAAGCTCGCGGAGGCGAGAGCCGATCTGCAGCTCAAGATCGTCGAGTTTGACCTCGGCCAAGCGCCGCTCGGCGAGCGCGATGCGGCGCTTGCCCCGACTGTCGCCGCCGTCGAAGAGACTCCAGTTTCCCGTCGCGCCAATGGTCCAGCCATCCAGCGTCCGAGAGGAGTCATAATAGCTGCTCCGATTCGACCACGAGGCGAACGCATCAAAGCGCGGAAGCAGATCCCCGTTCAGCGCCTTGAGTTGGCGACGGCTGGCCTCGACCGCGAGGGAGGCGGACTCGAGATCGGGGCGCCGCTTGAAGGCCAAGGCGGCGGCGGTGGAATACTCCATCTCAAACGTCCTGACCGCAAATTCGCCGTCGAGCGCGATCGGGCCAGCCGATTCCGGCAGCTGGAGCAGCCGGGCGAACTGCTGTTCGGCGAGGGTCAGCTCGCGCTCGATGTCAGCCTGCTCGGCACGGGCGGTCTCGAGCAACGAGCGGGCATTGAGCAAATCGAGCTCCGCAATCTCGCCAACCGCCTGCTTACGGGCCGCGTAGTCGGCCAACTGGGACAAATCGGCGACGCGCTGCGTTTCGGCGGCAAGCTGGGCGCGACGGACGAGGACGGCGTCGTAGGACTGACGGACGGCGGTGACGACCTCGTTGGCGACGGACGCGATGCGCAGCTCGGCTTGTTCGCGGCGCAGCCGCTGGCGCTCGACCAGATTCGAGGTGGCCAAGCCATCGAAGACCATCTGACGCACCTCGATGCGGACATCATAGCCCCACTTCGCGACGGCGGAGCGCTGGCTCGGGGGCTGGTTGAACTCGCTCGGCGACCGATCGATCAGGGAACTGTCACGCTCGTCAGTCGAAGCCACGGCACTGACTCGGGGCAGCATGCGGGCGCGGACCTGCCAGCGAGCGCCTTCCTCGCGTTCCACCTCAAGACGCGCAGAGACCAGCTCGGGATTGGCCTGCATGGCCCGATCGAGCGCGTCTGGCAGGGTCCAGACGGCCGGCAAAGCGGCGGCGGGAGCAACGCCCTTGGGCGCACCGAAAGCCGGTAGAAAGACGGAAAAGGCCAAGCCGAAGAAAAGCAGGAGGCGCAAAGATCGAAGCACGGTGGCCATAAGGTGATTGATCCCGCGACGGGGGACCGATGGCAAGGGCGAGATGTCAGGTTGCATCCATCCCCTTAGCAATAGTGAATTCGGCACGGCCCAACGGCCCCTGGGGCGTAAAATCGCCAACTGACTGCATAATCACCCTGCCTGCCCTTCCTGCCTCCCCGCCCACCCCTAGGGCCCCACGCGCGTTTAGGTTTGCAATCAGAAGCCCTCCACGGATTTCTCTGACCCTCACAGCAATGATCGTGCAGCAAAATCCCGTGGCCGCCCAGTTCCAGCGCGCGGCGAATGATATCGCCGCACGATTGGCTCAGCTGGCGAAAGAGCCGCCTGACCTGCTGGCCTACTTCCGAGTCCATGCGGAGTGTATCTCCACCACCCTGCGACCGGCAGGTTTTGCGTATGAGATGCAGAACGGTCAGCTTTTCCAGCGACTCCTCCACAGCAATCTCGAGTCGCTGAATTACCGTGGGATGCCGGAGCAGGAGGGCGCGTTTCTGCGCGCGATCAAGCTGGCGGCTGCCCGCAAAAATCCAGTGCGTATCGGACCGCACACCCTGCCGTCGGCGGGGCTGCATGGCCTGTCTGCCGAGGACGCTCCAGCTCCGGACGAGCTTCCGATCTTCAATCGCACCGCGTACGAGCAAGTTTTCGTGCCGATCCTCCTCGGCCAATCCGTCGTCGGCGTGTTGCACATCTGGTTCGAGCCAGGTGCGGCGGAGTTCTCAAAGGCGCGCGTGGCGCTCCTGCAGAAAGTCTGCGCCGAGGTGGAGCTCTACCTGAAGGCGCGGCGCCTGAGCGACATCTCGCAGGAAGTCACCCGGCTCACCAGTTACTCACGGTTGCTGGAAAACCTCAGCGGCGATCTCGACCTCGATTCCGTCGGCTGGAACATCGTCAACTTCGCGCGCGAGACGATCGCGTGCGATCGCGTGTGCCTATTCGTCGCGACGAATTACGAACAGCCGTTCCCCGGTGCGGCGACCGAGCAGGTCCTCGAGCATGATTTCGAGCTGCACGCCTGCAGCGGACTCAAGACGTTAAATCCGCGCAGCGAGCAGGCAGTGATCCTGCGCCGCGTGGCACGCCGGCTGACCCAGAACTCGCTGGTGCCGATGGACCTGAAATCGTCGCGGACCGCGCCCACGACGCCGGTGGCTGAATCGGCTGAACCCGGCCCGGCGGCGGCCGCCCCGGAGAACGAGCCCGGCGCGCCGGTTCCGACCGCTCCCCTGACCGAGGGTGATGCCGACACGGCGGAGGCGATCACGCCCGCCGCTCCGCAGAAGCCCGCCCCGCGCAAGCCCGACGGCGGCAGACCCACGGTGCGACTGACACTGATCAATCGCACCTCCGCCGAGAAGTCATCAAACACCTCCGAGGAGGTCCTCGAGTACTTCGAGGTCATGCCCATGAACTGGGCGACGGTGCTTCCGCTCTTCGACCGCAACAATCGCGTCTGCGGCATCTTCCTCTTTGAAGGCGTGAAGCCGGCGGAGAACCTTGTGGCGACGTTCCCCCGCATGCTCGACCTCGGCACGTCCGCCGGTCGCGCCCTGGGGACCGCGCTGTACTGGGACCGCCAGCGCTCGATCCGCCTCGCCCAACGCTACGTGCGGGCCAAGCGGGCCTACATCGATACGCCCGGCAAGAAGAAGTTCCTGAAGTTCGGCCTCCCGTTCGTCATCCTCGCGATCCTGCTGCTGATCCCGATCGATTACACGCTCAAGGGCGACGCCACGCTCCTGCCCGTCAACCAAGTCACGCTGCCAACGCTCGTGAACTCGCGCCTGATCAGCGTGAAGGTCCGCGAGGGCGAGACCGTCAAGCAGGGCCAAGTATTAGCCGAGTTGGATACACGCGATATCCGACTGCAGCTGCGCCAAGTGGAGCAGGATTACGAGCGGGCTCTCCTCGAGAGCCAGTCGGCGATGAGCCTGCGCGACGAGTTCCGGATGCACGCCGCCCGGATCAACTCGGAGAAGTCGCGCGCCGTGGCCGACAAGCTACGGCTGGACATCGAGCGCTCGACGCTGCGCGCGCCGATCGACGGCATCGTGCTCGGCGCACAGACGCTCGCGACGCGGCTGGGCGAGGTGCTGCGCACCGGCGAGCCCGTGCTCGACGTCATCGACCCGTCCGTGTGGCAGGTCAAGGTCAGCATGCGCGAGCAAGACCTCATCTACCTCGGCGACACGCTCTCGGAAAAGGGTCGCGTACCCGTAACGCTCGCGCTGGCCGCGAATCCCGCCCGCCGGTACGAACTTGAGGTCAAGTCTGAGAACCAGATCGCATTCGGACTCGATACCGCGCGCGGCAAATACGACTTCAGTGTCATGCTGCCGCTCGAGACCACGCTCAGCGACTCGTCGCTGCTGAAGTCAGGGTTCGGCGGCCGGGCCAAGTTTAGCACGGGCCGGAAGCCGGCGTTCTACGTGCTGTTCCGCGATTTCGTGAATTTCCTCCGGGTCCGGTTCCTGTAAGTACCTATGCCGTCTTCATCCCGCGCCGTCTTTCGTCTTCTGCTCGTCGCGCTGACCTGCACGCTCACGGCCTTCGGCCAGGTCTCGCTTCCCGTCACGGGCAGTGCACTGGACGACAACTCCCGCGGGTCCCTGCGGTCCGTCCTCCGGCCGATCGCAGACGTGCGCGTAAGCTCGCGCGCGGCCGGCGTGATCGAACGCTTCCACGTCGAGGAGGGCGCTGCCCTGCAAGAGGGTGACCCAATCCTGTCTCTGGACATGGACGCGGAGCGCGCTGAGTTGGCGCAGGCCATCGCGTTGGTCGATGGCGCCAAGGCCGAACTGGATCGCACGACGTCCGAGTACGAGCGGGCCCGACCGCTCAGCGCCGAAAACATCTTCAGCGAGAAGCAACTCCTCGAAGCCCTCACCGCACGCGACCTCGCGCAAAGCCGGCTGGCCCAAGCCGAGGCCGCACGCGACCTCGCGCAAAGCCGGCTCGCCAACCGCACGCTGACCTCCCCCATCAAGGGCGTCTTCCTAAAAACCAGTAAATCCGTCGGCGAAGCCGTCGAGCGCTTTGAGACCGTAGCCCGGATCGTCGATGCATCCCGTCTGGAGATGCTCGTTTATGCCGACGCACGTTATTTCAAGAAATTTGCCCACGGTGGTCAGGCAAAGGTTCGTGTTTCATTACCCACTGGAGGCCATGTAGTTGTTGAGGGAACGGTTTCTCACGTTGATCCCATCGTTGACCCCGCCACCGGAACCTTCAGAGTTCGTTTACAGTTTGAACCGACCGCCGATGTCGCAGCGGGCTACACGGCGATTCTCTTGCTTCCCGAACTCTGAGTTTGACGGCCCAGACCGGCACACGGTAACTCTCACCTTCCCCGAACATGAACACGGCACTTCCAAACGTCCGCCGACTCCAGCTTGAACCGCTGGAATCCCGTACGCTTTTGGCGGGTGCCGACTTCGACGACGCGCTCGCACAGGTGGCGCCGGCGATCAAGGGATCCGGGGGCTTCTCCGTCGCATTCAGCGAACGGATCGGCCAGAGCGAGTTGTTCATCACCGGACCGCACAGCGGTTCGCTCGCGATCAACTTCGACCTCCTGCCGGCCTTCATCACCGCAGTCACGGTCCGGAATTTCGATACGGTCACTTTCACGGGCGTCGACCAGCTGAAGAAGCTCGTCGCCTCCGACATCAAGACGCTGGACGCCGACAACATCTCGGTCGGTGTCGGGCTCTACGCGACCAACGTCCAGTCAGTCTCCCTCGCCGCCGGCGGTGAGATCGCCGTGCTCAATGGCGCCGCCAGCCGGATCGAAATCGCGAATCTCGAGCAGACGCTGATCATCTCCGATCTGCAGCACCTCGCGATCTCCTCGAAGACGCCCAGCATCTCCATCGTCAGCCTGAACGCAGCGCAGACCGTCACGATGCTGTACCAGGCTGATCTGGTCTCCGTTGCGGGCCTCGCCGATAAGAACCAGCAGGTGAAGTTCCTGCCCGCCGGCACTTCCATCGAGACGGGCGGCACGGTCGTGACGGTTACGCCGAGCGAGCGCACCTCCGAGTTCATCGCCCGCATTCGCGAGCTGCTGCGGAACAACGATTTCGGGAATCCCCTCTCCGTCTTCGAGTCGCTCGGCTACACGGAGATGAACCTCCTCGAGAGCCCGGTTACGACGGCGGCTCACCTGCACCAGCATCTCGAGCAGGTCGCCATCGAGACGTCTCTGCCGGTTGAGGTCGAGACCGAGTCCATTCCCGATGTCTCCCCTTCGCTCGACTTGGTCGAGTTCGACCTCAGCAGCCTGAGCGAGCTGAAGATGGATACGGATTTCGCGGATGTCTTCGCAGACACGGACTCCCAGTGGCTGATCGACGACGCTCAGCTCCAGACCTTCATCCAGCCGGCCAGCGCCCAGACCCCGACCACCCCGCAGGCCTCCACGGATGCGCTGGTCACCGCTGAAGATCGCGAAGTCTTCATGGAGACGCTGCAGAGCGACACGCGCACCCTGAAGGACATCGTTATCGAAGGCATCGCCGGTGAGATCACCCCGGGCGAACGCACCGCCTTCCTGCTCGTCGACCCGAAGCCGACTCGCTCGGCGGCCGAACGCCACCGCGACGCGGCCTTGTGGAGCGACGCGGTCTCGCGCGGCGAGATCAGCTAAGGTGCCGCGAGTTACCCCAGGGGACGCGCTTCCCGAGGATCAACCGGCTCCGCCGCTTCTCCTCGACCCAGCCCTTCGGTCGACTCGCAGGTCCCACGGTACTCCGACCGGCTTTCACGGGTCCCCTACCCCCACGCGGCCCTCGCCCACGGTTCCCTCCCCAACCGCCGTCATCGCCTCGCGCTCGTCCCTGACGGCGTGCCCTCAACCCAAGCGGTGACGCACCGCCGCCACCGCTACTCGGAGTCGTCACGATGTCGCCCTACTTTCCGTTCACCGGCGACCCCTACACGCCGACGATGGGGGTGAAGCCACTGGACCTTGCCGCCTGGCTCGAACCCGACGGTTCACTCGCCGACGATCTAGCGGAAAAGAGCCGCGTTCTCGCTTCAGCCCGCGACCTCGTTCTCCGCGTCGACCCGGATCCCGAAAAAGCCCGGGCGGCGGCAGAGGCCGCCGAGGAACTCTACGCCGACCTGGAACGGCACCTCATACAGTATCATTTAACTCACTACGCTCTGTCTGACTCCGGTATCCGGATACACAGCACCGGGGAAGTCGTCTCATCCGGAAACGGTGACGCGGCCGAGCGCCTCGCTCCGCTGGCGGCACTGATCCAGGAAGATGTCTGCCTGCTGAGCCCGACCTCGCCCCCGCGCCTCGCGGCCGGGCTCGTCTGCTTCCCCTCCCGCTGGAACATCGCGGAGAAGATCGGCCTGGACGCCGCGGCCATTCACCAACCCGTGCCGGGCTTCGCGCGAACGCTCGCCCAGCCGGCGACAAGCTTCCTCGAACGCATCACGCCGGAGCGATCATTCTGGCGGCTCAACTGGACGATCCACGATTCGAATGTCCGCTTCGCACCTCACCCGGTCCGTAGCCGCACCGACCTGACCGAGGACGACGTCCTCGCCTCCACGTTCCTCCGGATCGAACGGCAGACCCTGCGCCGACTTCCCGCGACTGGCTTCGTCGTCTTCACGATTCGCACCTACATCGACCGGCTCGACGGACTCGTCGCGGACCCGGATCGCCGGGAACGCCTGCGGCGCACGCTAGACTCAATGCCGGACGATGCCGTTGCCTACAAAGGCATGGCGACCTTCATCGCACCCCTCCGCCGCGCGCTGGCGGGCCGAGTCGAATCTCAGTAGCCACGCGCCGCGTTGGTCCGTCGCGGATCGGCGTAGCCGCGGATCTCACCTTCGCCCGAAACGGCAATGACGTTGATGCCGCCAAACGTGCGGCCGGTGCCCGCAGGCTCGCGCAAATTGACGTCCCAGCCGCGCAGACGCAGCGCGCTGACCACCTGGGGGTCGAGGGTTGCCTCCGCTTCGATCGCGTCCGCACGCTTCGGGTCGAGTGAATCCTGCCAGTGAACGCGCGTGTCGCCGATCGCCTCCTCGACCGTCCGACCCAGCACCAAGACATCGACGAGGGTCTGGAACACGGCCGTGGGGATGCGTGAGGCGCCAGGAACGCCGACGGCCAGCACCGGGCGTCCTTCACGAATCACGAGGGTCGGCGTGATCGTGCTCCGCGGGCGACGATAGCGGGCGACGAAGTTCGGGCTGCGTTCGTCGCTGAAAGCAAAATTGCTCATCGAGTCATTCATGACGACGCCCGCTGCGACGACACCAGCGCCAAAGTGTAGGCTCTGCGACTGGGTCGCGCAGACGACGTTGCCTTCGCGATCCATCACCGCGAAGTGAGTCGTGCACGCCTGGAGAAGATCCACCTCATCGGGCGACCACGCAGCGGCCCGGGGCAGAGCTTCCGAGGAACGCACTTTTTCGCGTATCTGCTGAACGGATTCGGGCGATACGAGACGCTCGAACGCTGTGCGACCGGAAGGTCCATCCGCCACAGTGCGCTGGATCACGGGACGGACCTCGCGCCAGATGCGCCCGAAGTGATCGAGGTTTTCGGGCGAACGAAGCGGCGCGGCGATTGGCGTCTCTTCGAGCACCTTGAGCATGCCGAGGGCGAGCGCTCCCCCGGTCGCCGGCGGCGGGGCACACTGCAGGGTGTAGCCGCGGAACGTGATGCCGATGGGAGTCGTGACCCGCGCGCGATAGCCCGCAAGGTCCTCCAGACGGATCGTGCCGCCACCGGCAGTCGAGGCAGCCACGATGGCCTCCGCCACCGGCCCGCGATAGAAACCATCCGCCCCATGACGGGCGAGAATCTCCATCGTGCGCGCGAGGTCCTCATTCGGAAGCCGGGAGCCAGGCGCGGGAACCCGATCGCCCGGAAGATAGAGTCGTCGGATGTCCGCGTCGCCGCCGCGGAGCTTGTCCAACCGCTCCGCGAATAGGTCGCTCGTCTTCGGCAGGACCGTGAACCCTCGGCGCGCAAGATCGATGGCGGGCGCCACGACCTCGGGCCAAGGCTTGCGACCCCAGAGCTGGTGAGCGGTGTGCAACCCGGAGGCGAGGCCGGGAACGCAGACGGCGCTCCAGCCATCGTATCGCGCCTTCTCATTCAGACGGCGGTAGGCCGCGGCATCGAGTCCTCCGGGCGCTTCGTCCATCGCGTCGATCACGAGCGTGGTTCCCGTCGCCGCCTCATAGTGCAGCAGCATCAGCTTTCCGCCGAGGCCGGAACCGTAGGGCTCGGCCACCCCAAGAGCGAGCGAGATGGCGACGGCGGCGTCGACCGCGCTGCCACCGGCACGGAGCACCGCGAGGCCCGCCTCGGCCGCCTCGGGATGACCGGCCACCACCATTCCCTGGCGGGCGCTAGTGGGCTCGACCGTGACGGGCACCGCGGCGGCCCGGAGCGCAAGCGACGAGGAGGCGAGGAAGAGAACGAGCAGGGCCGCGAGACGACCGGTGACGGCATTCATCTCCTCCATTGGGTGCGACACCCGCGAGGTATGGCAAGCGTCGGCATCGCAACCGGCCGCGCGTCCAGCGGATTACGCTGTTCCGCTCGGGGCTCGACTGCTACCATCCACCTTCCTTTTCTCATCTCATGGCCCGCATCAAAGTTGTCCAATTCGGTCTCGGTCCCATCGGCATCGAGTCGCTCAAGTTCGCCGCCACGCACGCCTCCCTGGAGATCATCGGGGGCGTGGATATCGATCCGGCAAAGATCGGTCGCTCGCTGGACGAACTGACCGGTGTTTCGACTCTGCGCGGGGCGCGGGTCTTCGATTCGATCGCGGCCCTGCTCGCGAGCGGTGCGCGACCCGACGTGATCCTGCACACGGCTTCCTCCAGCGCGGCGGCGTCGCTCGCGCAGGTGCGGCCAGCGCTCGAGGCCGGCATCAGCGTCGCTTCCACCTGCGAAGAGTTGATCTTCCCGATTCTCCGCACGCCGAAGGAGACGGCCGAGTATGACGCGCTTTGCCGCAAGTCCGGCGCCCGCGTCGTGGCGACCGGCGTGAATCCCGGCTTCGTGATGGACGTTCTCCCCATCTGCCTCACCGGCGTAAACCGTCGCGTCGATTCGCTCTACGTGGAGCGCGTCGTCAACGCGTCGACCCGCCGGCAGCCACTGCAGGCCAAGATCGGCAGCGGCATGGCGCCCGACGACTTCCGCGCGAAGTTCCGCGCCGGTCGCGCCGGGCACGCCGGCTTCCAACAGTCCCTCGGATTGCTGGCCCACGCGATGGGCTGGACTCTTGATTCCGTCGAGGAGACCTGTGAACCGGTGCTCGCCCCGGCGACGATCACCACGCAGTTCTTCCGCGTCGAACGTGGCCAGACGTGCGGTCTGCACCAACGCGCGATCGGGCATGTCGGAGGTGAGGCCAAGATCATTCTCGACCTGCAGATGTTCCTCGATGCGCCCAATCCGCACGACACCGTGGTCGTGAAGGGAGACCCCGCACTTCACCTGACATTGGCGGGCGGAGTCGCCGGCGACTCGGCGACGGTTGCCGCGCTGGTCAACATCGTCCCACGCCTGCTCGCGGCCCAGCCGGGCCTGCGCCTGATGACCGAACTGCCGCTGCCCTCGTGGGTCAACCCGCAGCGCTGACGACCGCCGGCCGGCGGAAAGCGACCAAGGACTCGTGCGCCGCAGCCCGTGCTTGAAAAACGGTTACATGCTCAAACGGCCACGGTGTATCCGTTTTTAAACTCCAGTCGTAGTGCTCATGCATTACCGAATGGGCCTCGGCAAAATAGGGCGCGTAGTCGGTTCTGAAATACAAGCCGGCGTTCGGCGCACACCGCGCGGCAAGACGACTCAAGAACTCCGGCTGCATCAGACGATTTTTGTGATGGCGGCGTTTGGGCCAGGG
>CAIOYO010000141.1 GCA_903862595.1 uncultured Opitutaceae bacterium | reverse complement strand
TACCTCATGGCCCAGACGCGCCTAGGCCGCTTCACCCTGCAGGGCGGCCTGCGCTGGGAAGGGACCGAGACGACCTCGAACGAGTTCAGTCCGCGGAAGCCGTCCGAGGTCATTGCCGCGGGCTACACGCTCAACGCGAGCGGCCGCGCCACGACCGTGGCCGGGCTGGACTACCAGTTCGCGTCCAAGCCGAAGGTTGATCGCAAGGGTAAGTACGACCGGCTGTTCCCCAGCGTCTCGATGAAGTACCGTTTCAGCGACCGCCTGATCGCCGACCTCGGGGCCGGGCATACGATCCGTCGCCCCGAGGTGACGCGGCTCGTCGGCCTCTACACGATCAACGAGGTCGCGGAGATCATCACCACCGCCAATCCGAATCTCCTCCCGGAGTTCGCGGACCGGGTCGCTGGCAGTCTCTCGTACTATTTTGGCGGAACCAACAACCTCACGCTCACCGCCGCCGACACGAGGATCAAGAACCTCTTCATCGACGATGAATTCACCGCGGAGGAGTTCGGCATCACCGACCCATCGCTCTCATCCTACACGGTTCGCTCCTTCAGCAACAGCGCTGACGCCGTACGCTTCCGGAGCCTTGAGCTGGCCTATCGGCAGACCCTGCGCTTCCTGCCGGGGCCCCTGCGGGACACGTCCGTCTTCGTGAACTACACCCGCACCTACGCCACCAAGCGGCGCGGCGGGGTCACCCCGCACGTTATCTCGAGCGGCTTTGACTGGCGGTACCGCCGGGTCGGCCTGGGTCTGAAGGGCGTCTGGTCCGACGACGCCCCCTGGACCTCAGTCGAGGGGCGGTACCGGCCAGCGGTGCTGAAGCTCGACGGGAACATCGACGTTCGCATCTCGAACTGGGTCACCGCGTTTGTTCAGGTCCGAAACCTCACCAACGAGGATCATGTGATCGTCGAGGAGATCGGCGGCAACGTGCCGGTGGTCTGGCGCCGGGAGAACTACGGCGCGAATTACGTGATCGGCGTCCGCGGTCAGTTCTAGGCGGGTGGTCGGGCCGCCGGGCCCCGCTGTCCCGCGCGGCGGTTCGGCGGTTGCGGCTTGGCGGCGGCCTCACCGGCGCCGCCGCCCGCTGTGTAATGGGGGGAACTACCGCTTTGCGCGCAGGTGCGGGCGCACCTGCGGATTGACCACGTTGGCGGCCCAGCCGTCGGTGTACCAGTTCCGGACGGTGGTGCAGACTTCCTCGCGCACCGCCTGCCAGCTCTCCTCGGAGTAGGCGGCGGTGTGGGGCGTGAGCACCACCTGCTCCATCCGCTGCAGCGGGTGGTCGCGCGGCAGGGGTTCCTGCTCGAACACGTCGAGACCGGCACCCGCGAGGTGACCGCTCGCGAGCGCCTCGACCAGCGCGGCCTCGTCCACGACGGGACCGCGGCTGACGTTGAGGAGGATCGCTCCGCGGCGCATCTGCGCGAGGCGGGCAGCGTTCATCAGGTGGTGCGTGGATTCGTTGAGGGGTACGTGCAGCGACACGTAGTCGGATTCGCCGAGGACCTCCGCGAAGGATCGCGGCTCGATGCCCTGCGCGCGCAGGCGTTCCGGGTCCACCGCCGG
>CAIOYO010000140.1 GCA_903862595.1 uncultured Opitutaceae bacterium | reverse complement strand
GCTCGCCGCGATGGAGGAATTACGGCTCCAGGCGGTTCCGACACCGGCGAACTGATCGCCACCCCGACCTCACAAGGGCGACTGTTCCCGGCTCCCCTGCGGCGCTGGAACGGCATCGCATCCGCTTCGTTTGCGCTTGAGTCAGTAGGCCTGGCCGCGGCTTAGATCACGCGATCATTGCCGCCGTCGACCGGGACTTGGGCGGCCGTGGTCTTCGCGAAGAGCGGGCCGCACAGCTCGGCGGCGAGTTCCGCGACGTCGTGGCTGGTGATCTCGGTACGCAGAACGTTGTTCGTCTTGTAGGCCTCGACGCTGAGACCGTACGACTTCGCCCGCTGAGCGATAATTTCCGGGGTCCACAGCCCGGTGTCGAAGACCGCGTTCGGGTGAATCGTGTTGAGACGGATCCCGTCCTTCCCCCACTCCAACGCCGCCACACGGACGAGCTGATTCAGTGCGGCCTTGGACGCGGAGTACGACGCTGCACCGGGCCCGGGTGCCGGGACGTTCTTCGAGCCGATGACCGCCACGCGCCCGCCTTTCGGGGCGAGCTTGAGGAACGGGTGTGCTTCGCGGAGCAGCACGAAACTGGCGTCGAGATTGATGCCAAGGACACGGCGCCAGTTCTCGGTCGGCAGCGTGGCGATCGGCGCGCCCGGAGGAAAGATGCCGGCGTTGAGCACGAGCATGTCAACGCCACCGAAGGCCGTGACGGCCTGCGCAAGGGCCGTCCTGAGCGACGCTTCGTCCGTGAGGTCGCAAACGATTCCGAGGTAATCGCGGCGCTTGAACGTGCTGGTGATCGACGGGTTAAGGTCGAGCCCCACCACGGCGGCTCCGCGCTTCAGCAGCGAGGCTACGCAGGCCTTGCCGATGCCGGAGGCGGCGCCGGTCACAACCGCGACCTCGCCTTGAAACAGGGGCTTGGTCCCCTTCACCTGCAGCTTGGCCTGTTCAAGCTCCCAGTATTCGACATCGAAGATGTCGGCAGACGAGAGCGCGGCCCAACCGCCGAGCCTCTCGGCGCGGGAGATGATCTCGATCGTGTGCGCATAGACTTCCGCGACGATCGCGGTTTCGGCGACGGTTTTTCCCACGGCGAGCAGTCCAAATTCAGGATCGAGTACGACGCGTGGCGAGGCATCGAGCATCGTCAGCTTGCGGCCGGTGCGGTGTGCGTGCTCCTCGAAGTAGCGGCGATACTCCGCCGCGTAGGCCTTCACATCGCGACCGACCATGGGCACGCGCTTGGTGCGGATGGAGTGGTCCGGCGTCGCCGGGCCCTGCGTGGCGACGCGAGCGAGATCCGTGCGCCGGGCGAAGGCGCGGCCGCGTTCGTCGCCGGTGCTCGCGAGCAGCAACGGGAAACCCGCCACCTCGGACAACTCGCGACGGAGCGTGGCGAGGGCCAGCGCGGGCACCGCGGCGGGCGTCGGCGCGGTCTCAAACGGAATCTGCCAAGCACCGTTCCGGCGCAGGTAGTCCTCCGCGCGCCGGACGAGGTCGATCATGCGCTCGTAGGATTCACGCGCGGTGTCGCCAAACGAGAAAAGGCCATGGTGCTCGAGCGCCATGCCGATCGTCCGCGGCGTGCGCTCGCGCGGGAAGATCGCGGCGCAGCTCCGCGCCAGATCGAAACCCGGCATCACATACGGAATGTAGACCAGCGAATCTCCATAGACCTCGCGGAGACGCGCGGACCCGTCAGGAGTATTGGAAATCGCGATGAACGCATCCGCGTGCGTGTGATCGACGAATTTGTACGGCAGCAACGCATGCAGGATGGTCTCGACCGACGGCGCCGGCGCACCGGCGCGCAGCGTGTGCGTGAGCAACTCATTGCTCATCTGCGCGTCGGACAGCACCGGCAGCGTCGCCAGTCGCTTCACGTAGTCGAGCGGCAGCGGCGGAAACCCCGCCTCCTCGATCGTCTCCAAATCCCAGCCACTGCCCTTCACGTGAATCACGTCTTCCTCGTCACCGAGGAGATTGCGCGCGCGCACCTTCACCGACGTATTGCCGCCACCGTGGAGCACCAGTGACTTGTCGCGGCCAAGCAGGCGCGACGTATAGACGCGCAAAGCGAGGTCGCCCTGATAGCGGGCGGCCTCTTCGTCGGACCAAAGGCTACGGATCGGGACGGGGCTCATGAGCGGAGGTTCAGCGGTGGGAGAGTTGATTTGTACGCCTACCTCAGCCGCGAATATTTGCAGTAAGATGGCAGAAAAGCAGGCTTTGGTGGTACAAATTATCACCTAGTGGGTAATTAAACCCAAAGTCTAGCCTGAGATCGCTGCGCCCACGGAATAGCGGAGCATCAAAGCGAGTCTGGCTTATCGGAGAACGCGGGATCGCTAGCCCTGCGGCGCGGGTTCTCCACCCGGGAACGCGGAAGGAATCACGCAGCGCGTCCTCTGCGAGTTCGAGGCTCGAGCCCAAGCGCCGACGACGCAGTGCTGATCGAGCGACGATCGCGGAGTTTCAACCCTCCCGCAACGAGGGAAGTTTGAGAAGGCGCCGCGCCGCCTCACGCTCCTTCGCCGTCGCGGTGCCAAGGGGAAAACGCACCGTATCGGACCCGAAGAGTCCGCGCGCGACGAGCAAGGTGTGCAGGCACGACCAGTGTGAGACGGAGGCCTGAGCAAAGAGTTCGTAGAGCGGCTCCTCGCACTGTTGCACGAGCTTCACCGCCGCTGCCCGGCGACCGGTGCGGACCAGACGGTCGAAGGTCAGTGCCACCGAAGGGAACACCATGCCCACCGAGGTCGCGTACGCCCGCGCTCCGAAGGGCTGGCTGTGGAGGAAGGACGAAAGGGTGCCGCCAGTGACGATGTTCACCTTCCCGCGCGCGAGCCGGACGCCACGGAGATAATCACACTGCTCGTAGAAGTCCCCCGAGTCGTTCTTGATCCCGACGAAGGGCCGCAGGGCCATGATCTGACCCAGCAGCTCGCGACTCATGCCCTTGATTCCCGGAGCCGCCAGCGTGTAGCCAAAGAGTGGGAGCACCGTCTCGCGCGCAATGCGCTCGTAGAAGCTGAACACGAGATCCGGCTTGGGATTCCAGCGCCAGTCGATCTGCAGCTTGACGATGTCCACGCCCCACGCGCGAGCGGAGCGGATGAATTCGAGGCACCGCTCGATCGGCCAGCCGAAGTTCGTGCTGGCGATGAAGACCGCACGCCCACGCGTGACGGCCGCGACCGCCCGATTGAGTTCCACGATCTCATCGTCCGTCAAACACAGGTAGTGCGAGGTGCCGTACGTGGTCCAGAAGCCCCGAATTCCTTGGCCAATGAGCCACTCCACCCAGCGACAGGTTGACTCCAGATCGAGCCGCTCATCCGCATGAAAAGCTGGCATGACGGGGACCAGCGGACCAGAAAGAGATCGGGCCGCCTGCAAGGTGCGGTTTTCTAGTTCCATCCCCCAAGGTCTGGCAGCGCGAAGATCCGCGTAAAGAATAACTTCAGGAACTCCATGTCCGAACACGCCGCCGTCATCACCTGGAAGGATTCCGGCCCGGATTTCCGCAAGGGTCACTACTCTCGCGAGCATGCGTGGAGCTTCGACGGGGGAGTGACCGTTCCCGCGTCGGCGTCACCGTTGGTCGTACCCCAGCCGTGGTCAAACGCATCGGCCGTTGATCCCGAGGAGGCCTACGTCGCCTCTGTGTCGAGTTGCCACATGCTCTGGTGGCTGTCGATCGCGGCCAAGCACGGGTTCTCGGTCACGCGCTACGAGGACCGCGCGGTCGGCGTGATGACCCGGAACGCAGCGGGTAAACTGTGGGTCAGTCGCATCACCCTGAACCCGAAAGCCACTTACGAGGGTCGGGCCCCGAGCGCGGAGGAGGAGGCACACCTCCACCATTTGGCCCACGAGGAGTGCTTTATCGCGCAGTCCATCAAGACTGACGTGCGGATCGGCACCTGAGACGTCGCGGCGCGGCGGCGCGCGTCCGGTCTGATTGCGACGGCGATCACGCCCCGCCCCCCGCCGCGACGTTAATCCCGGATCTCGATGCCGCGCGTCGCGACGATGTCGCTGCTGGAACGACCGATCATCAGATCCACCCGGCCGGGCCGGACCGTCCGCTTCAGCTGCAGATCCCACGTGGCCAGTTCGCGCTCACCCAGCGTGAAGCTCACCGTCCGCGTCTCGCCCGCAGCGAGATGGATCCGCTGAAAGCCTCGTAGCTCCTTCCCCGGCATCGCGAGGTCCGGCAGCGAGTGATGCAGGTACAGTTGCACCACTTCATCGCCCGCGCGCTCGCCGTCGTTGCGTACGTCCACCGAAACCCGGACCGACTCACTGGGTCGGATCACCGTACGATCCACGTTCACGCGGGAGTAACTGAACCGCGTGTAGCTGAGGCCGAATCCAAACGGAAAACGGGGCTGGCCGTCGTCATCAGCATAGTTGTTCAGGTCGCGACCGCTTGGCCGGTTGGAGTACGTGATCGGCACCTGTCCGAGATGCTTGGGAAAGGTCATCGGCACACGGCCGCCAGGATTGTAGTCGCCGAAGAGCACCTCGGCAACGGCGTGGGCGCCCTCCTGTCCCGGGTACCAGACCTGCAGGAGCGCATCGCTGCGGGCGAACCACGTTTCAATCGTTACCGGCGCCCCCGTGCACAGCAACACCACGACCGGAATCTTCCGCTGAGCCAGCGCCTCGATCGCGCGCTCCTGAATCGCCGGCAGCGCGATTTGGCTACGGTCGATCCCCTCGCCTTCCTTCACGGTGGCGACGAAGACCGCCGCGGACACATCCTGCGGCACGGTGTCGACCCGCGCGTAGTCCGTCACGCTCACGACCCGGCACTCCGGCGCCACGCCGGCCAGCGCTTCCGGCAAGGTCGCGGCTTGCCCCCGCCATTGTCCACCCATCGTACCGGTGTAGCCGCCCAGTGGTAACTTCGCGGGTCCGATCACGGCGATGGCTTTCGTCGTCGCCTTCGCCAGGGGCAGCAGCGAACCGCGGTTCTCGAGCAGCACGATCGACTCGCGCGCCGCCTGCCGCGCCAGCGCGAGGTGCGCCGGAGAACTCACGATGCGCGTGGCCGCCGCCACATCCACGTAGGGCTCCTCGAAGAGGCCAAGGCTGAACTTGATCTTCAGCAACCGCGCGACGCTGCGGTCCAGCAGCTCCGGCGACAGCGAACCACGCATCGTCGCGGCGAGAACCTCGCGACTGTTCGGGAGATCGACATCCAATCCGGCCTTCAGGTACGAGGACACGAGGTCCGGGTCGCGCAGCCCGTGCTTCGCCGTCACGTAGGCCACTGCATCATAGTCGCCGACGACGATGCCATCGAATCCCCATTCGTCGCGCAGGACGGTGTTGAGCAGCCACGGATTGACTGAGCAGGGAACGCCATCGAGCGAATTGTAGGCCGCCATGATGGAACGGGCCCGCCCGTCGCGGATCGCCACCTCGAAAGGATAGAGATCGACCTCCCGGAGGTAGCGCTCCGAGTGAGAGACAGCGTACGAATCGCGCCCACCTGCACCGTGGTTCGCCACAAAATGCTTCGGCGTCGCGACCACGCCGTTCGTCTCCATCGCGACGACGTAAGCGAGGCCCATCCGCGCGGTGAGCCACGGGTCCTCGCCGTATGTTTCCTCCGTGCGGCCCCAGCGCGGATCGCGGGACACGTTGATCACCGGTGACAGGGTCTGGCGAACACCTACGGCACGCAGCTCAAGCGCGATGGCCTTCGCCACCTCGCCAACCAGCGTCTCATTCCACGTTGCTCCGAGACCGATCGCCTGCGGAAACACCGTCGCATCTCCCCAGCACGCCCCGTGGAGCGACTCCTCATTGAACAGAATCGGGACACCGAGCCGCGACCGGGAGATGCCCAGTCGCTGAACCGCGTTGATCTGGTCGGCCGCCTCGGCCGGCGTCAGCCGCGTGACCTTCTGCGTGAAATGCGGCAGCGAGCGCGCGAGACCCACGTCCGGCGCCATCTCCTCAATCTTTCCCCCGATGGGAAATCCCGAGACCAGCTGCAGCGCCTTCTCCTCCGGGGTGAGACGCGCGAGCAGATCCTTCACGCGAAGATCCACCGGCACCGTCGGGTCGCGGAACACCGGTCGTTCCTGCGCCACCGCTTGAGTGAAACCAGCCGTGACACTGGCGATGACGAGAGACCATGCAACAAAGACGGATGTGAGACGCTGACGAATCCGATGAGAACGCATAAGGAGGATGAAATTGAAACCTTGATCGCGGTTCGCGCCGACTTCGCCTGCGTCGTCGCAGCACGCGGCGCGCGACCGATCGTCCACCGGC
This sequence comes from uncultured Opitutaceae bacterium, assembly GCA_903862595.1. GTDB lineage: Bacteria > Verrucomicrobiota > Verrucomicrobiia > Opitutales > Opitutaceae > UBA6669. The sequence goes on along the minus strand of CAIOYO010000140.1, from coordinate 10,141 downwards.
CGAGGAATCAAGACGCCCTCGTCGATGGCTCGAGCGAGATCCGACCGGATGGACATCCGATTTAAGCGTTCTAAGAACCGTCGAGTCACGCGTTCACTCGCTCCGCGCCTCGTTCGCTCAGCATCGCTCAGAAAGCGCGGGAAATTGCCGCTGTCCGCAACGCGCAACGCTCCGATCACGGCCAGTCGACCGGGCTCGAAGGCGGCGGCAATTTGGGAGCGAAGCATCGCTGAGCGGTGAACCGCGAGCGTTCCGCTGACAAGCCGTCAGGCGGAAATCGCTCACGTTTTCGTCGACTCGCTCACGCGGCATCGACGCCAAAAACACGCGTACCACTTTCGTCAAAAAAGTTCTCCCTTCACTGTGGCGAAACTGCTAGTGCCCACTCGATTAATCGGTCGCAGACTCAGTCCGCACCCTCAACCCGCTACCCCTCGATCTATCCCATGAGCCTCCGTCTCTCCCTCGCGCTCACCGTCGTTCTCAGCCTCGCTCCATTGACCGCGATTGCCGCGACGTCGGTTCACGCCGACGAATCAGCCGCGAAGACGAAATGGATTTCTGAGGCGCTGCTGGAAGTGAAGACTCCCGTTTTCTCCTTCAACTACGGCGGAGTACCCATTTCTCAACTACTAGCAACCTGGTCGAATGCTAAAACGGAGGAGACCGCTCTCACTGGAGATCGCATTCGCCGCACGCAGCGATGGACCGACCCGAACACCGGTCTCGAAGTGCGCATGGTCAGCGTGGAGTACCGTGATTTCCCGGCGGTCGAGTGGACCGTGTACGTGGCGAATCGGGGCGCGCAGAATACACCCCTGGTGGAAAACCTTCGCGCGATCGATACGACCTTGCCGGTGCCGGAATCTGCGACCCTCCGCACCACGCGGGGCGACAACTATTCCGCGAAGAGCTACGAACCGCTGGCGTTCCCGCTGAATGCAACGCCGCAGCGCTTCGAGCCCGTCGGAGGTCGCCCTTCCAACGGAGCGTGGCCCTACTTCAACATCGACGGCGGCAAGCAGGGGTTTCTCCTCGCGCTCGGCTGGCCCGGACAGTGGGAGGCGACTTTTTCCGCGGAGTCGAATCAGGTCCGCGTCGTCGGGGGACAGCAGACCACGCACCTGGTGCTCAAGCCCGGTGAAGAAATCCGCACCCCGCTCGTCGCACTCCTCTTTTGGCAGCGCGCCGACTGGATCGAAGCGCAGAACCTGTGGCGGCAATGGCTGATTGAGCACAACCTGCCGCGGCCCGGCGGAAAGATGCTCACCCCGAACACCGCGATCGCGGTCGGGGATTTTCCATCCACCGCCCGGGGCGTGATCGCGGCGCTCCAGCAGTACATCGATAACGGCATTAAGGTCGGCTACGCGTGGATGGATGCCGGGTGGTACCGAATCGACGACATCAGCAAGTGGATCGACTCGCCGGGCATCGGTTCCTGGGTGCCGGATCCCAAGCGTTTCCCGAATGGGATCCGCGAGGTGTCGGACTTCGTGCACCGCAACGGCATGAAGTTCATCCTCTGGTTTGAGCCCGAGCGGGCCTGCGAGAAGAGCTTCCTCTGGGAGGAGCGCCCCCAGTGGCTGCTGCCGTGGGAGCCCGAAAACAAAGGCTATTCCCATATCCGCGCCCTCGACCTCGGCAGCCCCGCGCCCCGCGAATGGATCACGGACTACATCAGTCGGTTCGTCACCCGCGACGGCCTCGACGTTTACCGGCAGGACGCCAATGCCGATCCCCTCGGCGCATGGAAGACCGGCGACGCTGCGGACCGCCGCGGCATGACCGAGAATCTCTATGTGCAGGGCTACTTGGAATTCTGGGACACCCTGCTGCGCGACCACCCCCATCTCCTGATCGATTCCTGCGCGTCCGGTGGCCGCCGCAACGATCTTGAAACCGTCCGTCGGAGCGTCCCGCTTCTCCGCAGCGACTATCAGGGCCCGCAGTTACCGGAGGTCGGGCCGAAGGGCTGGATGACCGCCGACGTGTTCGACGGAAACCAAGGGCACACCTACGGCCTGAGCCTGTGGCTGCCCTACTACGGCACCGGAGAAATGTCCGATGACCTGTATTCCTTCCGCAGTCACCTCTGCCCCTTCAATGTGGTGGGCACCCACGGGGCCTATCCCGACTGGGCGGCCTTGCGTCGACGCCTCGCTGACCACGAGGCAGTCGCGGGGCTGGCATTCCGAGGCGACTATTACCCGCTCACGCCCTACGACATGCTGCAGACCAGCTGGATGGCGTGGGAGTTCTACTCGCCGGAGAGCGGGACCGGTTACCTGCAGGCCTTTCGGCGCGCGAACAACGTCCAGCCCGAGATTCGCCTGCCTCTGCGCGGACTCGACGCGGACAGCGACTATGAACTCACCCATCGGGACAATGGCACGACGGTCCGCAAATCGGGCCGCGAGCTGATGACCACCGGGTACACCGCGTACGCTGCTGCACCCCGCACGGCCCTGCTGATCACCTTCCGCAAAGTGCCGCCCCTGCAATGACCCTGATAGGTTCGGACGCGCCTAGGGTGACGTCGACGAACACAAGGGGCAGGTCGCCCACACTTGCGCTTTACCCGTGGTCTGAATCGTCCATGATAAGGGGCGCCAAGCGATGAGCGAAACTCCCAAACACAGCGGTCTCGGAATCACGGCATTCATCCTCAGCCTCGTGACCGCCTTGGTCACCGCAGGCCTGTTCGGGGTGGCAAGCATCCTCGAGTCGGCCACGCCCGGCGGCATCGACGAGGAGTCACCTGCTGCCATCACCATCGGCCTGCTTCTCGTTCTCTCCCTCGCTTCGTGCGTCGTATCCTTCGCGTTGGGGATCGCCGGACTCTTTCAGGCGAACCGGAACAAGAGTTTCGCCATCCTGGGCACCATCATCTCGGCCCTGGTCGGGATCGGCGCATCCCTCACGATTCTGCTCGGCTTGCTGGTCTCATAATTCGATTCCGGCACCACACCACGCCCAACCGGGCGTGATCGGGTGAGCGGTCTCAGCGATGTCCGAATCACTCCTCTCCGGGAATGAGCGGCAGGATCGGCGCATCATTCGCTCAGGCAGGCCGCGTCTCAGCTAATTTTCACGGGGAAAGATCGGGATGAACCCTGAAGGCGGCCAGGTCCCGCGCGTGCGTCGTTGACCCGTTGGGCGTGCGCTTCTTGCTTTGCGGCGTGCAACGCACCCGCCGTACCCTCCCCTTCGTCGCGGCCTTCACCCTGCTGGTCGCAACGGCCTTCGCGGCGCCCCCCGCGCCCACGTCTCCCACGATTCGGGCGCTCCCCGACGTCAGCCTGCTGCAGAACTGTGCCTTCGTGAGCGTGGATGTACAGGAAGCGCCGCCGCGGAGCCATGTCACCGAGGAGACGGTGCCAAAGCTGTGGAAGTCGATGGGCATCACGGCAACGGACGTGAACGCGGCGACGGATTACGCCTACGACGTCGCCTTCCCCAACGCCGTGCGGGTAGCCGATGCCTGCCGTGCCGCAGGCCTCCCGATGATCTTCATCCACTGGGGTAGCCTTTTCCGCGACGGTATGGACCTCGATCCCACGACCCGTGCGGAATTCATCGGCCAGCACGGACTCGATTACAGCAAGTGGGGCCACAGCATCGGCGATCCGTACGCGCGCCCAGCATCGTTCTTCAAGATCCGGCCCGGCGAATACGTCATTCCGAAGACGGCACAGGATGCCTTCACGTCCTCCAATCTGCTCTACGTCCTGAAGAACCTCGGCGTGAAGACCATCATCTTCATCGGCGGCCACACCGGTGCTTGCCTCGGCCGCACCGCTGACTCCGCGAAAAAGAACGGCTTCCGCATGATCTGCGTCGACGACGCGACCTTCGATGCGCGCCAATCGACGCGCCGCACCTGCATCGACCAGACGGGCTACGATGCGGTGCTGACGACGGCGGAATTGGAGCAGTGGCTAAAGTCCGCGCCGGCGCGCTGAGCGACGCCGCCCGGGCGGGAGTTAGCCTTGCGGGCGAGCGCTTTTGCGATAAGATCCGCGGTGGTCATGAAGCACCTAGTCCGGCTTCTCCTCGCGGTCTGCTGCCTCGCCTTCGTGCAGGCAGAGCCCGTCGCTGCTCTAGCCACGGACGCGGGCGGATGCGCTTGCTGCGATTGCGGGGGAGCCTGCGGAATGCCCGATTGTGCCCCACCGCCGGCGGCGCGGGCTCCGGTCCTCTCGCTGGATGGGACTCGCGCGGTTCAGACGCAGAAACTCCGGCGCAGCGAGGAAAACCGTCGCCACGCAGACCCGTACACTCCGGCTCTCGGGATGCCCCCTCTTCCGCTTGCGGCGCGAATCGCCGACCGCGAACTGCGTTTCGACAGTGGACCACCCGGATTCGTCCGGCAGTGCCGTCTCTTGATTTGAGAACCTAGGGTTAGGGATCCCCGTCGCGGTGCGTGGCACCGCGTTGACCATCCGTCCCTCCGACGGATCGGTAAGTCCAACCTGTTCGTGTTCTCATCATGAAACGTCTTTCCTTTCTCGCTCTGTTCCTCGTCCTCGTCGGTGGCGCCTACCTCCTGGGGCGTCGCTCCTCATCATCCGTGCCGGCTTCGCCCCCGGACGCAGCGGCGGCGTCGGTCTACCAGTGCCCGATGCACCCGTGGATCAAGGCCGATCGCACCGACGCCAAGTGCACGGTCTGCGGCATGGCCCTCGTCGCCGCCAGCGCCAGCCAAGGCTCCGGTGCCAACGAACCCGTCGACCCCAACCTCGTTACCCTGACACCGGCGCAGGCGACGGTCGTGGGCGTCCGCACCGCTCCAGTCCTTCGTGGCACACTGCAGCGTACGCTGCGCGTCACTGGAACGATCGACGATGACGAGACCCGCCACCGAATTCTGGCGGCCCGGGTGCCGGGACGCATCGAGTCGCTGCAGATCAACGCAGTGGGGGTTGAGGTCGAGGCCGGCGCGCCCCTCGCCACCCTTTATAGCCCACCCATGCTGACCGCCCAGCGTACCTATGTGGAGCGCCTGCGCAGCGTCGGTTCGTTCACGGCGTCGGAGCGCGCCCAAGCGCGCGAGCGCCTCCTCGAACTCGGACTCACCGATGAGGAAGTGCGGATTCTCGAGGGAACCCTCCAGCCGACCGCCATCGTCAATGTCCGCGCGCCGATGTCCGGCACCGTGGTCGCCCGCTCCGTCTATGAGGGGCAGTACGTCGAGGCCAACGATCCGCTCTTCGAACTCGGCGACTTCTCCCGCATGTGGTTTGTGTTCGACGCCTATGAGCCCGACCTCGCCTGGATCCGACCCGGGCAGACCGTTGAACTCAGCGTGCCGTCACGACCGGGCGAGGTGCTGACGGCCCCGATCACGTTCATCGATCCAAACGTGGACCCGATGGCAAGGACGGCCCGGGTCCGCGTCGTGCTCGACAATTCCTCCCGGAGTCTCCTCCACCGGCAGACGGCGCAGGCCGTCGTGCGCATCGAGACGCCGGAGGTCATCCTGCTTCCCCGATCCGCCGTTCTCCAGCACGGCGGCAGCCCGATGGTCTTCGTCGCCCGCGAGGGCCAGCGCTATGCAGCCCGCCCCGTTCGCCTCGGACGCGTGGGCGACCGCGACATCGAGGTCCTGGAGGGCGTGGCCGAGGGCGACCGCGTCGTCACTGAAGGAGGATTGCTCCTCGACGGCCAAGCCCAACTTGCCCACGCCGCCATCGGCGGTGGTGGCCTGCACGACGGCCACGCATCGCCCGGGCCGAACGCGGTATCGATCGCGTTACCCGCGCATGACGCCGCGGCCCGCGACGCCCTCCTCCGGCTCGCACTTTCCGCTGCGGACGCCGGCGCCGCGCTCGCAGCCGACGACCTCCAGGCCTACCGCGCACAGGTTCCCGGGCTGCGTGAGCGACTCGAATCCTACCTTGCGGCCTTCGCCCCGGCCGCGCGCGGAGCACTGGGGGCAGCACCCAAGCAGCTCGCGGAAGGGCCAGACCTTGACGCAGCGAGGCGCGCGTTTGAACCGATCAGCACCGCGCTCGCCGACGCCGTGCGCGGCGAGCGCCTCCACACGGCGGGCACGCTGTGGATCTATCAATGCCCGATGACACCGGTCCTCGGTACGGGCCGCTGGCTGGCGCGGAAACCCGAGCTGCGAAATCCGTTCTTCGGCTCGGACATGCTGGAATGCGGCGAGGAAGTGAAGTGACCCGGCTATGATCAACCGCATCCTCACGTGGTCACTGCACCACCGCTTCGTCGTCATCAGCGGATTCCTCGCTCTCTGCGCGTGGGGCGTCGTCTCCCTCCAACGCGTGCCGATCGACGCGATCCCCGACCTGTCAGAAAATCAGGTCATCGTCTACGCCGACTGGCCCGGTCGCTCTCCGCAGGAAGTCGAGGACCAGATCACCTACCCGCTCAGCGTCTCGCTCCAAGGCCTGGCCGGCGTGCGCAGCGTGCGGGCGACGTCGATGTTTGGCTTCTCCTTCCTGACCGTGGTTTTCGAGGATCGCATCGACCCCTACTTTGCCCGCACCCGTGTCCTCGAGCGGCTCAACTCGCTCGGAGACACCTTGCCCGGCGGCGTGACCGCCCGGCTCGGTCCGGACGCCACGGGGCTGGGTTGGATTTATCAGTACTACCTCAAGGATGAGTCCGGCACGCACGACTTAGGTTCGCTGCGGGCGCTGCAAGACACCTATGTCCGCTACCAACTCGCCGCCGTCCCAGGCGTGGCCGAGGTGGCCAGCCTCGGCGGCTTCGTCCGGCAGTGGCAGGTGGAGGTTTCGGCCGCGCAGCTACGCCGCTACAGCGTGACCCTCGGGGAGATGATGGATGCGGTGGCGGCGGCGAACCTCAACGTCGGCGGCCGCACGATTGAGGAGAACGGCGCCGAGTACATCGTCCGCGGCGTCGGCTTGGTAACCAGCGCCGCCGACCTGGAGACGCTAGCCCTGATGCCCCGCGAAGGCCGGCCGCTCCGGCTGAGCGACGTGGCGACGGTCCGGATCGGCGGGGATTTTCGCCGCGGCGCGCTCGACGTCAACGGACGCGCCGCGGTCGGCGGCATCGTGGTCATGCGCACCGGGGAGAACGCGTGGAAAGTGATTCAGGACGTGAAAGCACGCCTCGCAGCCCTCGCGCCCGGGCTACCGGCAGGGATTTCTGTGGAACCCCTCTACGACCGCAGCGACCTGATCGGTCGCGCGATCGACACGCTCAAGAACGCGCTGATCGAGGAGATCCTCCTCGTGACCCTGGCGCACATCCTCTTTCTCTTTCACTTCCGCAGCATCCTCATCGTCACGCTACCGCTGCCGGCCTCGATCCTGATCTCGTTCATCTTGATGGATCAGTTCGGGATTCCCTCGCACATCATGTCGCTGACCGGCATCGCGATCTCGATCGGCGTTCTCGTCGATGCGGGAATCGTGATGACGGAAAACGTCATTCGACACTGCGAACGCGCGGAGCACGCGCTCGGGCGACGGCTGAGTGGCCCCGAAGTCTTCCAACAGACTCTGGCAGCGGCGACTCAGGTGGGGCGGCCGATGTTCTTCTCGATGCTGGTGATCATCCTGGCCTTCGTTCCGGTGTTCCTGCTGACGGGACAGGAGGGCAAGCTCTTCCATCCCCTCGCCTACACCAAGTCCTTCGCGCTGATCGCCGCCGTGCTGCTCGCTGTGACGGCGGTGCCGGTCTTCTGCACCCTTCTCGTGCGCGGACCCTTCAAGCCGGAGCATGAGAACGCACTGATGCGGTTTCTGCTCCGCCTCTACGATCCGATTTTAGACTGGGCGCTCGCGCATCGCTGGGCGGTGATGGCTTCGGCAGCGGGTCTGCTCGGACTCTCGCTCATCCTTGCTTTCGGCCTGCCGCGCGGGCTCACGGCACGACTCCCGGCCGCCATGGCCAAGCACACGCAGGGATTTGGCAGTGAATTCATGCCGACCCTTGAGGAGGGCTCGTTGCTTTTCATGCCGGTACTGTTGCCCGCCACGTCGCTGACTGAGGTGCAGCGGATCATGGCGTGGCAGGATCGGGTCATGAGCGAGCATCCGGCGGTGGCCTCGGTCGCGGGCAAGCTCGGCCGGGCTGAGACCGCCACGGATCCCGCGCCGGTGGAAATGATCGAAACCACGATCATCCTGAAGCCCCCGCACCTCTGGCCGGCTGGGACGACCAAGCAGTCGATCGTCACCGACCTCTCGGAGAAGCTGATGAACGTGCCCGGCTACGTCCCGGGCTTCCTCCAGCCGATCGAGAACCGTGTGCTCATGACCAGCACCGGAATCCGCGCGCAAGTCGGCGTGAAGATCTTCGGTGACGACCTCGCGGCGCTGCAAGCGAAGGCCTTCGAGGTGGAGCGCGTGATCAACCAGATTCCCGGCGCGACCGGCGTCGCGCCCTCGCGCGTGCAGGGCAAGCCATACCTGGAGGTGAACGTCCGAAGGCCTGAACTCGCCCGCTACGGACTCAGCGTGAAAGACGTGTTCACCTATGTGGAAGCTGGGCTCGGCGGCATGACGGTCGGAACGACGGTGCGCGGCCGCGAGCGCTGGCCGCTGCAGGTGCGGCTGGACGAGGCGGATCGCTCGGACATCGACCGCCTCGCCGAGCTGGTGCTGCCTACTCCCTCGGGCGCATCGATTCGCCTTGGCCAGGTCGCCGAGATCCGTCGTGTCGTCGGCCCGAACGAGATCGCATCGGAGAACGGCCGCCTCCGCGTCTTTGTGCAGGCGAACGTGCAGGACCGCGACCTCGGCGGGTTCGTGGCGGAGATCAAGGAGCGGGTGTCACGGGAGATCCGCCTCGATCCCGGGATGAGCGTGGAGTACTCCGGTCAGTACGAGCACCAGCTGCGGGCGCGTCAGACCCTCGCTTACGTCTTCCCGGCAGTGATCCTGATCATTTTCGTGCTGCTTGTCGTGACCTTCGGCTCGATGGCGGAGGCGGCGCACGTGCTGCTGGCGGTCCCCTTCGCGCTGACGGGCGGCGTGCTCCTGCAGGCCTGGATGGGCTTCAACTTCAGCGTCGCCGTGTGGGTGGGCTACATCGCGCTGTTCGGCACGGCGATTCAGACCGGTGTGATCATGGTCGTGTACCTCCGGGAGGCCGTGGAGCACGCGCGGACGGAGAAACCGGACCTCTCGCAGGCGGAGCTGCTGACGGCGATCAAAGCCGGCGCGCGGCTGCGACTCCGGCCGAAGGTGATGACCGTAGCCACCACGGTGGCGTCGCTGCTGCCGATTTTCTGGAGCGACCGCACCGGCGTGGAAATCATGCAGCCTCTCGCCGCTCCCGTGGTGGGCGGCATGCTCTCCAGCCTGGTGCACATCCTCATCGTGACGCCGGTGATCTTCGCGTGGCTGGAGGAACAGAAAACGGGGGGACGGAACCGCAGCTCCGGCAAGGAAATCACGTCATAATCATCGACGCGACGCTCGATCGCCGAGCCGGAATGCACTGCGAGCCGGAAGCTCGGCCTAGGCCCGTCCGGCGGCCGGAGCCGCGCGTTCAGGAACGCAATCGTCCGGTCGTAGGCTGCGATTACCTCCGAATTCCCCATCGCGCCATCGAGCCTGCGGTCACGCTCGATCATAGAGCCCGATCGGTGATCGTCTGACGACCCGCCACGCCGGGCCGGCGACGAATCGCGCGGAGCACGGAGGTTTTGCGTGGCCTCGGGGATTCGGTTGATCGAGCCTGTGCTACCCCTTTCCCATGGATGCTCGCCTAAGTCTCCGTACCGTCGCTCTGCTGCTCGGTCTCCTCGCGGTCTCGTCGATCAATGCCGCCGATCCGGCCGTCCGAATCGACCAGGAACCCTCAAGTCTGACGATCTCCCATCTCAGCTGGGACACCGAGGGAGGACCTCGTACGGAGCGTAACCTCCTGCGTGAACCGATCATCGCAGTCCGCGCCCATCCGGACGTTTCCGGCGGGTTCCGCCTCTCCAGCACGACGGGTGACCTGCGCCTCCCGTTCAACCCGGTTGTCGCCTCCACCACCATCATCCCGACGCGCTGGCATGACGACGGGACGTTTGAATTGCCGGCCATCCTCAACGCGCCCGACTTCGGACCGCTGGTCGTGACCCAAGTAGACGGGCCCGCGTTCCGCGGCCGCTTCGAAGGTGACCGCAAACAGAAGTACGCCGACG
>CAIOYO010000139.1 GCA_903862595.1 uncultured Opitutaceae bacterium | reverse complement strand
TTTTTCGGGCGGATGGTGGAGGAGCGGTTCAAGTCGCCCGGGCTTTCGGACCTGATCACGGTCGCCGATACCGTTGATGACATCTGGCCGCTGCTGGAAACGCCCCGACCCTTCACGGCCGATGAGCTCTGGCGCTGACGCCTCCACCGGCTCGCCGGCGGCGGCGCGGGCCTTGATCGCCGCGTACGCGGACCGCGCGCCCTCGGCGGAACAGGCGGAGACCGCGCGGCGCATGCTGGCGTTCATCGACGCGCACCCCGACTGCCTCTGGCGCACGTGTCGGGACGGCCACCTCACGGGCTCGGCCTGGGTCGTCGACCCCGCCCGTCGCCGCACGCTGCTCACCCATCACCGCAAGCTTGGCAAGTGGCTGCAACTCGGCGGCCATGCCGACGGCGAGGAAGACCTGGCGGCGGTGGCCCTGCGGGAGGCGCGGGAGGAGAGTGGCCTCGCCGACGTGCGATTGGTGACGCCGGAGATCTTCGACCTCGATGCGCACGGCATCCCGGCGCGCGGCCAGGAGCCCGCGCACATCCACTTCGACGTCCGCTTCCTGTGTGAAGCGTCCGCCGATGCGCCGCTCGCGGTGAGCGACGAATCGCACGCGCTCGCGTGGCTCGACCTCGACGCGGTGTCGCGACTCAACCCGGAGGAGTCGCTCCTCCGGATGGTCCGCCGCACCCCGCCGGCCGCGTCGCGTTAGCGAAAAGCCAAGGCGGCGCGGCGGACGACAAACGACAAAGCCTGACCCTCGCCCTCTGCCCGACGACTCCGCCGACCCCGAGTTGGCCGCGCGGCTGATCGGCGTCTTCCAGTCGCAGATCGCGGGCGGCAAGCGCTACGACCTCGCCATCGCTGGCCGGCGGCTGGCCAACGCCACCTTCTTCACCTCGCACGCCACGGACAAGGCGACGGCGCTGACCTGGGCGAGGGACCTGACGCCGCTGGTCCGCGACCCGGCGCTGGACGTCGAGGCCTTCACGCTCGCCCACCTCGACCGCCTGCGGGCCGACGTCGCGGCGCGCCTTTGCTCCGGCATGGTCAAAAGCACCGGCACCTACACGGGCGGACTCACCTGCGAGCTGACCCACGGCCCCTCGGGGCGGACGTTCCAGACGGACGCCCCGAAGGACAACCACGGCCGCGGCGCGGCCTTCTCGCCCACCGACCTCTTCTGCGCGTCCCTCGGCGCCTGCATGGTCACGACGATGGCGATCGCCGCCAAGAACCGGCTCGGCTTCGATCTGCCGGGAGTGAAGTGGGAGGTGACGAAGGAGATGTCCGCCGACGCGCCCCGCCGCATCGTCCGCATCGCCGTCGAGGTGTGGATGCCGATCCCGAAGGACCGCGACCCCGAGGGCGTGCTCGAGCGCGCCGCCCTGGCCTGTCCGGTGAAGCGCAGCGTGGCGTCGGAAGTGGAGTGCCCAGTTACCTTTCGCTGGTCGGGCACCACAGTGAGCCCATAGAAGGAGGCGAGTAGACGTTCCGAGGCTGACACAACGCTGGTCGATGCGAAGAGGGACCGGCGCCCCGCATCGAGCCCCGTGACTCGCCTGCGGTTGGCCCGGTACGGACCGAGTGCCCCCGTCCGGCTGAAGTCCTTCGCAAACTGTGGCAAGTAGCGTCCGCGTCCTTTGGAGTTTCCGCTGCCGTACCGTTGGACCGATCAGTTCTGATCAACGTGGCAACGAGCTGCCGTACAGTTGCGGGTAGTATCTATATCGGCCGCTCACGGTTGCGGGTCTGGGGCGGCGAATGCGATAGAAATGCCGGTGAGCCGGTGCCCATTCTCCCCGAGAACTCTCCATGGAAATCACCTGCGGTTCGACCTTTATTGCATATTTACGAAGTAATGTCTTGCCCCCCTCAATCCCAAAGTAGCTTTAAACATCGAATGAAGACGTCAACTTCATCGCGCCTGCGTAAGCTCCGTTTTCGAACTTTACTTCTAATAATTGGCGTCTTCTCCGGAAGCTTGGAAGTAAGTTCCAAAGCACTGGAGCCCCAACTCAGCGGTCTCGTTCAGATGGACGGCTCAGTGTACGCCTCCTTGATGAGCAAGACTGACCCGGGCGCTCGCAGCGGCTGGATTAAGGTCGGAGGAACTTGGGCGGACATGACACTCGAGCGAGTCTCCATGACCGAAGGAACAGCGCTTCTCAGGAGCTCGAGTGGTGAGTCCTTCATCGTCCGACTTTCCTCAACGCGCACGCAACCGGAGGCTCGTAACGCGGCTCGCGAGGAGAAACTCGTTCCTCTGGAGGCTCTCGATTGGGCTTGGATTCGCTCCGAGGCCAACGAAATGCGCGACCGAATCGTCGAAATCCCAGAAGATGTTGCACTAGTATGGCAGAGTATGCCCGAGGCCGAGAGAATCAGAATTCAGAACTACTATAGGCTTCGGGGTATCGATGCCGGAGTCGAGCGGCGCGGGAACATCATCCACGTCAGGCATCAGCGCATTCCCGATCCGCATGCCCCGAAACCCGATAGCAGCCAGCTTAAACCGGTCGGGCCGCTGCTGGAGCAATCTCGCCTTCAGCCTCCCTTGAAAAGAAACGACAACTGAATGTTTTAACCGTGAAATCCAAGGCCATCATCGTATGTCTCCTCGCGTTCAGCGCAGTTGCGCTCATCGCTTCCGTCCCCAACAACGAACAGGTATTGAACACCGGTAAACGAGTCACGACTCTGCCAGGGTTCGTCTATCGGGTCACCTATACTTACTACACGCTGATTGATGGCCGGGCTTACAATTCATCTGAGACACCGTCTTCAGATTACTTCCTGGTTCTTGGCGACCGGGCAATGGCGTTCGGATTTGCTGGCAACGAGGGAAATGCCTCGTCGTTCTTCGTTTCGGAAGGCTTTCAGTGGAGCACTGGTCCAACCTATTTCGCGGATCACTTCGCTGTCGCACTTCCGGACAGGTGGGACGGTATGTGACGTCGATGCTTCGTCGGTCATGGTTACTTGAGTCGTTTGCTTCGCTTTCAGTAATTCAACTGCGCGGCTCCGCGGTCCGCGCCGGTGAAATTTCACTAGCCCTCCTGAGCTTCCGGGGTATGGTCCCGGCCGTGGCCAGAACCCCCATGAAAAAGCTCCTGCTGTTGGTGGCGGCCGTCGCGACGGCCGCGTGCGCGGAAGAGGCTCCGACGAAGGGTCAGCAACGGTCTTTCAGGCGAGCGTAAATTCAGGGTTTTTGAGGAGCTGGTTAAGGAGGACGTCGAGTTTGCGCATGACGGCGGTGAGGGCGACCTTCTTGGGCTTACCGGCGGCGACGAGGCGTTGGTAAAACGCCTTGAGGATGGGGTTGAACCGCGAGGCAACGGTGGCGGCCATGTAGAGCACGCGGCGGACCTTGACGCGGCCGCCGCGGATCGTTCGTCGACCGCGGTGCATGCCGCTGTCGTAAGCGTCCGCCGGGGTGCCTTCTATGCGGGTAAGGCTGGAGGGTGTATGCTCCACGGGAATGAAGGCACTAATGGCGGAGGTGGTGGTGACGGGACGCACGGAAACTGGGCCATTGCGGCTGAGAGTCTGGGAGGCAAAAAGGAGATCCAGACATGCCCAAAGGAAAGAAGCACACGCCGGAGCAGATCGTCGCGATCCTGCGCCGGGTCGAACAAGGGGAGGCGGCGGAAGCCGTCTGCCGCAACGTGAACATCAGCGAAGCGACGCTGTACCGCTGGAAGAGGCAGTACGGCGCGATGGAGCTCGATGAGGTGAAGGAATTGAAGGCGCTGCGCGAGGAGAACGACCGGCTCAAGCGCCTGGTCGCCGATCAGGCGCTGAACATCCAGGTCCTCAAGGAAGTGAACTCAAAAAAATGGTGAGCCCGTCGCAGCGCCGCCACGCCGTCCGGAGCGTGGTTGCGGCGGGCGTGTGTTCGCTGCGGCAGGCGTGCCGCTGTCTGGACTTGGCGCGTTCGAGCCTCGGGTACCGGCGAAGGCCGCCGGACGAGCGGCGGATGCAAGTCGAGGCGGCGATCGTGGAGGAATCGCGGCGCCATCCTCGACATGGATATCGGCGCGTGCATGCCCTGATCGAGCGACGGGGCTTTGGCTGCGCTCGGCTGATGCGGCAGGAATGCCTCTGGGCCCGGCAGCGTTCCAAGTTTCGGGCGGCAACGACCGACAGCAGCCATCCCGGCCCCATCGCGCCCAACCGCATCCTGGAGTTGAAGACGGTACGGCCGGACCATCCGGAGGAGTCGCTCCTCCGGATGGTCCGCCGCACCCCGCCGGCCGCGTCGCGTTAGCGAAAAGCCAAGGCGGCGCGGCGGACAACAAACGACAAAGCCTGACCCTCGCCCTCTGCGTCCCCGAGCCGCCAGGAGCGGAGCCGTAACGGCGCGGATGGAGATTCGGCTGTCGACGCCCACGGTCAGCGCCCCGCCGCGCGCTCCGCCGCCCCGCTCGCGGCGGGGCGCCAGAGGGCAGGGCGAAGGACTGCTCGGGGTTGGGGGAGACGATCACGATTGGTACTCTTGGAGCGTGGAGAACCCCGGTGGCAGACCAAATCCGCTGATTTACCCTATTTAGGGCGTTCAGACGGGACAGTCGGGCGCAGTCTGTCCCGAGGTCGGTCGGCGTGGTCTGGTACCTTTCCTAAGGTACTGAATAATATAATAATAAGAAGCAGAAGCTGGGTGGGTAGGCGAACGATTCGCCCGGAAATAGTCCGGAAAAAGTTGCCTCGGTCGGGAGTTTCTCCCGCGCACTTTCCGATTTTCCCTAACTTCCAGCCCGAGTTTCTGCTACGCTGCCGAAGTTCCAGTTTTGACCGTGGCAGCACGCCTTTTATGCGGGACGCCCCCATCCACTTTTCTCGTTCGAACCCTGGTCGAGCGAGGAGGATCCGCGTCCTGACGATCTCGGATCTGCCCCCTTCGACTTCGTGATGACGACGAAGCGAGAGGTCCCACGCTGACTTCGCTCCCCATGCCCATCCCTCGCCGCTTGAAGTATGCCCCGCTCGTCGTAATGGCCCTGCTTATTGGCCTCTCCGGCGCGCTTATATCGATATACGTTGCGAAAGAGCCTTTGTCCCATCGTCTGTGGCTCGACGCGCTCGGTCGGGCTGCGGGATTCATACTGGTGGCGCTCGCCTTGGACTCGTTCTTCGCTTGGGCCCATCGAAGGTGGTACTCTGATGAGGAACCGCGTCCACCGGACAGAGGTAACTGAAGGTGACCCGCTCCCTGGACCGAGGAGCGGCGTGAGCGAGAAGCTTGGGTGGCGGTTGCGCTCGCGGGAGAGACCGGCTGATCCGCAGCGGTTACGCACCTGCCTGCGGCGTCCGGGGTCGCTGTCTTGTCGGTGGGTGTGGGTGGGTGTGCGTGTGGGTGGGGGTAGGGGTGGGGGGCGGCACTTTCGGTGTCATTGCGTGCGATTCGTGCCGATGACCTCTCAACCCGCCCATGCCCGCACAGTGTCTTTTTCTTCAATCTCGTCCCGGGACTCGGCCTGAGATCTGGCCTCGTTCGCTGCGGTCGTGTGTCTCGCTACGCCGGGGCGGCGCCGAGGCTGCGCGAGGAGGAGACGCCTTGTACCCGTGAATGCGTCGCGTCGCCCGGTCTTCTGGCTCGGCGGTCTGATCGGCGCCGCCGTCCTCGTCGGCGGCTGGTACGCCGTGACCCGCGCGGGCGCACGTGACGGAGGAGCGGGGGACCCGACCGCGTATGCGGTGGCCTCCGCTCGGCGGGGAGAGGTCGCGAAGGCGGTGCTCGCGACCGGGCGGCTCACGCCATGGGAGACCGTCGAGGTGAGTTCGCAGGTCTCCGGCCTCGTCACGGCCGTGCATGCCGACTTCAACGCGGTGGTTCGCAAGGGAGATGTCCTCGCGGAAATCGATCCTTCCACGTTCCGGCAGCGGCT
>CAIOYO010000138.1 GCA_903862595.1 uncultured Opitutaceae bacterium | reverse complement strand
CTTTGGTTCGCGTTAAAATCGCAGACGCTCTGCCAGTTTTCCGACGAATCCACGTCAGGCTGGTTGCATCGCGATGCCTGAGGCGGGCGGTGGGGTAACACGAACGCGACCGCCGGATGTGAAATCGACGAATCCACCGCGGGACGGAGTCGCGCCACGAGGCCACGCGTGTGCTTTCGCGTCGACGACCCAATGCGTTCAGATGGACGCGGGGATTCTGTCACTTGTCGCCGCCTCGAAAGGGACTTGAGAGGGGGCCGGCCGCTGCATCGTTGCTCGTGAGGCCGTCGCGCAGCTCGCGAGGTAGCGTCGAAACAGGCTGAGCGAGCGTGCAACGGCCTGTCTTCTTGGTTGCGGGCGTCCCGTTTCGGGCCGGCGGCGTCGGATCGGCGCCCGGCGGAGGGCGAAACTTTTGCTGGAAGCGCACTGCGTACACCGCAATGTGGATACACATGTTGACGTACCTGCGAGGTGGATTCAGCGAACTCCCAGTGAACCGCTTGCCGCAGTGCAGCGCGGCGCGTGCGGAGCGATGGGATTTGTCCTGCGTTTCGATGCGCCCGGTCAACGGCACCCCGGCGCGCCGCGTGGCGCAACGGTTGGCGAGCCGGGTCCGCGGCTTTTTCTTCGGCGCGCGGATCCGTCGGGCAGCGTTCCTCGTCGCGCTGCTCCCGAGCCTCAGCTTCGGCCAGCTCCTGACGCTTGGGCCGTCGGCGCGGACACTCGGTCCGGATCGCACCAACCACGAAACCAGCACCTACCGGGTTGGGAGCTTCGGCTGGTTTGGTATCTCCATCACCGAGCGGCATCCGGATTTCTACTATCCGACGAGCACGGACTACCACCCGGCCGGTGTGCTGGCCACGGATCTGGGCGATGTGGCCCGCGGTGACTTCAATGGCGACGGCCGCGAAGACTGGGTCGCGACGTTCCCGCTGTTCCCGCACACCGTCCCGCGACAGTCGCAGCAGCCCATCGTCGTCTTCCTCAACGACGGCAAGGGAGGCTTTCGCGCCGCGCCTGAAATCTGGGCGACCGGCGCGCCGCCGATCCGCCGCTACCACCAAGTCCGCCTCACGGTGGCCGATTTCAACCGCGATGGGCGGTCCGACTTCGTGGTCGCGTGCGAAGGCCTGAACCAGCGCAATCCGGACGGGACGCTCACCCAGCGCTTCGACCCGATCGTCCTCGCGCTCTCCGGCCCGGACGGCAAGTTGACCGACGGCACAGCCAACATCGCCGGGCAGGAGAATGGCGGGACCATCCCGGGGCTCTCCGTGGGCCACGAAATCTGTGCGGGCGACGTCAACGGCGATGGCGCCCCCGACATCTACACCGGCGGCACCCTGCTCCTGAACGACGGCACGGGCAAGTTCACCAACGGCTCGGCGCAGATGCCCGACGACGTGCGCAATTTTCGCGCCGGGATCATGTCGTCGGCCATCGCGGACCTCAATGGCGACGGCATCGGCGACTTGGTCGCGGCCTATTTTGAAGGCGCCCCCAACGGCGAATCTGGCTACGTCTGGCTCAGCCAGAACGGCGCGAAAAGCCTGGCTGGGCGTAAGCTCGTGCGGTTGCCGGCCGGGCGCTATGGCGCCGGCACGACGAAGTTCAACGAGTGCCGCCTGGTCGATGTGACGGGCGATGGACGTCCCGACATCGTCTTCGCGGTGACCCGCGCCACGCCGTACTACCGGGGTCGTACGCTGCAGGTGCTGGTGAACCAAGGCGGCGAGACCTTCGTCGACGAAACCTCCGTGCGGGTGGTGGCGCCTGCGGCGCTCGACCAAGAGTTCGGCCAGTCCATCATGGCGGTGGTCGATGTGAACCGCGACGGCATCCTCGACGTCGCGCAGACCGGCGGCCGGGTGCTCGACGACAAGGCCAAGAATTCCACGACGGTGTACCTGGGCGGTGCCGATGGCGTGTTGCGCGCGCAGGACTGGGCGGTCCTGCCTTGGGTGCAACCGTGGCAACTCACGGGCTACGCCATGACCAAGGGGTTCGTTGATCGGGCACTCTCGGTGGCGCTCCCGATGGACATCGACGGCACGGGGCAACTCGACTTCGTGGCGTGGGTCGACACGCCGTTCACCCAATGGCCGCAGGTCGAACCTACGGAGGCGACGCTGTATTCGATCCTTTCCAAGGAAACCGAGCCAGCGCGCCCGGCGAGCGCGCTGTACAATCTCTCCATCCGGACTGGGACGGGTTCCGGCCTGATCGTCGGCTTTGTGGTGGCCGGCGGGTCGCGAGACGTGTTGATGCGCGGCATTGGGCCCAGCCTTGCGCAGTTCGGCGTACCCGGGACGATTGCGGATCCCAAGCTCGATGTCTATCAGGACGCCGGCCGGATCGCGGCGAATGACGACTGGGGCGCGAGCGGCGTCCTTGGGCGGGATTTTACGAACGCAGGGGCCTTTCCCCTCGCGGCGGGCACGCGTGACGCGGCGCTGCGGCTGGCGGTCAGAGGAGGGCGGACGATTCAAGTTGCCGGGGCGAACGGCGGCTCGGGGATCGCCTTGGTCGAACTGTACGACCTCGGCTCTGGCCGCGGGCGGCTGGTGAACGTGTCCACCCGCGCGCAGGTCGGCACGGGCGCGGACGTGCTCGTGGCGGGTTTCTCGGTGGTCGGAACCGCGTCGAAGCGCCTCCTGATTCGGGCGGTGGGTCCCTCGCTCGGCGTGTTTGGGGTGACCGGGACGCTGGCGGATCCCGTGGTGGAAGTGAAGGCGTTGGGCGCGACGGCGGTGACGGCGGCCAACGACGATTGGGGCGGGACGGCGACGCTGAAGGCCGCGTTCGCCTCGGTTGGCGCCTTCGGCCTCGCGGGTGATGCCAGCGCCGACGCGGTGGTCATCGTGGACGTGCCGCCGGGCTCCTACACGGCGACGGTCTCGGGCAAGAACGGCACGACTGGCGTGGCGTTGGTGGAGATCTACGACCTGCCGTAGCGGGGACGCCGCCCCTCGTGCGCGGGGTTCAGGCTCTCGCGCGCTTGCTCATGCTCTGGCTGGCTGTCCTGGCCCCAGGCGCGCGTGCTCGTGCGCTGGCGGGCCGGCTCAACCCTTGGCTTGCGGGCCGGCGGGCACGTCGGCGGACCGGGCCTCGGATGGCTTGGCCGGGAAGGTGAGCAGAATCCCGCTGCGCACGACGGCGGCGATGCGGCGGGAATGGCGGATGTCGTCGAGTGGGTTGGCGTCGAGGAGCACGAGGTCGGCGAGGCGGCCCGGGGCGATCTCGCCGAGCTCGGAGGACAGGTTGATGGCGCGGGCGTTGTTGCGCGTCGCGGCCATGAGCACTGCCGCCGGTGGCACGCCGGATTCGACCATTAATTCGAGCTCTTGATGGAAGGAATACCCGGGCGGGACGTACGGGAACGGTGCATCGGTGCCGACGAGCAGCTCGACGCCGGAGCGGTGGAGCAGGCCGGTGAGTTCCTGTAGCTTCGCGAACTGCCGCCGGCGCAGTGCCTGCGTCTCCGGGCTCGCGCCCGCGTGGTGGGCGAGGGAATCCCAGTAGTCGACGAGGCGGCGAGGCGTGCGCTGGAGGTCCGGGTGTTCGCGGGTTTCGGGGGTGTCGCTGAGCAGCATCCAGCTGCGGTAGACGATGAGGGTCGGATTGACCATGACGTGGTTGCGCGCGAAGGCGGCGATCAACTCGGTGGCGCGGGGGTGCGAGTAGTCCGTCTTGACCTGCTCCTGAAGGATCTTTCGCCGCAAACTTTCCACCGCCATGACCGACATGTGCATGCGCTCGTCGCGCAGGAGCCACTCGGGGACCTCGGGTGGCGTGAGAAAGTTGAAGACGGACTCGATGTGCTCGACGCTGTCGATCCCGTCCTCGATGGCCTCGAGCGGGTGATACTTCCGGAGGTGGGCACTTGCCCAGCGGCCGTGGCGGTGGGCCTCGTGAATGATCGCGGAGCCGATCCGGCGATCCATGCCGACGTAGATCTTGAACGTCTGCACGCCGAGTTCGGACATCGAGGCGACGAATGGCGGCACCTGCTCGGGGTCGGTGATCGCGAGGCTCACGCCGGCGTGGTAAGGCGGAGACTTGTCGAAGAGCGGGCTGGCCATGACCAGCCGCGGGGCGAGGTCGGGGTGCGCCTCGCTGTAGGCGCGGACGCGGAGCTGCACATCGATCGTGTCGCCGGTGGCGCGGAGCGTCGTGATGCCGTTTCGAAGGTAGTCCGGCAGGATTTCCTCGACCGGTACGCCTGCCTGCGGGAACAGGTGCGAGACGTGGGAGTGGCCATCGATGAAGCCGGGCAGGAGAAAGCGCCCAGTGCCGTCGATTTCGATCGCGCCGGCGGGGACCGGAATCGGTTCGCCGGGCGGGACGACGGCGACGATGCGGCCGTTTTCCGTCACGACGGCGGTGCTGGGACTGAAGGCGCCATCCCGGAACACCGCGGCTCCGCGAATGACGAGCGGTGGCGGCACCTGACGCGTGGGCGGCAGAGGCGTGACATGCGAAGGAGCGATCGCGGCTGGGGAGGTCTTCGACTGCAGTGCTGTCTCCGGAGTCGGCGTCGTAGTGCCCACTTCAGCGCGGTTCGTGGGAGCGAACGCGGCAAGACAAGTCGCGATCGCCAGTGTGGCGATGAACACGCCTGGGCGGTGTGCCGTGCGATCCGTCATGGATCATGCAGAACAGAACCGCTCCATTCTGTAAACAGCGACCCACGGATCGGCCGTCGGCTCGACTGGGCCGTCGGCGTCCGCGGCGCTTGAGAAGGTCGGTCGGAGCAAGTCGGTGGACTGAGTATGCCGATCTGCATTCGGGCGGTTGCAGGCTCGCGTTGGACCGGCGACCGCGTAGGGTTGGGGGCCGTCTGAGTCACACTTTACAACCATGAATCTCCAACTTGCGGGGCAGACGGTGGCGGTGATGGGTGCGGCGCGCGGGATCGGGCGAGCGATGGTCGCGGCGTTCCACGGCGAAGGCTGTCGCGTCTGTGGATTTGACCGTGCGGAGCCCGAGTCGCCGTGGCCGGCCGATGCGATCTTCGTTCGCGGTGACGCGACCAAGTCGGAGGACGCGGTGCGCTTCGCGGAGGCCTGCGGTGAGACGGATCACTTGGTCTTCTGCATCGGCGCGGGGTCGGGCAAGGCGGGATTTCCGTTCTGGAACCTTTCGCCGACGGATTGGCCGCGGGTGCTCGAGCTCAATCTGGTGTCGGCGGTCAATGCGGCGCATGCCTTCGCTCCGAACTTCGTGCGGCGCCGCCGTGGATCGCTGCTGTTTCTCGTCTCGGTGGCGGGGCAGACCGGATCGCCGACCGATCCCCCGTACAGCGCAGCGAAGGCGGGATTGATCAACTTCGTGCACTGCGCCGCCCGCGACTTCGCGCCCTATGGCGTGCGGGTGAACGCGCTCTCGCCGGGGATGGTGAAGACCGACCTCAACCAGTCGGTCTGGGAAGCGGTCCAGCGCACCCTGCCTCCGGCCCAGCGGAGCGATTACGCCACCTGGGCGGAGGACAAGATCCGGCGCATCTCCCCGCTGGGGCGCTGGCAGACCGCGGAAGAGTGTGCCGCGCTCGCGGCCTTCATCGCGTCAGACCACGCCCGCAGCATCACCGGCCAGACCCTGAACGTGGACGGCGGCCAAGTGATGCACGCCTGAGCGGAGCGATTGGACGTCTCGTAACGAGCGACTGTGCCGGAGGTTGAGTACGACGCGGCAAAGGGCAAAGCCTGACCCCTTTTGAGTAGGGTGACCCCTTTTGAGTAGGGGCGCCGCGTGATGGGTCGGTCGGGCTCGGGAGCGCGAAAGGGGCGCTTGCTGGGCTCGCCGCCGAGTTTCGGTGCTCTGCGCGCGTCGGCAGCGAGGCTTGATCGCGTCGCGATGGATTACGCGCTCAGGCGGCGGGTGCGGGCGACGACGGGCCAGACGGCGTCCACGCGGTTGGCGTGAGAGACGTGCACGAAGCTTTGCAATGCCACCGTCGGACAGATGTGCCACGGGATCGCGCCCAGTACCGTTCCGACTGGGAAGTCGGCGGCGTGCGGAGTCTCCAGGACGAGGTGCTCTTCGCTGTGCACGACCGGTTTCGCGTCTGGCAGGGCGGGGAAGATCGCCCGCGGGTGGGGCATTTCGCTCGCAACTGCCTTGTGGCCAAGGTCGAGGCAGAGGCGGTTCGGGCCGGGACGGCTGATCACGCGGGTGAGCAGGATCGCGGCAGGCACGAAGTCGAGATCCGGGACTTTGCGCGCGTAGCCGGCGTCCCAGAGCACGCAGGTGCCAGGGCTGCACTCCACGTCGGAACGTCGCGCGTGAATGGGGAAGGTCGGCGTGCCGCCAGCGACGATCACTGGCACGGGCAAGCCGGCCGCGCGCAGGCGGTCGCGCAGCGCGACAACCGTGGCGAAGCCCGCATCGCAGGCGGCGGTGCGCTCGGCGAGATCCGATTGGCTGAGGTGGCCGTCATACGCGTGCAACCCGGCAGGTCGCAGCCCGGGCGTGCGCTCGAGGCGCGCGTACAGCGCGGCGGCCGCATCGTCCGGCGCGATGCCGGTGCGGTGCATGCCGACGTCGAGGTCAACGAAGACCGGGAGTTCGAGGCCCGCGCGCTGGAAGGCCGCGCCGAGTGCGTCGAGCGCTGCGGGGTCGTCGACCAGCGCGGAAAATTGTACCGCGGGAAACGCGCGGACCAGTTCGACAAGCCGCGGGACGGTCGGCCCAATCGCGGGAAAGGCGAGGAGCACATCGCGGGCGCCGGCGGTTGCTGCCATCTCCGCCTCGGCGATGGTCGCGGTCTTGGCCTTGGTGACGCCGAGCTCCGCGAGTCGGGCAATGATTTGCGGCAGCTTGTGCGTCTTGAGGTGGGGGCGCAGCCGCGCGGGCGAACCGACGCGCTCGATCATGCGCCGCAGGTTCTCCTCGACTGCTTCCCAGCGCACGATCAGCGCGGGCGATGGAATCTCGTCCGCGTTCACCGGCAGAAACGACAACTCCCGCCAGGAAACCGTGGGTGACGTTGCGGAGGAAGCGGTGCTCACGGAAGGGCGGGAGTCGGGAGAACCACCGCGACGCGGGTAGCGCGCGGTGGAGGAAGGTTCAGCGGATCAGCTGGCGGCCGGCACGATCGTCACCTTCGTGACCTCGATGCGGTCGACCGGCGTGCTGCGTTCGCCGCCGCCGCCCGCGCGGGTCGGGACGGACGCGATGCGCTCGAGGACGTCGTCACCGCCGACCAGCTGGCCGAACGCGGTGTACTGGCGGTCGAGGAACGAGGCGTTGCCGTGGCAGATGAAGAACTGGCAGCCGGCGGAATCCGGATCGGCGGCGCGCGCCATGGAGATGACGCCCCGCTGGTGGGACTTGGCGTTGAATTCCGCCTTGAGCTTGTAGCCCGGGTCGCCGGTGCCGGGCATCCCGCGGGCGCCGGCGCGCGTGTTCGGACAGCCGCCCTGGATCATGAAACCCTTGATGATCCGGTGAAACGCGGTGCCATCGTAGAAACCCTCGCGGGCGAGCTTCTTGAAGTTCTCAACCGTCTTCGGGGCCACCTCGGGCCAGAAGGCGATCGTGAGGTCACCGTAGGAGGTGCTGATGACGGCGTTTTCTTTCGCGGGTGCAGTGCTCATGGAACCGGAAGCCAACCCCGCCTTGCCCCCGGGATCAAGCCGTCAGTGCGGGTCCGGTGCGTCGCGCAGGTGGAGGGTACCCCCGCGAATGAACTCCGGCACCACCGCCACCGAGCTGGGGCGCACCCCGGAGTGGACCAGTCGGATCAGCGGCCGGGCGAGGCGGCGCACGAAGACGGCCGGGTCGCACGCGTAGCGCGCGAGCGCTGGGGTCAGCCGCGCGAGGTAGGGATCGTCGAAGAGGCAAACCAGCGACAGCGTCTCGGGCACGCGGACCCCGCGCGCGTGCAGATGCCCCAGCGCGCTGAGGGCGTCGCCGGGCAGCATCACGATCACGGCGGTCGGCCGGACCTGCGACGCGAGCAGACTGCCGATCGCTGAGCCGACCCCGCTGGTCGCGCTCTCGTGCTCGCGGACCGCGACGCCGATGCCATGCGCGCGCAGCCAGGGTGCGGCCTCGGCGAGGCTGGCGGCGACCTCGCGGGTGCCGGCAAACGGCGAGCGGGGCAGCAGAAGGGCGATCTGCCGGTGGCCGTGCCGGTGCAGGGTGCCGAGCGCGTGGCGCAGTGCCGCACCGAGATCGATGCGGAAAGCTGGGAGCCCGATGCCGGGGTGGGCGGAACCCAGAACTAATGCCGGAAGCGCGACGCGCTCGAAGTGCCGCTGCACCGCCTCGGAACACGACGCCAGCACCCACGCCGCCGCGCGTGTGTGGGCGAGCAGGCGACGCAACGCCGCGCCCCCGCTCCGGGGTGAACGCTGGGCCAGCACGTGGGTCTGCAACTCCAGCCCGGCGCGCTGCAGCTGGGCGCGCAGTTCGTCGCGGATCAGAATCGAGGACCACGCTTGCTCCGCGGATGGCAACGACGAGATCATTGCAACGACCTTCGCCCCGCCGGCTGCAGTCCCCGGCACCTTCGGCCCCCCGGCGGTGCGGCGCACGCGGGCCGGACGGACCGGCCGCCAGCGACTCCCGCGCTTCACCGCCACGCGACCCTCCCGGTGCAGCAGCTGCAGCGCCTGCCGGACGGTCGAACGGCTGACCTGCAGCGTGGCGGCGAGCTGGTGCTCGCCCGGCAGTTGAGTTGACCACTGCGCCCGGTCCAGTTCGTGGCGCAGGGCGTCCGCGACCTGGTCAACCAGGCTCAGTCGGCGGAGCGCAAGCGGCATGGGGGCGTTTTGACGCCGGGCCGTGGGGCGGTCAATCCCGGTCCGAAAAGTTGTCTGAGGAAAAGACAACTGGGGTGCGCTTGCCGCGGCCCGCGATCGCTCGCTCGATGGCCCCGTGCACCCGAAGGCGGGTCCGTGCGCCCCACGCCCGGACCGGCCCTCGGAGGCCTCTCGGATCCGCCGGGCCTTCAGCCGCTGACGGAACGGTTCCCACTGCCCGGCACGATCGCTCCTCTTTTCCACCCCATCCCTCCCTCGCCATGGATTCCTCCGCTCCCGTTGCTGCCGGTCCCCGGCGCCTCGACACCACTGACTGGGCCTCGCTGACCCTTGGCCAGCGCATCCGCCACCTCGAACTCGAAGGCTACGTCGTCCTCCCGGACCTCCTTTCGCCCGAGCAGGTGGCGAACTTCAAGCGCCAGCTCGCTCCGCTCGAGACGATCCCGGCGGACTACAGCGACAAGCAGCGCGGGCGCCGCGGCATCCAGTGGGAGGGCCCGGACTTCATCAACCTCGTCGGTCATGCGCCGACGATCGCGTTCCTCGAGGCCTTGCTCGGTCCGGATATCCTTTTCCTCGGCGGCGTGTACGCCCTGTCGCTCCCCGGGCATCCGGGCATCAGCCTGCACACGGACGGCCAGCCCTACGGCTCGCAGATCTTCGGCTGGTCGGGCTCGTGCCCGGTGCAGGTGCGCGTGCTCTACTACCTCGACGACCTGACGGCGGACGTTTCGCCCTTCCTTGTCGTGCCGCGTTCGCATCTCTCGATGCACGCGGACGCGAACCCCTACACCCGCTATACCGGGCACCCGGAGGAAGTGGCGGTGCCGGCGAAGGCCGGATCGGCGGTGCTGCTCAATCACAAAGTGTTTCACGGGAATTGCCCGAACGTCGGCACGCGCGAACGCGGCATGCTCGCGTACCTGTACCGTCCGGCGTGGGCGGGCCCGGCGGAGGAGAAGATTCCTGCGTGGCCGGCCGACAAGCTGGCGCAGGTCCCGCCCCATCTGGCGCGCTACTTTGAGAATCCGAACGTGCGCCGCGGCTTCGACTTCAATCATCCGAACAAGCCGAAGAACATGCGCGGCGATGCGCCCGGCATTGCGCCGAGTCGCTGGGAGCGCGGCTAGGCGGGGCTGGACTTCGTCGACCCCGACTGCCGGAATCGGACGGTGCCGCATCGCTGCGGCCCCGCCTCAGCTATGAGCCCCCCCTCTGCCTCCACTCCCGCCCATTTTTCCGGTCAGACCGCCGTGGTCACTGGCGGCACCTCCGGCCTCGGTCTCGCGATCGCGCGGCGCCTCCACCAGGAGGGAGCGTTCGTTGCGGTGCTGGATTTCAATCCGAAGGGATTTCCCGAGACCGAGCGTTGGCTCGGGGCGCAGGGACTCTGCCTCCAAGTCGATGTCACGGATGACGTGGCGGTGGCGACGGCCGTGGCGGCGATCCTCGCGCGGCGTGGCCGCATCGACGTGCTGGTGAACAGCGCGGGCGTCACGGGCAAGACGGCGCTCAAGGCGCATGACGTCGAGCCGACGGATTTCGATTTCGTGGTGCGCACGAACCTCCGCGGCCCCTTCATCCTGTCGCGGCACGTGATTCCCGCGATGCTCGCGCGCAACTACGGCCGCGTGCTGCACATTGCCTCGATCGCAGGCAAGGAAGGCAACGCCGGCATGGTGGCGTATTCGGCGTCGAAGGCGGCGGTCATCGGCATGACCAAGACGCAGGGCAAGGATTACGCGGAGACCGGTGTGACCGTGAACGCGCTCGCCCCCGCGGTGGTCCGTACTCCGTTGGTGGACGCGATGCCCGAAGCGCAGGTAAAGTACATGACCGACCGCATCCCGATGAAACGCTGCGGCACGCTCGACGAGGTCGCGGCGATGGCGGCGTTCATTGTGTCGCCGGAGAACAGCTTCACGACCGGATTCACCTTCGACCTGACGGGCGGCCGCGCGGTGTATTGAGGGGAGTGCGAGCGTTGGTGCGTCCCTAATTTGGGCGGTCGAATCGACGGGTCTGCGATTGCCCGGCGCGACGGGTCCACGCAGGGGTTGCGGATGGAAACCGTGCTGTCGCGTTCGCAGGCTCTGTTGGTGCTCAATGCACTCCCGCACCTCGGTCCGATCACGGCGAATCGGCTGCTCGAAGCGTGCGGGGGTGATCCGGTGGCGGTGCTGCTGGCGGACCCGGCGGCGTTGCGCGCCGTGCGCGGAGTTGGGCCCGTGATTGCGGATACCCTCGCGGCCTGGAAAACCCATGTCGACCTGGCGGCGGAGGAGCGCGGACTCCGGGAGCGCGGGGCGGCGTTTCTCCCTGTGGAAGACGTCAGCTATCCGCCGCTCCTGCGGGAAATCCACGACCCACCGATCGGGCTGTACTGCCGGGGCCGGTTCGCCCCGGCCACGACCTGCGTGGCGATTGTTGGATCGCGGCGCACCACGCAGTACGGGTTGGCGACGGCGCGGAGGCTGGGTGGGGAACTGGCGCAGCGAGGCTTCTGCGTGGTCAGCGGCTTGGCGCGGGGGATCGACACGGCTGCGCACGAAGGTGCGCTGGAGGCTGGTGGCCGCACTGCGGCGGTGCTCGGGACGGGCATCGACCTGGTCTATCCGCCGGAGAACCGAGCCCTGACGGAGCGGATCGCGCGCGAAGGGGCGTTGCTGTCGGAGTTTCGCTTGGGGCGTCCAGCGGACCGGCAGTCCTTCGCGATGCGCAACCGGATCGTGGCCGGCATGAGTGCGGCGATTGTGGTGGTGGAGAGTGACATTGACGGTGGGTCGATGATCACTGCGCGCTTTGCCGCCGAGCAGGGTCGCGTGGTGCTCGCGGTACCGGGGCGGATCGATCAGCCGACCAGTGCCGGATGCCACCAGCTCATTCGGGACGGCGCGGTGCTCTTGACCTCGGTGGAGGATGTGGTCGACGAATTGAGCTACCTGAGCGGCCTGCGGCCCGGCCGGATTCCCGACAACGCCGCGCGCGGCGTGGTGCGTGGCGAGGCGGTGGAATCGTGCGATACGATCTTTACGGCCGTAGGCGTGGAACCGACTGAGTCGGCACCGGCGGGCGCCGCCTCGCACGATGACCCCCGAAGCATTGAACACACCCCGTACGACCAAGGTCATCCCCACGACGCAGGCCAACCGCGCGCGGACCACGACCGGCGCGCCGAAGGTCGTTCGGTCGAAACACGGCACGATCGCGACCACGAGGCCAGCCATGGCGAAGAGCACGGGCCTCACGCCGAGCACCGCCGCAGTCACGCCCCCGGCCACGGTCAACGTGATGGCTCCCGCGACCCCGGCGCGGGCGGGGCGCTGGCGCCGGAGGCCTCCCCGGCCGAGGCGGCCGTGCTGGAACTCTTTCGCGGTGGTGCGATTCTCGCGACCGAGGACGTGGCACTTGGGTTGGGCTGGTCGGCGAAGCGTGCGATGGCGGTGATTCTGCGCCTGGAGCTGAGGGGCTGCTTGGTGAAGCGGACGGACGGTCGCCACGAGGAGAAATCGCGGGGCTGGTGATAAGTGAGAACGGGGATGGCGAAACGGCATGGGTTGCGTAGGCTGCTCCGCATGAATCGTTTAATCCTGTGTGTCAGGCTCGTCGTGATTGGCTTCCTCGCGTTCCTCGCGGTGCACCCGGTGCCGGCGGTGTCCGCCGCGGCCGAGGCATCAGCGGTGGGCTCTGGCGTTGCCCAAGCGGTCGCGCGCCAGACTCCCGCCGATCATCCCGCCTCGGCTGCTCCGGTGGCTTCGCCTCGCGGGATCACGCACGAGGACGTGTGGCTAATGAAGCGCGTGGGGGCGCCAGTGTTGAGCCCGGATGGCAGCCGCGTGGTGTTTTCGGTGACGGATCCGGCGTACGACCTGAAGGAGCAGGCGAGTGACCTCTGGCTGGTTGCGACGGACGGGACGTCGCCGCCGCATCGGCTGACGCACAGTCGCGGCGCGGAGTCGGGAGCCACGTGGAGTCCGGACGGGAGCCGACTGGCCTTCTCGGCGAGGCGAGACGGCGATGAGGCGACACAGGTCTATGTGTTGAACCTGGAGACCGGCGGTGAAGCAGAGCGCATCACGCAACTCTCCACCGGAGCGCGTGGGCCGCAGTGGAGCCCGGATGGACAGCGCATCCTCTTTTCCAGCGACGTCTACCCGGGCGCGAAGGATGACGCGGCGAATAAGCGTGCCGCAAAGGAGCGCAAGGATCGTCTGTGGACCGCGCGCGTGTACGACGGTTTCCCGATTCGCTATTGGGATCAGTGGCTGGATGATCGCCGGCCCTCGCTCTTCGTCCAGGAGGCGCGCGCGGGAGCAGTGGCGCGGGATATTCTTGCTGGGTCGCAACTCGTCGCGAAACGCGGCTTTGCGGGACGGCTCTCGGATGCTGGGCAGAGCCTTTCGGCCGCGTGGACGCCGGATGGTGAGGGTGTGGTCTTCGTCGCGACGACCGAGCGCGATCGCGCGGCGTACGCGGACACCAGCACGCAGCTCTATCTGGTCGGACTCAAGGGAGGTGAGCCGCAGGTCCTGACGGCGGGCTCGGATGATTTCGGTGGACCGGTCTTCACGCCCGACGGTCGTCACCTGCTCCTGAGCTTCAGTCCGGGCGGTGATGGCAAGGTCTATCATCACAGCCGCGTGGTGTCGTTCCCGTGGCCGATGCAAGGGGCGACGCGCGTTGACCTCACGGCGTCGCTGGACCTGTCGATCGCGGATTTCGCGCTGCTTGCGGACGGGCGGACCGTCCTGCTGGCGGCGGAGGAAGGCGCGCAGACGCGCCTCTTCAGCGTACCGGTGACCGGTGGCCCGGTGACCCCGCGTCCCCTGCAGGGTGCCGGCGTGCTCTCGTCGCTGGCGGCGGAGGCCGGGCGGATCGTCGCTTCCTCCGAAAGTGCGCTGAGCCCGCCGGAGTTGGTCGAACTCGAGCTCGCAACCGGCGCGCGCAAGCCGCTGACCCGCTTCAATGCGGAACGCCTCGCCCCGCTGGACCGGCGTCCGCTGGAATCCTTCACGGTGACGAGTGCCTTGGGACGTCCGGTCGAGACCCTGGTGCTACGACCGGCGGGGTTTGATCCCGCGCGGCGTTATCCCGTTCTCGTGGTGATCCACGGTGGGCCGGCGCCGCAGTTCCGCGACGCCTGGAGCGTGCGCTGGAATTACCAACTCCTCGCGGCGCCCGGGTACGTACTCGTGATGACGAACTACTCCGGCTCACGCGGCTACACCGAGGCCTTCGGTCAGGCGATCCAAGGCGATCCCCTCAAGACGCCCGCGGACGAAATCAATCAAGGCCTCGACGAGGCGCTGCGCCGCTATCCCTTCCTCGATGGCGACCGCGTCGCGGCGGCGGGAGCGAGCTACGGCGGGCACCTGGTGAACTGGCTGCAGGCGACGACGACCCGCTACCGCGCGTTCGTGTCGCATGCTGGCCTCGTGAACTTGGAGTCGCAGTGGGCGACGAGCGACGTCATCTACCATCGAGAAGTCGGCAGTGGCGGTCCCGTGTGGGAGCAGGGGCCGGTCTGGCGGGAGCAGAATCCGGTGCGCCTAGCGGGCAATCACGCCAAAGGCACGGGCTGGCGGACCCCGATGCTGCTGACTATCGGTGAAAATGACTTCCGAGTTCCGCTGAACAATACGCTGGAGAATTGGAGCTTCCACCAGCGCCTGCAGATTCCGAGCCGCCTGATCGTTTTTCCCGACGAGAATCACTGGATCCTCAAGGGCGAGAACAACCGTTTCTGGTACCGCGAGGTGCAGGGCTGGCTGGCGCAGTGGCTCAAGTGAGCCGCCTGGCGAGAGGGTCCGCGATCGCATTCATCGACCCGCGGGCAGGAATGGCGCTTCGATGACGGGTGCCGCGATGAGCGGCGCTTCGGCTCACACGGCGCGCGACGCGGGCCGCCGCGCGCGCACGATCAGGAAGTAGGGCGCCACCTCGCCGTCGCGGAGCGTCGGACGCTCGGCGACGGCGGCGGCGGACGGGCGCGGCTCGGCGCAGCGCTCGATCACGAGGCCTGCGTCGACCAGCAGGTTCATCCACTCCGCGAGTGGACGGTGGAAGCGCGGGACCTGAAAGTCCGCGTAGGCGCGCCGGAGCGACTCCGGTACGCTCCCGAATGTCCACGTATCGACGCGTCCATCGGCATCGAGAAAGTAGTCGCTGACCTCAATCGCCGTGGCATCGCCGGCTTCGTCGCGCACGACCCGTCGGTGGGGTGGATTGAAGCACGGGTGCAGGATCGAGAACTGGAGGAAACCACCCGGCCGGAGGACCCGCACGACCTCCCGCAGCACGACCTCCAGCTCGGGGATGTCGTGCAGGCTCATGAACCCCGTGACGAAATCGAAGACCCGATCGGGGAACGGCAGATGGACCGCGCTGGCGGTGACGTAGCTGATGCCCAGCGGGGCGCGCGCCTCCTCGGCCTCAGCGTGCCGGATGAACGTTGGCGCGATGTCGAGGCCGGTCATGAGGGCACCCTGCCGTGCAAGCAGGCGCGTGTGGTGTCCCTCGCCGCAGCCGAGATCGAGACCGGCAAGACCGGCGACGGGTGGGAGCAGCGTGAAGAAAGCCGGCGTGTTGACCTGATCGCGGAACACGTCGTGCCCCGCGCGGGCGAGCTGCGTCCACGCCTCGGCGTTGCGCTCCCAGAAGGCTCCGGCTTCGGAGTGATTCATGGCCGGGCGTGAGGGAGACGTGGCCGTTCGCTCATCGCAGGCAGGTCACGGTCTGACTGGAGCCGGTCAGGCTCGAGAGGGCGAGCCTGACCCAGCTGAAGTGCCTCAGAGCTGGCCGAGGATGCGGTTGAACGTCGCGCTCGGACGGAGGGCGGCGGACGCCTTGGCATCGTCGGGCCGGTAGTAGCCACCGATGTCGACGGGCTTGCCTTGGACGGCGATGAGCTCGGCGACGATCTGCTTCTCGGCGGCGGCGAGGGCGGCGGCGACCGGCGTGAAGGCGGCCTTCAGCGTGGCGTCGGCGTTCTGGGCGGCGAGGGCCTCGGCCCAGTAGAGCGCGAGGTAGAAGTGGCTGCCGCGATTGTCGATGCCGGCGCCGACCTTGCGGGCGGGTGACTTGTCGTTTTCCAGGAAGCGACCGTTCGCCTGGTCGAGCGTGTCGGCGAGCACCCGAGCGGCGCCGTGCTTCTGCGTGATGGCGAGATGCTCGAACGACGCGGCCAGCGCGAAGAATTCGCCGAGGCTATCCCAGCGGAGGAAGTTTTCCTCGGTGAACTGCTGGACGTGCTTCGGGGCGGAGCCGCCGGCGCCCGTCTCGAAGAGGCCGCCGCCGTTCATCAATGGGACGATGGACAGCATCTTGGCGCTCGTGCCGACCTCGAGGATCGGGAACAAGTCGGTCAGATAATCGCGGAGCACGTTACCCGTGACCGAGATCGTGTCTTGGCCGGCGCGCAGACGCTCCAGCGTGTGGCGGCAGGCGTCGGCGGGCGGGAGGATGCGCAGATCGAGACCGGTGGTGTCGTGCTGCTTCAGGTACGTGTTGATCTTGGCGATCACCTGCGCGTCGTGGGCGCGCGCGGCGTCGAGCCAGAACACGGCCGGCGTCTGCGAGAGACGGGCGCGGTTCACGGCCAGCTTCACCCAGTCTTGGATTGGGGCGTCCTTCGTCTGGCAGGCGCGCCAGATATCGCCGGACTCGACGGAGTGGGAAAGCAGCACCTCGGGCTGGGACCCGGCGGCGTTGGCCTCGTCGGCGGGCAGGGTGACCACACGGATCGTGCCATCGCTCGGGGCGGTGAACGTCTTGTTATGCGAACCGTATTCCTCGGCGGCCTGGGCCATCAGACCCACGTTCGGGACCGTGCCCATCGTGCGCGGATCGAAGGCGCCGTGCTCGCGGCAAAAGTCGACGACCGTCTGGTAGACGCCCGCGTAGCTGCGGTCTGGGATGAGGGCGAGCGTGTCCTCGAGCTTGCCGGCGGCGTTCCACATCTGGCCGGAGGAACGGATCATCGCCGGCATGGACGCGTCGACGATCACGTCGCTCGGTACGTGCAGATTGGTGATGCCCTTGTCGGAGTTGACCATCGCGAGGGCGGGCCCCTTCGCTTGGGTGGCCTGGAGGTCGGCCTCAATCGCGGCGCGCGTCTCGGCCGGCAGCGCCTGAATCTTGGCGACGAGATCGCCGAGGCCATTGTTCAGGTCGACGTTGAGCGGCGCGAGGGTGGCGGCGTGCTTGGCGAGGACATCCTTGAAATACGTGCGGACGGCATGGCCGAAGAGGATGGGGTCGGAGACCTTCATCATCGTCGCCTTGAGGTGGAGCGACAACAGCAGCCCCTCGCGGCGGGCGCGGTCGACCTGCGCCTCGTAGAAGGCGAGCAGGGCGCGGCGGCGCATGACGGTGGCGTCGAGGATTTCGCCGGCCTTCAGGGACGTCTTGTCCTTGAGGACGACCGGCGTGCCGTTTCCGGCCGGGACGAACTCGATCCGCACGGCGATGGCCTTGGCGACGGTGACGGACTTCTCGTTGCCGAAGAAATCATCGCCGGTCATCGAAGCCACGTTGGTGCGCGACGCCTTCGACCACGCGCCCATCGAGTGCGGGTGCTTGCGTGCGTAGTCCTT
>CAIOYO010000137.1 GCA_903862595.1 uncultured Opitutaceae bacterium | reverse complement strand
CGGTTGAGGATTGCCAGGTCCTGTTCCGTCACGAGAGCCCACGCCCACTCGCGGCAGTGCCGGTGCTGGCCCAGGGACGCGAGGCGCTCGTCGCCGCGAACGCCAGCCTCGGTCTCGCGCTCGCCGAGGACGAGATCGACTACCTCGTCAATGCCTTCCGCACGCTCGGCCGCGATCCGCACGACGTGGAGTTGATGATGTTCGCGCAGGCGAATTCCGAGCACTGCCGGCACAAGATCTTCAACGCGTCCTGGGAGATCGACGGCGAGGCGCGCGAGCGGTCGTTGTTCCAGATGATCCGGAACACCCACCAGCTGCACAGCGAGGGCATCCTTTCCGCCTACAAGGACAACGCCGCGGTGCTCGTCGGCTCGCCCGGCGGCCGCTTCTTCGCCGATCCCGTCTCCGGCGAGTACGCCGCGCATTCCGAGGACATCCACCTGCTCTGCAAGGTCGAGACGCACAATCATCCCACGGCCATTTCGCCCTACCCGGGTGCCGCCACCGGCGCGGGCGGGGAGATCCGCGACGAAGGAGCCACCGGGCGCGGGGCCAAGCCGAAGGCCGGGCTCACCGGCTTCACGGTCTCACACCTGCGCATCCCGGGCGCGGTGCAGCCATGGGAGAAAGATCACGGCAAGCCGGGCCGCATCGCCTCGGCGCTCGACATCATGATCGAGGGTCCGCTCGGAGGCGCGGCGTTCAACAACGAGTTTGGGCGCCCCGCCCTCACCGGCTACTTTCGCAGCTTCGAGGCGGAGATCCCCGCGGCCCCGGGCACGCCCGCCAGCGAGGGGGCAACCGAGCTCCGCGGCTACCATAAGCCGATCATGCTCGCCGGCGGCCTCGGCAACATCCGCGCCGACCACGTCCAGAAGGGCGTGATCGAGCCCGGCGCCCGGCTCGTCGTCCTCGGCGGTCCCGCGATGCTGATTGGTCTCGGCGGCGGCGCGGCCAGCTCGGTTGCGACCGGCTCCGGGCAGGAGGACCTCGACTTCGCCAGCGTCCAGCGG
Organism: uncultured Opitutaceae bacterium; assembly: GCA_903862595.1. Taxonomy (GTDB): domain Bacteria; phylum Verrucomicrobiota; class Verrucomicrobiia; order Opitutales; family Opitutaceae; genus UBA6669. The sequence goes on along the minus strand of CAIOYO010000137.1, from coordinate 3,795 downwards.
GACAACGCGGAGATCCAGCGGCGCTGCCAGGAGGTCATCGACCGCTGCTGGGCACTGGGCGCAGAGAATCCGATCGCCTTCATTCACGACGTCGGTGCCGGCGGCATCTCCAACGCACTGCCGGAACTGGTCAACGACGGCGGCCGCGGCGGCCGTTTCGAATTGCGCGAGGTGCCCAGTGACGAGCCGGGCATGAGTCCGCTCGAGCTCTGGTGCAACGAGTCCCAGGAGCGCTACGTCCTCGCCATCCCGGCCGCACGCATGGCCACGTTCGCGGCACTCTGCGCGCGCGAGCGCTGCCCGTACGCCGTGGTCGGTGAGGCCACCACCGAACGCCAGCTCGTGCTCACGGATCGCCACTTCCGCAACACGCCCATCGACCTGCCGCTCGATGTGCTCCTCGGCAAGCCGCCCCGGATGCACCGCCGCGACACCACCGTCACCCGCGCGCTCCCGCGCCTCGATCTCGGCGGCCTCGAATTTCCCGAAGCCGTGCGCCGCGTGCTCAGTCACCCCAGCGTGGCCGACAAGTCCTTCCTCATCACGATCGGCGACCGCTCCGTCACCGGACTCGTCGTCCGCGACCAGATGGTCGGCCCGTGGCAGGTGCCGGTGGCCGACTGCGCGGTGACGGCGGCCGCGTTCGACGTCCACAGCGGTGAGGCCATGGCGGTCGGTGAGCGCACGCCCACCGCGATCCACGATGCCGCCGCCTCCGCGCGCCTCGCGGTCGGCGAGGCGCTGACCAATCTCGCCGCGGCCTTCATCCCGGATCTTGGTCGCGTCAATCTCTCCGCCAATTGGATGGCGGCCCCCGCTCTTCCGGGTGAGGGCGCCGCGCTCTACGCGGCGGTCCGCGCCGTGGGCCTCGAGCTCTGTCCGGCGCTCGGCATCACCATCCCGGTCGGCAAGGACTCGATGAGCATGAGTACGGTCTGGCGCGAGGGCGACCGCACCCGCCGCATGTCGGCGCCGGTGTCGCTGATCGTTTCCGCGTTCGCCGCCTGCGCCGATGTCCGGCGCTCCCTCACGCCCCAGCTGCGCACCGACGCCGGCGAGACCGCGCTGCTCCTGATCGACCTTGGCCGAGGCCGCAACCGCCTTGGCGGCTCCATCCTCGCCCAGGTGATGGGGCAGACCGGTCGCACCGCGCCCGACCTCGATCATCCGGGCGACCTGAAGTCGTTCTGGGCCGCCATCCAGCAGCTGAACGAGGAAGATCGCATCCTCGCTTACCACGACCGCTCGGACGGCGGACTCCTCGCGACCCTGGCCGAGATGGCCTTCGCCGGGCGGGCCGGCATGGACCTGCTCCTTCCCGCTCCGCTGCTGCTCAGCGGCGCGGATGGCGACGGCTCGCCCCGCGCCTCGGCGCTGGCGGCCCTGTTCGCCGAAGAACTGGGTGCGGTGATTCAGGTCCGCACCGCCCATATTCCCGCCGTCACTTCCATTCTCCGCCGCGGCGGCCTCGGCGCCTGCACCCACGTCCTCGGCACCCTCAACAGCGATCAGCGCCTTCGTATCCGCACGTTGGAACACGTGTTGCTGGACGAGGATCTCTTCGACCTGCGGCGTGTCTGGTCGGACGTGACCCGCCGCATCGCGGGTCTCCGCGATAACCCGGCCTGCGCGGAATCGGAGCACGCGGTGCGTCTGGACCGGGCGGATCCCGGGATCACGCCCAAGCTCACCTTCACGCCCTCCGCGCCGGCGGTGGTGCGGTCCGGCACACGTCCCGCGATCGCGATCCTGCGGGAGCAGGGCGTGAACGGGGAGGTGGAGATGGCGGCGGCGTTCGACCGGGCCGGCTTCCGGGCGCTCGATGTGCACATGACGGACATCCTCGCGGGCCGCTTCTCGCTGGAGAGTGTCCGCGGGCTCGTGGCCTGCGGTGGCTTCAGCTACGGCGACGTACTCGGCGCGGGGGAAGGCTGGGCCAAGAGCATCCTCTTCAACGCGCGGGCCCGGGAGGCCTTTCAGGCATTCTTCGCGCGGCCTGATTCGTTCGCGCTGGGCGTGTGCAACGGGTGCCAGATGATGAGCAACCTCCGGAGCATCATTCCCGGGGCGGCCCACTGGCCCCGTTTCGTCCAGAATCAGTCCGAGCGCTTCGAGGGTCGGTTTTCATCGGTGCGCATCGAGTCGAGCCCCAGCGTCTTCTTTGCCGGCATGGCTGGCTCGGTGATCCCGGTGGCCGTCGCTCACGGCGAGGGCCGTACCGAGTTCGCCGACTCTGCGGCCCTGGCGGCCTGCGACGCCTCGGGCCTCGTGGCCGCACGCTTCGTCGACCACCTCCACCAAGTAACCGAGCGTTACCCGCTCAATCCGAACGGCTCCCCCCGCGGCATCACCGCTCTTACCACGGAGAGCGGTCGCGCCACCATCCTGATGCCCCATCCGGAACGCGTCCACCGCACGGTGTCACTCAGCTGGCGGCCGCCCTCCTGGACCGCGGAGGAAAGCCCCTGGATGCAACTCTTCCACAATGCTCGTCGGTGGGTCGGCTAGACCGACTCACCGCGTTTCCCGGGTCTTCAGCCGCGCCTTTAGGAGGTCCCTTTAGGACTGTTTTTAGGACTGAGGGCGTTCGAAGGGGGGACTATGTTAACTATCAAAGGACGCTTCCCGAAGGGCGCGATCAGACCGTCGGACTCATGCGCCTCTGAAGGGCTGCCTGCCTGAAAGGCAGTCGCTTACAAAGGATTGAAGCTAGCCTGGAGGAGGAGCGGCCAAGCGCAGGATGGGATTGGAGATACGTAGAAACCCACCCGTAAGTCTATTTACGGTCCTAAACGCGCTCGGGACCGCGTGTCCCGGCGCTCGGACTTTTTTACTAGACCGTCGGGTTTTCCGGAATTGATTGGGTTTAACACCCTAGAGGTCTCTTAACTTACTAATGGTAAGAATTTAAGGAGAGATAATTTATCCCTCGAATCGAACAGCCAGTTCCCGGGGCACCGCACCGAGAAACGACGGCTCGATCGGGCTAGCGGCGAGCGCAGTCGCAATTCGATTTCGGAAAATCTCAAGGCCGGTCGACACGATTCAGGGGGCGATAGAGCGCGCGTTTTGCAGGAGGAGCGGGAGTTCCTGGCTCATGCGGTGCACGAACTCCGGAGTCCATTGGCGATTCTGCAGGGCGTCCACTACCTGCTCGACCGCGATCATGCGGCCAACGCCAAACGGGAGGGCCGGCCGGTTGACGCGCGCTCCCGGCGCCATATGGAGCTGCTCGGGGAGGCGGTTCAGAGCCTGAAGGATCAGGTCGATCGTCTCTTGGATCTGCACGCGGTGGCACGAGGCGCCCAAGACGCGGCGCCCGCCCCGCTGGCCGCGGTGCTCAGGGAGACGGCAGAGCGGGTCAACCACGCGCAGGAGCACGGCCCCCGAGTCCGCTGGGGCGTCGATCCTACGACCTGCGGTGAGACTCTGGTCGACGGCGGAAGACTGGGGATCGCGCTGCACAACCTGATTGGGAACGCGCTCAAGTACTCGCCGCCCTCGGCCACGGTGGACGTCACCGCACGAGCCCTTGGCCGCGGTCACGTCCGTCTGGAGGTAAGGGATCGTGGTCGCGGGGTGCCGGCGGCCGATCGCGAGCGCCTGGGGGAGCCCTACTTCCGGGCCTCCAATGCCTCCGGCACACCCGGAACAGGGCTGGGGCTGCGCGTCGTCCGGCGGGCGGTCGAGACGATGGGCGGAAGCTTCGGCTACGCGCCGCCGCCGGCTGATGAGCCCGGAGCCATCTTCTGGCTCGAATTTCCGGGCCTCGACGGAGATCCGCAGGCGCCCGCG
>CAIOYO010000136.1 GCA_903862595.1 uncultured Opitutaceae bacterium | reverse complement strand
TGGGACATTGACGGCACGCTGCTCGCGTCCGGCGGCGCCGGCATGCGCGCGCTGCGCACCGCCCTTGCCGCGCGCTTCGGCATCGACGGATCGCTGGAGGACATCGACTTCGGCGGACGCACCGATCCATGGATCATGCGCCGTATCTTCGAGAAGTTTCGCCTTCCGGACACGGCCGAGACGATGGCGGCCTACACGGCGGCGTACTTCGAGGCGCTCCCCGCCGAGCTGCTCCGTTCCGCATCGCGAGTGCTTCCCGGCGTACCGGAGCGGCTCGCCGAAGCGGCGGCTCGACCCCACGTCGCGCAGGGCCTGCTCACCGGAAACCGGCGGCGTGGCGCCGAGATCAAGCTCGCGCATCATGGCCTCTGGGAAACGTTCGCCTTCGGGGCCTTCGCCGATGATCACGAGCTGCGCAACGAGCTCGGGCCTTTCGCCCTGCACCGCGCGCGCGAGCACCACGGCGTGGTCTTCGCACCCGAGAGGACCTGGATCATCGGGGACACGCCCCACGACATCGCCTGCGGCCGCGCCATCGGCGCGCGCACCCTCGCCGTCGCCACCGGTCACTCAGCCCCCGAAGCTCTCCGGAGCCATCGGCCGGATGCGTTCCTGCCCGATCTCAGCGACGCCACACAGTTCTGGGACGCGCTCGAAGGCTAGGACGTCGGGCGAGCCACCTCGATCGCGGTCACACGGCCGTCCCGCAAACGCACGCGCACCGCGGCCCCACTCACCTCGGGCCAGGTGACCCGACCCGCCGGAAAACTCCACCACTCGGCTCCCGCTGAACTGCGCACGATCCCCGCGGGGTCGCCCAGTGCGGCACGAACCTGATCGATCGTCGCACCAAGCGGAATCGCATCGATGCTGACCACCCGCCAGCCAGGGGCAGCGGAATCCTCCGAGATGGGGCCTACCCGCCCCGGCGACGCACATCCCGCCAACGCGATCAGCAGTCCCGCCGTCGCGAGCCAGCGCGAACTGCACCGCGGCCGCACGAACCCCACGGCGGTATCGATCGGGCCTGGGACGGTACTGGACAGTCGGGATGACATCTTGTTTTGGCTTTGCGCGACCGACGCGCAGCCGCGAACATGACCGTCGACTCGTCACCCGCCGGACTCAACCGCATTTCCTTCCTTTTCCGCGTACCCGCATGAGCACGAACAAAACGTTCACGATCGCGATCGGTTCCGACCACGCCGGCTTCCGCTACAAGGAAGCCATCAAGGCCATGCTGCTCGCCGAGGGACATACCGTGCGGGATTTCGGCACCCACTCGGATGCGAGCTGCGACTATCCGGATTTCATCCGCCCCGTGGCGCAGGCGGTGGCCCGCGGCGAGTACCAGCGCGGCATCGTGCTCGGCGGCTCGGGCAACGGCGAGGCGATCGTGGCCAACCGAGTGCCGGGCGTACGCTGCGGGCTCTGCTGGAACGAACAGGTCGCGATCTGGAACCGTTCCCACAACGACGCCAACTGCCTCTCGCTGGGCGAGCGGACCGTCAGCGAGGAGGACGCCCTCAAGATCGTCCGCGTCTGGCTCGCGACGGAGTTTGAAGGCGGTCGACACCTCCCCCGAATCCGGAAGATCGACGCCTAGTCACTTGACCCCATGAGCACTCCCTCCCCGACGTCCGCGTCCATGCCCGCCGCTCAGCCCGCTCGGCCGCGTGCGTGGCTCGCCCTCGGGCTGCTGCTGCTGGCATCGTTCGCCGCCAGCGCGATCGGGGGACTGGCCACGGCCGCGAATGTACGCACGTGGTATCCGACGCTGGTGAAGCCGGACTGGAACCCCCCGAGCTGGGTCTTCGGCCCGGTCTGGACCCTCCTGTACATTCTCATGGCCGTCGCGGCGTGGCGCATCTGGCGTCGGCGCGACGTCGCCGGAGCCCGCGCAGCACTCCTCGGACACGGCCTCCAACTGGTCCTCAATGCCGCGTGGTCCCTGCTCTTCTTTGGTCTGCACAATCCCGGAGCGGCGCTGATTGAGATCGTCGTGCTCTGGGCCCTGCTGGCCTGGCTGTTCGTCCGTTTCCGGCGCATCGATCCGGTCGCCGGCTGGCTCTGGCTGCCGTACCTTCTCTGGGTGTCGTTCGCCACGATTCTCAACGCCACGATCTGGTACCTGAACTAGACACGGTCGCGAGCGACCGCCCCGGCTGGCCGAGGCGTTCACGTTTCACCAGCGCTTTATCGAGACCGGGGATCTACGCGGCGTGACGTTTCCCCCGCGGCCATAGATCGCGGGGTCCAGCCTGCGTCCCGGCGCGCGTTCAACAGTTGCCAAGCGTTTGGGGTGGCGGTACAAGCGTATCCACTTACTGCTCACTCCGATGCCCTCCAAAGCCGCCCACGTCTGGACCTTCCGCCGCCTCGGTGGACTCGATCAAGTCACGCTCACCACCGCCGCCGACCTGCTGCATCTCAAGGAATTGGATCCTAAGCTCTGGGTGGCGCTGAGTTGCCCGACGCGGGGCTTGGAACTGCCCGAGGCCACCCTCTCCTTGCTCGACCACGACGGCGATGCCCGCATCCGCGTGGCGGACATCCTCGCGGCAATCGAATGGAGCGCGCGTCGCCTCGGAGACGTTTCGCTTCTGCTTTCGGGTCGCGCCACCCTGCCGCTGTCCGTGCTCCGGCAGGACACCGACGAGGGCCGTGCCGTGCTGGCCGCGGCGGTCTCCCTCCTCGCCGGCCTCGGTCGCAGTGCTGCCGCGGAGATTTCGCTTGAGGAAGCCGAGCGCTCCGCCGATGCCCTGCGCGCCTCCGCCTTCAACGGAGACGGCGTGATCGCGCCAAACAGCACGGAGGATCCATTACTCCGCAGCGCCATCGCCGATGCCGTAGCGTGCCTTGGCGGCAACCCCGACCGATCCGGCCAACTGGGCGTCGATCAGGCGTTGTTCGACACGTTCCTCGCGGAACTCGCCGCCTACGAGGCGTGGCATGCCCGCGGGATGTCCGCCGAGGTCCGTCGCTTCGGCGACGGCACCGAAGCCGCCAGCGCCGCGCTCGCGGCTCTCCGTGCGAAGATCGAAGATTACTTCACGCGCAGCCGCCTCGCTCAGTTCGACGCCCGCGCCGCTGCGCCGCTCAACCGCGACACCACCGACTACGCTGCGCTTGCCGGCCAAGCTCTGACCGCAGGTGCCGCGACGCTCGCCGCGTTCCCACTCGCCCACGTGGAACCGGGACGCCCCCTCCCCCTGGTCGACGGGATCAATCCGGCTTGGTCCGCCGCCGTGGAGGCGCTGCGGCGCGACGCCGTGGCCCCCCTCTACGGCGCCGGCAAAACGACGCTCACCGAGACGGAGTGGCGAGAGCTGGAGCGCCGGATCGCCGCCTTCGACGCGCACATCGCCGCCAAGGCTGGCGCCCGCGTCGAATCGCTCGGGATGGAGCGCATCCGCGCCTTGCTCGCCGCCACGCTCCGCGATCCGCTCGCCGCGCTCATCGTGCGCGATCTCGCCGCCGGGCCGCACTTCGATGCGTTGCCCGACGTCGCACGCCTGCTCCGCCTGACCCGAGATTTCGGGACGCTGCTGCGCAATTTCGTCAACTTCGAGGATTTCTACGCGCCGGATCGTCCCGCGATCTTTCAGGCGGGCACGCTGTACCTCGACACCCGCAGCACGCTGTTCTGCATCCACGTCGAGGGCCCGAGCCCTCTGGCCGCGATGAGCAAAGCCTACATCGCCTACTGCGATCTCCGCCGCGCGGGCTCCCCCCCGGCAAAGATCGCCGCCTGCTTCACGCAGGGCGACAGCGACTACCTGTTCGTCGGGCGCAACGGCGTGTTTATCGACCGCCAGGGCCGCGACTGGGACGCTACGATCACCAGCATCGTCGATAACCCGATCAGCATCCGGCAGGCCTTCTCCGCGCCGTACAAGAAGCTCGTCCGACTGGTCGAGGAGCAGGTGGCGCGCCGCGCCGCCGCCGCCGATGCCGCTTCGCACAACCGGCTCGCCACGGCGGCCGAGACCGCCGCCCACCTCGACAAGCAGCGCCCGCCCGAAGCGCCACGCAAGGTCGACGTCGGTGCGGTCGCTGCCATCGGCGTCGCGGTGACCGGCGCCGTCAGCGTGATCACGCTCATGCTCGGCTACCTCTTCGGCATGAAACCGTGGCAGTACCCCCTCGTGCTCGCCGGCTTGATCGCCGCGGTTTCCGGTCCCTCCATGCTGATCGCCTGGCTCAAGATCCGGCAACGCACCCTCGGACCGATCCTCGAAGGCAACGGTTGGGCAATCAACGGTCGCGTTCGGATTAATCTCCCGCTCGGCAGCCTCCTCACGCAGCGCGCCACGCTCCCGCCCGGCACGGTGCGACGGCTGGACGATCCGTACCTCGACCGCGCCGCCGCCGCACGCCGCCGCATGATCATTGTCTTCACCGTGGTCCTGCTGGTCGTCGCCGGTCTCGTGCGCTTCGACCGGGCGCGCCGCGGTCATTACTTCTGGCAGCCAGCTCCGGCCACCGACACGCTGAGCGCGACGGCCGACGCAGGCGCCGCCACCAGCACCGCCACGACGCCGGCGAAGCCCGAGGCGGGCACGCCCTGAGCGGACGCGAGCCCTTCGGCCAGGCAGCACGCTCGACCCCCGGCGGCGAAACCGGCCCCGGGCGTCGCGCCTAGGCGCGCCGGACCTGACGGATCGGCCACTGCGTGACCGTGAGACCCTTGGCGCCACGCTGACCAATCGTCAGCTCGGAAAGGTCGAAGACGAACTCCTTCACGCGCGCCGCGCAGCGGCCGCTGAGCGTCACCGTGACCTTTTGGGTCGTGGTTTCCGCCGTCTTGGCGACGTCGAGGAACACCACATGTGATCCCTCGCTGGGGACGAGCGGATAGAGCTTATCGCGAGTGACGCCGCCGAGCTGGAACTTCTTGGCGAACGCCTTCCCGCTCTCCTTGTCCTGATAGATCATGGTGTAGAAGGCGCGGTCGCCCTCCTTCGGCACCACCGCGACGTGGAGGATTTCCCGGCCCATGAAGACCTTGTCAGCCACGCGCGCGACCTTCATCGACCCGTCCGCCATGAAGCAGACGACATCATCGAGGATCGTGCACTCAGTGAGGAATTCGTGTTGGCGCCAGTTGAGGCCGATGAAGCCCTCCTCGCGGTTGACGTAGAGCCGCTGGTTGGCCGAGACCACCTCGGCGGCCTTGATCTGCTCGATCTCGTCGTAGGTCGTGCGCCGCTTCTGGCCCTTGCCATACTTCTCCTGCAGCCGCTCGAACCACGCGATCGCGTACGGAGTGAGGTGCTTGAGGTGGTGCTTGGTCTCCTTGATCTCAGCCTCGATGCGCTTCAGCGCCTCGTCCGCCTGGAAGCGGTTGTACGCTGAGATGCGCTTGATCCGGATCTCGGTCAGCCGCGTGATGTCCTCCGCGGTGACCTCGCGCCGCAGCTGCTTGAGGAACGGCTTCAGGCCTTCGCGGATCTCCGCGAGCACGCTCTCCCAAGTCTGGGACTTCTCGATCCGGCGGTAGATCCGCTCCTCGATGAAGATGCGGTCCAGCGAATCCCAGTGCCACTGCTGCTCCAGCTCCTCGAGCCGGATCTCCAGCTCGCGCTTGAGCAACTGGACCGTCTTGTCGACGGAGCGGCGGAGGATCTCCGAGACGCCGAGAAAGAGCGGCTTGTCCTGGTCGATGACGCAGGCCGCGGGAGAGAGCGACACCTCGCAGTCGGAGAAAACGTAGAGCTGGCGAATGACCTGATCCGTGTCGGCGCCCTGCGGCAGGTGAACCAGGATTTCGACGGCCTCGGACGTGTTGTCGTCGACGTGCTTGACCTTGATCTTGCCCTTGGCGTTGGCGGCGAGGATCGACTCGATCAGCGCCTCGGTCGTCCGTCCGAACGGCAGCTCCGTGATGGCGAGCTGGTACTTGGAGCGCACCTCGATCTTGGCGCGCACCTTCACCTTCCCCCCGCGCTCGCCGTCGTTGTACTCCGAGAAGTCGGCGATGCCGCCGGTCGGGAAATCCGGGAAGATCCGGAAACGCTTTCCCTGCAGGTGATTGATCGCCGCCCGGCAGAGATCGTTGAAGTTGTGCGGCAGGATGCGCGTCGAGAGACCGACCGCGATGCCCTCGGCGCCGTCGAGGAGCACAAGGGGGAACTTCGCGGGCAGCGTGACCGGTTCCTTGGCGCGACCATCGTAACTGAGCTGCCACGTGGTGGTCTTGGGGTTGAACACCACCTCGCGGGCGAAGGCGGTCAGGCGCGCTTCGATGTAGCGTGGCGCCGCGGCCTCGTCGCCCGTAAGCACATTGCCGAAGTTGCCCTGCGGTTCGACGAGGAAGCCGCGCTGGCCCATGCCGACGAGGGCGGCGCCAATCGAGGCGTCGCCGTGCGGGTGGAAGCGCATGCAGGCGCCGACGATGTTGGCGACCTTGTGGAAGCGTCCGTCGTCCTGTTCCCAGAAGGTGTGCAGGATGCGCCGCTGCACCGGCTTGAGGCCGTCATCGATATGCGGCACCGCGCGGTCGAGAATGACGTAACTGGCGTACTCGAGGAACCACTCACGGTAGCTCCGGGCGAGTGGGGCTTCGGGACCCGGGCCGGGTGCACCGTCGGAGGCCGCGGGGGAGTCCGGCGGAGCGGGCGGGCGGGCGCCGCCGCCCGCGTCGGGCACCGCGGGCGCGGTCGCACCCGATGCGGCGTCGGCGGAAGCGACGGAGAGGGGGAGTTCCGGTTGATCGTCCTTGGAGGTCTTGCGCGGAGGCATGCCGGGTAGCGGAGTCGAGCGGGAAGGAGGGTTGGGGACGGGAGCGCGGATCGGGCGATGCGGCTCAGACCTCGACGAGGTCCTTCTCGACCTTGAGGTTTTCGATGATGAAGTCCTGCCGCTCCGGCGTGTTCTTCCCCATGAAGAACGTGAGCAACTGGTTGCTGTTGTGCAGGTGCGCGAGGCTCACGGGCTCCGCCCGCATGCCCTCGCCGATGAAGTCCTTGAACTCCGAGGGAGAAACCTCGCCCAGGCCCTTGAAGCGGGTGATCTCCGCGGCCTGCCCGAGCCGGTGCAGGGCGGACTGCTTCTCCGCCTCGGAGTAGCAGTAGAGCGTCTCCTTCTTGTTCCGCACCCGGAAGAGCGGCGTCTCGAGGATGAACAGGTGCCCCTGGGTGATCAGCTCGGGGAAGAACTGGAGGAAGAACGACAGCAGGAGCAGGCGGATGTGCATGCCGTCGACGTCCGCGTCGGTCGCGATCACCACCCGGTTGTAGCGCAGGTGATCGAGGCTTTCCTCGATGTTCAACGCACTCTGGAGCAGGTGAAATTCCTCGTTCTCGTAGATGACCTTCTTGGTCAGGCCGAAGGTGTTGAGCGGCTTGCCCTTCAGCGCGAAGACCGCCTGGGTCTGCACGTCGCGGCAGGCGGTGAGCGAGCCGGCGGCGCTGTCGCCCTCCACGATGAACAGCGTACTTTCCTCGGCGCGCTTGTCCTTCGAATCGAGGTGCACGCGGCAGTCGCGCAGCTTGCGGTTGTGCAGTGAGGCCTTCTTGGCGCGCTCGCGGGCGAGGTTACGGATGCCGGAAAGTTCCTTCCGCTCGCGTTCGCTGTCCTCGATCTTGCGCTTCAACGCCTCGGCGGCCTCCGGGTTCCGGTGCAGCCAGTTGTCGAGCTGCTGCTGGAGGAAGTTCCCGATGAACTGCCGGATCGAGGGCCCCTTCGGTCCGATGTCGTTCGAGCCGAGCTTGGTCTTCGTCTGCGACTCGAACACCGGCTCGATCACGCGCACGCTCACCGCGGCGACAATCGACTGCCGGATGTCCGCCGCGTCGTAGTCCCGCTTGAAGAAGTTGCGTACCGTCTGGACCAAGCCCTCGCGGAACGCGGCGAGGTGCGTGCCGCCCATGGTGGTGTGCTGGCCGTTGACGAACGAGTAGTACTCCTCGCCGTAATGCGCGCCGTGCGTCATCGCGACCTCGATATCCTCCGCCTCGATGTGGACGATCGGATACAGCGTCTCGCCGGTGAGCTTGCGCACGAGCAGGTCCTTCAGGCCGTTTTCCGAGCGGAAGGGCTTGCCGTTGAACGTGAGGGTGAGCCCGCGGTTAAGGAACGCGTAGTTCCACAGCATCTCCTCGATGAACTCCGGTCGGAACTTGAAGTCCTTACCGAAGAGCGCCTCGTCCGGCGTGAATTCGACGATCGTGCCGTTGCGCTCTTCGGTGCGCCCCACCTTGTGGTCCTTCTTCAACCGGCCCTGCTGGAATTCAACGATCTTCGTTTCCCCTTCGCGCACGGCCTGCGCGCGATAGGAGCTCGAGAGCGCGTTGACCGCCTTCTGGCCGACGCCGTTCAGACCGACCGCCTTCTGGAAGGTCTCGCTGTCGTACTTGGCGCCCGTGTTGATGATCGAAACGCAGTCGATGAGCTTCCCGAGCGGGATGCCGCGCCCGTAGTCTCGCACCCGCAGGGTGCGGTCCTGGAGATCGATCTCGATCTTCTTGCCGAAGCCCATCGTGAACTCGTCGATCGAGTTATCGATCGTCTCCTTGAGCAGGACGTAGATGCCGTCCTCCGCGTGCGTTCCGCTGCCGAGGCGGCCAATGTACATGCCGGGGCGCAGGCGGATGTGCTCCAGCGGGGAAAGGGTCTTGATGCTCGCTTCGGTATACGCGTTGGCCATGGAGACGATCGATCGGGTGCGGGTTACCCTTTGGTCAGCCGCGTCGGGCGCAAGCCGCATTTTTTACCGATTCCGCCAAGCGCCGACCGGTGGCAAGAGGGGACACGAGCGCGAGAAAACCCGGTTGACACCCCGTTCGGGCCGGGTTTTGGTGACCGTTCCTTTTCCATGAGCACCACCGAACAGACCCAGCGCAGCCTCACCCCCCCGGAGATTCCGTTCACGACTCCGCAGGCGATGGTCCGCTACGTCACCGACACGGGCAAGATCCTCCCGCGCAAGTACACTGGCCTCTCCGCCAAGCACCAGCGCGCGGTCACCCGCACGATCAAGCACTCGCGCAACAATCTGCTCGCGCAGTAAGCGGTCGGTCACCGGCTCCGCCGGTCCTCTCCTCCCCTTTCGCGCCGCTCCTTCCCGGAGCGGCGTTTTTTTCGCCCTCCGCCCACGGATTGCCTCCGGCACCGGTCTCCGCTCTGCTCCCCGTCGCCGCTCCCGGCCCCGCCCCATGTCCGCGCCTTCCCCGCTCGACTCCGCGTCCGCCGCCGATCCGGCGACGATCCGCCGACTCCTGCAGCAGTCGCGCACGATCGCAGTGGTCGGCCTTTCCGGCGATCCGGAGAAGCCCAGCTGGCAGGTCGCCCGCTACCTGCAGGATCAGGGCTACCGCATCTTTCCGGTGAACCCGCGGCTGACCGAGGTGTTGGGCGAAAAGGCATACCCAGACCTCCGCTCCATCCCGGAGGCCGTCGATCTGGTGGATGTGTTTCGCCCCGCCGCCGATTGCCCCGCCATCGCCGAACAGGCCGCCGCCATCCGCGCCCGCGGTCTTTGGCTCCAGTCCGGCATCGTCAGCGATGAGGCCGCACGCCTCGCCCGGAACGCCGGGCTCGCCGTCGTCATGGACCGCTGCACGCTCGTCGAACATCGCCGCCTCGCCACCTCCGACCCCGCGGGCGGTCGGGCCTGACCCGCTGAAGCACCGCCTCCGCCCTCCTCCGCGCCGCAGCACCACTTCTTCCGCGCCAGGCGCGCCGTCCCTCTGCCCCGCGGCATCCAGCATCCAATCCTGCTCGATCCTTCGTCCCCGCCCCCCCAAAACAAACGCTCCGCCGATGGACCCGCTGCACCCACACCGCCCCGCCACCGATCTCGCGCAGGCCCTCGGTTTCGGCGAGCCCACCACGGGGGCGCTCGTGCCGCCGATCCAGGCCTCGACCACGTACGAGCGGGGGCCGGATAATCAGCTCCTCGCCGGCCGACTCTACTCGCGGCCCGACAATCCGGGCTACGAGCTGATCGAGGCCGTGCTCAATCGTCTCGAGGGGGGCACGGCCTCCGCCGTGTTCAGTTCCGGGATGTCCGCCGCCACCGCCGTCTTCCAAGCGCTGAAGCCCGGCGATCACGTGATCGTGCCGGAACAGTTCTACTGGGCGCTCAAGAACTGGCTCTTCGGCTGGGCCAAGGACTGGGGCCTGGAGGTCGAGTGCGTCGACCAGACACGCCCGGAACGCGTCGCCGCGGCCATCCGCCCCGGCAAGACTGCGCTGATCTGGGCCGAGACGCCCGCCAATCCGAGCCTCGCGATCACCGACCTCGCGGCCGTCGCCGCCCTCGCCCGTCAGGCGGGGGCGCGGTTCGCCGTCGACTCCACGTTCGCCACGCCGCTGCTGAGTCAGCCGCTGTCGCTCGGCGCCGACGTGGTGATGCATTCCGCAACGAAGTACCTCAACGGCCACTCCGACGTCATCGCGGGCACGCTCACCACGCGGGCCAACGACGCCTTCTGGCAACGCATCCTGCGCATCCGCGCCCAGGGCGGCGCCGTGCTCGGGCCGTTCGAGGCGTGGCTGCTCGCCCGCGGGCTGCGCACGCTGCACGTCCGCGTCGCCGCCCAGTGCAGTACCGCCATGGCGATCGCGCGCCACTTCGAGTCCCACCCCCGCATCGTCGCCTGTCTCTACCCGGGACTCGAGCGCTCACCGGGTCACGCGGTCGCCGCCCGGCAGATGTCCGGCGGCTTCGGCGGCATGCTCGCCCTCCGCATCGACGGCGGCGCCGAGGGCGCCCTCCGCACGCTTTCCCGGCTCCAGCTCTGGAAGCGCGCCACGTCACTCGGCGGCACCGAGAGCCTGATCGAGCACCGCGCCAGCATTGAGGGCCCGACCAGCCCGACGCCGCCCGACTTGCTGCGGCTGTCCACGGGACTCGAGGACGCCGGCGACTTGATCGCCGATCTCGAGGCCGCACTCGCCGATTGAGCGAATCCGCGCGTCGATCCGCGTTCGGATCGACGCGCAAGACTGCGGCGAATTCCATCGCGGGCACGCCCGCGTCCGAGCTCAGGCGTCGAGCCGGGTCTTGATCGCCCGCGCTTCGCCGAGCGCGGCGTCGAGTGTAGGACCCACCACGGTGAAGTGTCCCATCTTGCGGCCCACGCGGGCCGTCGCCTTGCCGTAGAGGTGCAGCTTCGCGCGGGGCTGGCGGAGCACCACCGACCAATCCGGCGACTGCGGAGCCGGGCCGGTGGGGTCGCGCCAGACGTCACCGAGAAGATTCACCATCACCGACGGCTCGCGCACGCCGGGGTCGCCGAGGGGCAGGCCACAGACCGCCCGCACGTGCTGCTCGAACTGGCTGGTGCGCGCGCCGTCAATCGACCAATGCCCGCTGTTGTGCGGACGCGGGGCGAGTTCGTTGACCTGCAGCTGCCCTTGGCGGCCCAGGAACAGCTCCACCGCCAGCAGGCCCACCAGCCCCAGCCGCTCGGCGATCGCCGTGGCAAGCGCCACGGCTTCCGCGGCGACGGCATCGGGCACGCGCGCCGGCACGAGGCTGAGGTCGAGGATGTGGCGGGTGTGGATGTTCTCCGCGACCGGGAACGCCCGCGTCTCGCCCGTCGCGGAGCGCGCGACGATCACCGAAAGCTCACACGAGAAATCCACGTAACGCTCCACCACCGCCCGCGCCCCGGCGAACGCCCGCACCGCCGCCGCCAGCGTCGTCTCGTCGGTCACCTTCTGCTGCCCCTTCCCATCGTAGCCGAAGTCCGCCGTCTTCACCACGCAGGGCACGCCAATCGACCGAATCGCTGCAGCCAAGTCCCCGCCGGCCTCCACCTCCGCGAACGGCACATGCGGGAATCCCTCGCGCTTGAGCCAGCGTTTCTCGCGCAGTCGGTTCTGGCAGACCTCCAGGACCTCCGGACGCGGGTGGAGCTGCGTCAGGCCAGCGATCGCCTGCAGGGGCGCGACCGGAATGTTCTCGAACTCGTAGGTCACCACCGCACAGCTGCGCGCGAAGGCCGCGAGTTGCTCCGCATCCTCGTAGGGTGCCGTGAAGGTGCGGTTGGCGACCGCGCTGGCCGGGCAATCCGCCGCCGGTTCGTACACGTGCACGCGGTACCCGAGCGACTGCGCCGCCTGACCGAACATGCGGCCGAGTTGCCCGCCGCCCAACACGCCCAAGGTACTGCCGGGAAGAATCATGAAGCCGCGAGTCCAGCCATCCGCCGCGTCCCGGGCAAGCCCGGCCTGCAGAGCCCGATGTCAGACCCGGACGGTCGCGTGATCGCCGCCCCCGCCGCCCCCGCTGCCATGGCGTCGCAATTCAGGCGACATCACCCTCCGGGGCCCCGCCGCTCCAGAGGCTACAGCAATCCCGCCAGCGTGGCATCGCGGGTCAGGACGAAGGCTTCCCGCACCTGCGCGAACGCTTCCAGCAACTCCCGGGGCGAACCAGCCCGCGGAAATTCCACCGCCAGCGTGGCGCCGGAGCAGCGCACGACCGCGTCGACGCCGGGGACCGAGAGCACGCATTCGCGGCAATCCGAGGGGTACGTCACGCGGAGCGCGATGTCCTCCGGTAGTCCCTCGATCGCATCGATCACGGCCTCCACCGAGACGCCGCGGGACAACGTGAAGACCAACGCGGTGAACCAGCCGGAGAACAGTCCGTTGACCTCCGGTTGATCGATGACCGCGGCATCCCGCAGGCTGTGCAGGGTCCGCTCGACGGCGTAGCGCGAAGGGTCGGATTCAAGCAGCGCGTAGGTGAATTCGACGGTGAAGTCGCGCGCCGTGAGCACAGCGCTGCCGGAGCCCAGATCGAGCGCGAGATCCTTCCGCTTGTAAGCCAGCGTATCGCGGGTCCTTTGGAACAGGGCCTCCGCCTCCTCGCGCAACTCCTCCTCGCAGAGCTTGCCGAGGAAAGCCTGCGTCGTGGCGTTGACGGCATCCGGCACATGGTGGCGGTCCTTGCGGAACCCCCGCAACGCCTTCACCGCACCCTCCGAGCGTCCGGAGAGGCTGACGCTGGCGAGGGTGGTGCCCGGGATGTGCATGCGGCGAGAGGGAGCCCGGAGCTAGGCGCACGCACCGCCCCGCGGCAAGCCCGGGCTCCGGCCGGGCTCGGGCTTGCGGCGAGGGGCGGAGTGCTGCCATCACTCCCGGGTGTCCTCGTCTCCGCCCTCGCCCGCTCCGCTTGAGGTCGTCTGCGCCCTGATCGAGCGCGACGGCCGCGTGCTGATTGCACAGCGCCCGGCGCACAAGCACCTCGGGCTGCTCTGGGAATTTCCCGGCGGAAAGATCGAGGCAGGCGAACCGGCAGGCGACGCGCTCCGCCGGGAAATCCGCGAGGAGCTCCGCTGCGACATTGTCCTCGGCGACGCCCTGCCCCCCGCGCTCCACGCCTATCCTAAGATCACGGTCCGGCTCCACGGCTTCGTCGCCACGCTTGCCCCCGGCAGCCCCGAGCCAGTCGCCGCCGAGCACGCCGCCCTGGCGTGGGTTCGACCCGATGAACTCGACGACTATCCCCTCGCGCCCGCCGACTACCCGGTACTCGCTTCGTACCGTCGCCGGAATCGTGGCGCTGAATACCCGTCCTGAGTGAGGGAGACCCCCACGCTTGCAAAGCGCCTCCGGCGGGGTATGATCTTCTTCTTGTTCCTTGATCCGCTTGCACGATGGTAGCCGTCCGGGCTCTGTGAAGAGCTCCGCACGAGCGCAGACGATCCCAATGATTTCACTTTGGGGGTGTTCTGGATTCTACCCTTGGTTGGAGCGAACCGCTGCCTGAAGAGAGTCGTGGGTCTCTCGTTAATCCCCCTGCGAAAACAACAAACGGCAACACCGAAGAAATGCCCCTGGCTGCCTAAATAAGCAGCCTCGTACGCCCGGCGACTCCTGCTGGCCGGAACGTACGTCGACAGCAGGAATAGTCCGCGTGGCCGACTTTGACGCGCGGACCGTATCTTCATCCAGAGCCTAGCCGGTGATGAGCGCGTACCGCCACATGTCACCGGCGAAATTCAAGCGGTACTACGCAGGTAGATGCGGTCCGTGAAGGCCAGGGGCACCCGGGTTCAACTCCCGGCACCTCCACCATTTTCCGCTCCGAGAGCCCCCGGCTCGACGGAGCCCCGCCGGAAGCCGACGCCCCGTCAGCCCTTCAACGCGCCGCGAGCCAGCCGCGGGTCACCTCGGCGTCCTGCCGGAACCAGGCAGCGCCACGGGCGCGGTCAGCGAAGGGCACGGCTTCGTGCTTGGGGTACTCCACGTGAATGCACACCGGGAGGCTGTCCCGGCCGGCCAGCGCGAGTTTCACCATGTCGGGGCCGACGATGCCTTCCGCCAAGGGAGTCTCGACGGTGCGGTCACGGTCCCAGCGGAAGCTCTTCACGTAGAGCGATCCGATGCGCGGAGCGATCATCCGGATCGCCGCCGGCCACGCGCGCCCCAACTCCACGCGGAGGTGCCGCAGGTCCAGCGCCACCGCCACCTGCGCCGGCGCAATGTCGTCGAGCATCAGGTCCAGATCCCAGAGCGCCCCGCCGACAAAATCCGCGCCGGCATGGTTTTGGTAAAGGGCCTGCATCCCGAGTTCGCGGTTTAGCGCCGCAATGTCGCGCAGCTGCGCCCGGAAATCCGCCAGCTGCACTTTCGGAGAAACCCCCGCGCGGTAGCGGAAGCCGCGGTGGCGATAGAGGGTGATTCCAAGCGCCCGCGCCGCGCGCAGGGAGCGCTCAATGTGCGGGTCATCCGCCCGCGTGAACGATGACGCGAGCACGAGGATGCGCCGCTTCCGCGCGGCCATCGCCGCCGCGAGGACCGGGAGTTCATCCGCAGCCCGCTCCGGCTTGATGTGTCCTTCCGGCCGGAGTGTGAGCTCAAGGTCGAGCCCGATCTCGTCCCAAACCTGCGCGGTCTGCTCGGGCGTGTACTTCTCAAAGAAATGCTTCTCGAAACCGGCGATGGGGAAGGCCGCAAGCGAGGCGCCGCCGGAGCCTGCCGTCGAAGTCTTCGCGTCGGCCGCCACCACGGTGCCCGTCGCCGCGCGGAGGAGTCCGCCGGTCACCGCCACCGCCGCCAAACCCGCCGAGCGCCGGAGAAAGGTCCGCCGCGTGCCCGCCGCCGAAGTCGAAGACCGGAGTTCCATGGCGGGATCCAAGGGCATCCGGTTCCGCCGGGCAATGCCGCAGTGCGGGACGTAAGCCCTCGGTCGGCTGCGCCCCCAGGGATCTCCGGGTCGCACACGCGCTCGGTCCGGGCCAGCCCGCCCCGGACCCCGAAGCGCCGTTTGCCCTTGCCCAGCCGCTGCGGGGCGTTGGACTCACCCGCTTTCGCATGTCGGAATTGTCTTCGTCCGCCTCCCCGTCATCTCCCGAGTCCGTCGCTGCGCCCGCCGCCCCCGCCAGCCGCGCCCCCAATCCCGAGCACGTCCTGCGGGTTTCCGAGGAACTGGGGATCAAGGTGTTCCAGGTCGCCGCCACCGCGGCCCTGTTCGCGGAGGGCGCGACCGTGCCGTTCATCGCGCGCTACCGCAAGGAGGCCACCGGGGAACTCGACGAGGTGCAGATCACCGCGATCCGCGACCGGCTCGAACAGATGGCCCAGATCGACGATCGCCGCGCCGCCATCCTCGCCTCTCTCAAGGAGCGCAACCTGCTCACGCCCGACTTGGAAAAGGCCATCCGCGCCGCCACGACCCTGACCGCGCTCGAGGATATCTATCTGCCGTTCCGGCCGAAGAAGCGGACCCGCGCCACGATCGCTAAGGAAAAGGGTCTGGAGCCGCTCGCCGATCTCATCCTCGCCCAAGAACCGGGCACGGACCTCCCCGCCGCCGCGGCCGCCTACGTCGGTCGCGAGTACACGCCCGACGACGGCAAGAACACCGCCGCCAAGATCGCGAGCGCCGAGGAGGCGCTCGCCGGCGCCCGCGACATCCTCGCCGAGCGGATCAGCGACGATCCGCGCGCCCGCGCCAAGCTGCGCGCCCTCTTCCAACGCGACGCGGTCCTGTCTTCAAAGGTCCTGCTCGGCAAGGAGTCGTCCCCCGAGGCCGCTAAGTACAAGGACTACTTCGAGTGGTCCGAGCCGCTCGCCAAGGCTCCGAGCCACCGCGTGCTCGCCATGCGCCGCGGTGAAAAGGAGCTGTTCCTGATGATGCGGATCACGCTGCCCGACGACACCGCCGCCCTCGCCGAGGTCGAGCCGCTCTTCGTCCGCCCCGGCACCGTCGCCGAGCCCGCCCCCGCCAAGGGCGCCGCTCCCGCGTCCTGCACACCGCAGGTCCGGCTGGCCGTCGCCGACGCCACCAAGCGGCTGCTCGGCCCAGCAATGGAGACGGAAATGCGGCTCGATTCCAAGAAGCGCGCCGACGAGGCCGCGATCCGCGTCTTCGCCGACAATCTCCGCGAACTGCTCCTCGCCGCCCCGCTCGGTCAGAAGGCCGTGATCGCCATCGACCCGGGTTTCCGCACGGGCTGCAAGGTCGCGCTGCTCGATCGCCAGGGGAAGCTCCTGCACCATGACGTGGTCTACCCGGACCGCCACGCCGTCGAGGCGTCGGAGAAGATCAAGGGCTTCGTCGACTTCTTCAAGGTCGAGGCCATCGCCATCGGCAACGGCACCGGCGGGCGCGAGACCGAGGCGTTCGTCCGAGGTCTCGGGCTGCCGGCGTCCATCGCGATCGTCATGGTCAACGAGTCCGGCGCATCCATCTACTCCGCCAGCGAGGTGGCCCGCGAGGAATTCCCCGATTTGGATCTCACCGTCCGCGGCGCCGTCTCGATCGGGCGGCGGTTGATGGATCCGCTCGCCGAGTTGGTAAAGCTCGATCCGAAGTCCATCGGCGTGGGTCAGTACCAGCACGATGTTGAACAGAACGCGCTCCGCCGCTCGCTCGACGACACCGTGGTCAGCTCAGTGAACGGCGTCGGCGTGGAACTCAACACGGCGTCGAAGCAGTTGCTCAGCTACGTCTCCGGCCTAAACGCGTCGGTCGCCGCGGCGATCGTGACGCGGCGCAACGAGCTGGGACCGTTCAAGGCGCGCGCCGATCTGCTCAGCGTGCCGCGGCTCGGACCGAAGGCGTTCGAGCAGGCCGCCGGCTTCCTGCGGATCCGCGATGCCGCGAATCCGCTCGACGCGAGCGCCGTGCACCCGGAGCGCTACGCGGTCGTCGAACGCATGGCCGCCGACCTCGGCTGCTCGGTGGCCGACTTGATCCGCGATCCGAAGCTGCGCGCAAAAGTGAAGCTCGAGGCCTACGTCACGCCCGAGGTCGGACTGCCGACCCTGAACGACATCCTAGCCGAGTTGGCGAAGCCGGGCCGCGATCCGCGCCAGAAGTTCGAGGCGTTCGCGTTCGATGCCGGGGTGCACAAGCCCGAGGACCTGCGTCCGGGGATGCGCCTGCCGGGAATCGTGACCAATGTCACCGCCTTCGGGGCCTTCGTCGACATCGGGGTCCACCAAGACGGGCTGGTGCACGTAAGCCAGCTCGCCGACACGTTCGTGAAGGACCCGGCCGCGGTGGTGAAGCCGCAGCAGAAGGTCAATGTCACGGTCCTCGAGGTCGATCTGCCGCGCAACCGCATCGCCCTGTCGCTGCGCAGCAATCCGCAGATCGGTCCGCGTTCCGGCCCCGGTGCGTCTCCCGGCGGACCTCGTCCGGGGGGCAGCCCGGGCGGCGGACCCCGGGGCGGCGGGGGTGGCGGCGGTGCGGGCACGCCCAGCCCGGCACGCCCTCCGGCATCGCTGAACGGCGACTGGTTCAGCGCCGCGCTAAACAAGCGCAAGTAGGCGGCGCGCTCTTCGGCGCGGGGTCATGCCGCCGCGCCGGACCGCCCGTGCGATCGCCGCCGGTCGGCGCGCCCGCTGCGCGGTGGCCAGGCTCCCCGCGCTCGGGCTAGATGGCCGCCATCAGGCCGCCGTCGACGGCCAACATCTGGCCGTTGACGTAATCGCTGGCCGAGGACGCGAGGAACACCGCGGCACCGATCAACTCCTCGGGCCGACCCCAACGGCCCGCCGGGGTGCGGTTGCAGATCCACTGGTTGAACTCCGGATTGGCCGCAAGGGTGGCGGTCATCTCGGTGAGCAGGTAGCCCGGGGCGATGGCGTTCGCCTGGATGCCGCGCTTGGCCCACTCCACCGCCATCGAGCGGGTGAGCATCTTGAGTCCGCCCTTCGCAGCCGCGTAGTTGGCGATCGTGGGTCGAGCGAGCTCCGACATGAGGGAGCAGATGTTGATGATCTTGCCGCGGCCGCGCTGGAGCATCGAGGGCGCGATCGCGCGCGCGACAAGGAACGGACCGGTGAGGTTGAGATCGATCACCGCGCGCCAGTCCGCCTCGGACATGTCCGCGAGGGGAGCACGGCGGTGGATGCCGGCGTTGTTCACGAGAATGTCGATCGGGCCCTGGGCATCCTCGATCCGCGCCACCGCCGCCGCCACGGCCGCGGAATCAGTCACATCGAAGACCGCCGTCGCGACCGAACACCCCTCGCCCCGCAGCGCCGCGGCCGCCTGCTCAAGTTTCGCCGCGTCGCGGCCGTTGAGCACGACCCACGCGCCGGCCTCGGCCAGTCCCCGCGCCAGTGCATAACCGAGTCCCTGCGAGGATCCGGTCACGAGCGCAACTCGGCCGGAGAGGTCAAAAAGTGCGGAGTTCTTGGGCATGGCAAAGCGAACGGTTGCCCCAACCC
Source organism: uncultured Opitutaceae bacterium (assembly GCA_903862595.1). GTDB lineage: Bacteria > Verrucomicrobiota > Verrucomicrobiia > Opitutales > Opitutaceae > UBA6669. The sequence goes on along the minus strand of CAIOYO010000136.1, from coordinate 10,939 downwards.
CTACAATGCAGGGACCGATGGCGTCGACCTGAAACCGGCCCACGGCTCGGGAGCACGAGGCGCGGCGCCCGCGCTCCGGACCTGCGGCAGGGACGGCAATGCCAATCTCGGCGCCTCATCCCGGTCCGCCCCAGTCGCCGCGGCAACGCCGCCGCGCCCCTCCACGCCGCACGCCGCGGCGATGGGTGCGGGGGCATTGCTTACCTTTCCTCGCGATAGCGTCGTTTCGGCCAAAACGCTTTAGTTCCCTGAAATCGAACGCCTCGCTTGTATCTCGCCTTCGTGACCAGAGTGGATACAGTTGTATCACGATGAGTAACCCCTCCATTGATCCGGCCCACTTCAACGACAAGCTGGTCCTGCGCGGCATCCATGTCACGCTGACCGACGCGCTGCGCACCAGCGTGCACCACAAGATGGAGCGCCTCTTCCGGCACGAGCCGCAGATCGTGCGGATCCGCGTGGACATCGAGCACGACAAGACGAAGGCGATCGGCCACAATTTCATCGCCAAGGGCCACATCGAGATCGGCGGCCCCGACCTGATTGCCTCGGAGGCCTCAGAAGATGCCTATAAGTCGATCGATCTGTTGGTCGACAAGCTCGGCGAGATGCTGCGCCGCCGCGCGGACACGTTCCATTCGGGCAAGCGCCACTCGTCGCGCGAGGAGCGCGATGCCGGGGCGGCTGAAGCCTGAGCGGGCACCGACTCGGGTGCCCGGAAAATTCCCTCGGCAGGCCGCCGCGTTTCTTCCTAGCGTGGCGGCCTGTGGCTTCCCGCAAGATCCTCTTCGTCGCGCCCGAGGTTGACCCCTTCGTCAAGGTCGGCGGCCTCGCCGACATGGTCGGAGCGCTGCCTAAGGCGCTGGCCGACCTTGGCCACGACGTCCGGATCGTCTGCCCGCTCTACCGCTCGGTCCGCCGGACCGGTTTCTGGCGCCCGCGTCCGGAGCCGCTGGGCATCGACGTGGGTCCGGCGGCCCTCTGGGCTCGCACCTGGGAGACCCACCTCCCCGGAACCTCGGTTCCCTGCTACTTCCTCGAGAACGATGCCCTCTACGGTCGGCCCGGCGTCTACGGCGAAGGCAATGCCTCTTACCCGGACAACGACCAGCGCTTCATCGCGCTGTCGCGCGGGGCGCTGACGCTGTGCCTGCAGCTGGATTGGATCCCGGACGTGGTCCATGCGCATGACTGGACGACCGGCTGGATTCCGGTGCTGCTGAACACCGTGTTACGCGATTCGCCGCTCGGCGGCGCCGCGTCGGTCTTCACGGTGCACAACCTGGAACATCAGGGCTACGCGGCGCGCGAGGCCGTGGAGTACGCCCGGATCCCACCGTCGGAGTTCCATCCGCGCAGCCTCGAGGCGCTTGGGGCGGCGAACCCGATGAAGGGCGGCCTGTACCACGCGACCAAGATCACCACCGTCAGCCCGACCTACGCGCAGGAAATCCGGCGGCCCGAGAGCGGCTGCGGCCTCGATGATGTCCTGCGCTTCCGCGGGGCCGACTTGATTGGCATCCTCAATGGGATCGATCTCGACTCGTGGAACCCCGCGACCGATCCCACCCTGCCCGCCCGCTATGGGCCGGATGACCTTGCCGGCAAGGCCATCTGCAAGGCGGCGCTGCAACACCGCCTCGGATTGCGGGAGTCACCCGAAATTCCGGTCTTCGGCGTGGTCGCGCGCCTCGTGCACCAGAAGGGACTCGATCTCCTCGCGACGGCGCTGCCCGCGGTACTGGCGACGCAGAACCTGCAGATCGCGCTGCTCGGCTCCGGCGACCCGGCCCTGGAGAATGCCTTCCGCCGCCTCGCGGCCGAAGCCCCGGGACGCGTCGGCGTGCAAATCGGATTCGACGCCTCGCTCGCACGGCTGATCCAGGCGGGCAGCGACAGCTTCATCATGCCGAGCCGCAGCGAACCCTGCGGATTGACCCAGCTCTATGCGATGCGTTACGGCACCCCACCCGTCGTGCGTGCCACGGGCGGGCTGATCGACACGGTCACCCCCTACGACGAAGCCACGGGAGGCGGGCTGGGCTTTCGCTTCAAGGAAGCCACTGCGGAGGCCCTCGCCGAGGCCATCGGCTCGGCCTGCTCCACGTACCACGACCGCCCAGCGCATTTCGCGGCGCTGCGTGACCGCGGGCTTCGCGGCGACTTCGGTTGGGGACGCTCCGCCGCCGCCTACGCGCAGGTGTACGAGTGGGCCGTGCACGCCCGCCGGGGCGGCGATCTCGCCGCGTCCGCCTGACCCACCTCCTGCGGCACCCCGGCCGACGCCTCTCCGCGCGTCAGGGTGCCGTGGGCCGCTCAGGCCGCCCCAGCCAAGACCCCGCGGATCGCGACCGTGAGGATGTCGTCCACCACCGGATCGCAAAAGGCGACACTGACCTCGTATCCGCCCTTCGGGTATTCAGGCTTGGTCGGCAGGTACCACGGTCCCCCGTCGCCGTAGGCCGCCGTCGCGACAAAACGATCCGGCGAAACTCCCTGCGCGAGGAGCTGGTACTCCACAAACGACTCGGCCGGAAGGTGCAGCAGGGAAATGTCGTCGAGGTGCAGCGCGCTGACGCAGATCGGGAGCCCCGATTCGACGCGATCGCGCCAGGAAAGACGCATCGCCGCGATGGAACGCAGGACCTGCGTCTTCGAAGGATCCGCCAGCTGCGCCCGCAGTTGTGCGGGGGTGAAGGAAGGATCCGGGGGCGGAAGGATGTCGCGCGTGCTCCAGCGGACCCGCTGCAGCGGGCGGGGTTGGAGGGACTCTTCGGCACGGAGCATGGCGCGGTGCAGTCGCTCCGTCAGGCGCCCCCGCGCCTCCATGGAGCCATCGTTGTACTTGCCGGCGCTAATGTCACCGGCGGCGCCGGTGAAATACAGATGCAGGCAACCAGGATCCTCCTGCTGCCGCCGACGCCGTGCCAGGCCAACGTAGTCGCTGCTGACCCGGCCCTTGCCGTAGTGGCTCATGGGATGGCACGCATAGTAGTGGCATGCCGCCACCCGAGTCTCGCCGCTGTAGAACGCCACGGTCCGCAGTTGCGGATCGATCAGCCCCTCAGGTAACGCGATCAACTCGGCGTCGCGGCAGGAACTTCCCCGCATGCGCACCACCTTGCCCGCGGCGTCGAGGAGGACGCGCCGGTTGCCGGCGATCTGCTCCACCGGAGCAGCACCGCGGGCCACGTGGGTCAGCGGGCGCGCGGCCGCGAGCGAGGCACCGGCGGCCGCGGCGAGCCGGTCGCGCATGGCCGTGACAAACGCACGGTCAGCGACCGCGAAACCGTAGGGTCGGAGCAACTCGTCAGCGCGGAAGCAGACGAACGGCGCGTCGTGCTGGTGGACGCACTGGAGCGCGACCCGATCCGGCGTGGTGCCGACGGCCCGGGCGATTGCCTCCCGCCAGGCCAGATGCTCCGCGTTGAGCACACCGGTCCAGTCGATCGCGCAGACCACCTGAGGTGCGCCGGCACCGAGGATGACGAACCCCACTGCCTCAAGCGGGTCGAGGACTTCCGTCGCCGGGGAGATCCATCCGCCGCAGAGCGGGTGTCCGATTGGCGGCGTCAGGTCGGCGCGGAAGGTCGCGATCCGCAGACCAGGCGCGCCGGAGCCACCTTCGCCGGTGGCCCGCGCCGCAGACCGCGGCAGAAGGGCGGCGGCGCCGCCCAAGAGCGTGGACTGAAGAAAACGACGGCGGGGGATCGAAGCCATGGTGTCCCCCAACGATCCTTCTTCCCCGCCTGAGCTCAACGCCGAAAAGTGTCGACGAGGATCAGCTTGCGCGGAGCGCAGCGCCGGTTCTGGCTCGCAGCCGTGATGTACCCCACCCCCCATCCGATGATGCGCTGGCTGGCGCTCGGCCTTCTCGGTCTCGCTGCCGCCATTCCCGCCGTCCGCGCGGCGGACGCCCGCCCCCGCAACGTGCTGTTCCTCATCGCGGATGACCTGAACACGATGCTCGGCTGCTACGGCGATCCGCAGGCACGGACGCCGCACATTGATCGCCTCGCGGCCCGCGGAGTACGCTTCGAGCGGGCCTACTGCACCTTCCCGCTGTGTGGCCCGAGCCGGAACTCGATGCTCACCGGCCTCTATCCGAACAGCACCGGCATCCTCGCCAACGCGGAAATCTTCCGCCAATCGGTGCCCCAGCAGATCAGCCTCCCCCAGGCCTTTCGCCGTGCCGGCGCTTGGGCCGTCCGGATCGGGAAGCTCTACCACTACGGGGTGCCCAACTCCATCGGCACCGCGGGCCACGATGATCCCGCGTCCTGGGAGATTGGCATCAATCCCGCCGGCGTCGACCGGCTGGAGGAGCATCCGGAAATCTTCTCGCTGCGACCGGGCAACTTCGGCGGCACCGTGAGCTGGTATGCCTCGCCGCGCGATGAGACGAAACACACGGACTACCTCCTCGCCTCCGAGGCGGAGTGGGTCCTCGAGCGCTGCGCCCGCCAGCCGGACCGCGCCTTCTTCCTCGCCGTCGGCTTCTACCGGCCGCACACACCCTACGTCTCGCCGCAAAGCTACTTCGATCTGTACCCCCGCGATGCCCAACGGGTGGTCAACGGGGTAGCGGAGGACCAAGCCGACCTCCCGCGCGCCGCCCTCGGAAGCGCCAATGCCGAGGAGGCGAAGATGACCGACGAGCAGCGGCGCGCGGCCCTGCAGGCCTACTACGCCAGCATCACGTTCATGGACGCGCAGGTCGGGCGCGTCATCGATGCTCTCGACCGGCTCGGCCTGGCGGAGTCAACCACGGTGGTGTTTACGAGCGACCACGGCTACCACACCGGCGAGCACGGTCTCTGGCAGAAGCGGAGCCTTTTCGAGGAAAGCGCCCGCGTGCCGCTGCTCATCATTTCACCGGGCACGACTCGGCCCGCCACCGTGGCCGCGGCACCGGTCAGCCAAGTCGACCTCTACCCCACGCTCACCGCCCTCGCCGCCGTGCCCGCCCCCACCAATCTGCAGGGTCAAGACCTCACGCCACTCCTCGCCGATCCCTCGCGCGAGGGCCGGGGCTGGGCTCTGTGTCAGGTCACCCGCGGTTCCGGCGACGCCATGTACTCCGGCTACAGCCTGCGCACCACGCGTTGGCGCTACACCGAGTGGGACGCGGGGCGGCAGGGCCGCGAGCTCTACGATCACGCGAACGATCCGCGCGAATTGACCAATCTCGCCGAGCGCGGCGAACATGCCGCCACCGTCGCCGAACTCTCCCCCCGCCTCCGCAGCGCGGTGCAGGCCTCCTTCCCCGCCTCCGGCCAGCGTCCCGTCGTGAAGCAGGGCAATTGGATGCCCATGTTGGTCGATCCGTGAACCGACCTCACCCGCGCCGCTCGCCGCGGCGCCGGGGCCGTCAGCGCAGTTCCTCGAGGTAGGTCAGGAGATCCGCCATCGCCTGCACGGTGAGACCGGACTCCAGTCCCTCCGGCATCAGACTCCGCCCTTCCGAGGAACTGCCCGCAATCGCGCTGCGCGCGAGCGTGACGTCAATCCCACCCATCAGCCGCAGGGTCAGGCCAGACGCATCGTCGCGGGTGATCAGGGCTTGAAAGGTTGCGCCTTCCTTGGTGTTGACCGTGTACGCGACGTACGCGGGGGCGACTTCGCGGTGCGGATCCACGATCGCGGTGAGCAGGCCGTCGCGACCTCGGCTCTTCACGGTCAGCATGTTGGGCCCGACCTCGACACCGTTTTCCCCGGCGCGATGGCAGATGATGCAGCGCTGCTCGAAGACCTCCCGACCGCGCACGGCATCACCGCGGAGATCGATCGCCGGCTGAAAGGTTGCAAGGACCTCTTCGCGGGACTTGGGCCGGACCGAGGCGAGAGCGCGGCGCGCGAGCGTCGCGACGTCCGTCGAGCGGTGCGAGCAGAGCGCCTCGATGTCCGCCGCGGAAAGGTCCGTGGCTGGCACCACTCCCCGCTCGATCGCATGGAGCAGTTCGACGCTCAGCGCGGGGCGCGCGAGCAGCACCTTCAGCGCGGCGGTCTGTGCGGGCGGCTGCAGCCGCGGCCAAGCCTCGACGAGCAGGCGACCGGCTTCGTCACGGGCTCCCTGCCCGATCGCCTCGACCGCGCGTACCTGCACCGCGGCCGGAATCGACTTCTCGAGACCAAGCACGATCGATCTTCCCGCGCGCTCCCAGCGCACCAAGGACAGCAAGGCCACGGCATCGAGGCGATCCGCCTCGGCGGAATCGGAGCGCCACAGCGCGGCCTCGGCCCGCGCGAACAGCGGCGCGAGAGCGGCGTCGCGCTCGAGCGCCTCCTCTGGCGCACCGGCCCGCCGGCGCCCTTCGCCAAAGGCCTTGATCCACGCCACCGGCGGACGATCCGCGGTGAGCGTCTCGCGCAGCAACGCCAGCGTGCGGGGTGAGGAATCGGTCGCGAGCGTCTCGATCAGTGCGGCCACCCAGGCCGATGGGAACGACGCGAGTTCCGAGCGGAGCGCGACCAAGAGTTCCCGATCGGCATTGCGCAGGAGCGCCGCGCCCACCCACGCATCCGCACGATCCCGGCGCGCCAGCGCCGCCCGCAACTGCGTGCTCGCCGCCGAGTCGAGCAGCGGTGCCGCCAACGCCGCATGGAAGCGCACCCGAATGGCCTCATCACCCGCGCGCCCCGCCAGCGCCACCGCCACGTCGGGCGCCAGAGCCGTGCCGGTAGGCGGTGGGCGCCGCAGCAGCGCCGCGATCGCTCGCTCCCGGACGCCGGCGTCCGGATCACCTATCAGGCGCGCCAGGGTCGCCGCCGGCACGGCGTTGAACCCTTCCAAGGCCGCCAGCGCATGCACCCGCGCATACGGCTCCGAAGACTCCTGGGCCAGCGCCACGAGCAAAGGAATCGCCGCTGGATCCTGCGCCTCGTACAGCAGTCGGCTCGCGGTGTCGCGGTGCCAGCCGTTCGGATGCGCGAGCAGGCGGACCAATTCGGCGGTGTTCGCCGGATCCATCGCGACGGAGGTGCGTCGCGACCATCCGGCATCCGCCGGCGCGATGCGGTAGATCCGGCCGCGGTCGCGACCGGAAGTCAGGTCGAGGTGCTGCTTGATGGTCTCGGGAATGCTCCACGGGTGCTCGATCACCTCGCGGTACATGTCACAGAGGTAGAGCGATCCATCCGGCGCATTGGCGAAGTTCACCACCCGCACCCAGGGATCCGTGCTGGCCGCAAATTCGACGTTCGCCTCGTCCGCGGCGCGGCGTCCGCTGAAGCTCACGCCGTCGGGCTGGATGAGCTTGCGGTGCACGAGCTGACCGCCGGCGTCCCCGGTGAAAGTGGACAAAGGGAACCCGGGGCCGAACGCATCCCCTCGATAGAACGTGGTCCCGGTCGCGCCGGTGAAGTAGCCGGAGACGCGACCGCCTCCCTCCACCATGCCCGCCACCACGCCGCCGATCCGCCAGCGCGTGCGCACGATCCGCCACGGCTCATCGGGGCTGATCCGGAACACTTCGGCCGCGCCACCATCGACGGCAATGCTCGCGCGCGGCGCCGGCAGCAACGGTCCCGGTCCAGCCGGCACCAAGCGGTCATCGTAGATGTAGAGCTGGAGGTGGTCGCTGTTGCTGCAAGCGAACCGGCGGCCGTACGAATCGAAGCTCATCCCATACTGGCCCCCGCCAGCCTCCGCGCCGAATTCATGCGTGCGCGGGTCGAACCAGAAGTCGCGGCCCGTCAGCTCGAGCGGCGGCAGATCCGGTCGCAGCGGCGACGTGATGGTGCCGCGGTGGCCGCCGCCGGTCTGCAGGTGAATGCGGTTGTCGAGCCCCCAGATCGCACAGTTCGCGAGCGCTTGGACGTTGAGGCGCTTCTGACCGCTGGAGAAGCCGGTGAACGCGACGTCGCGCCGCTCGGCGCGACCATCGCCGTCCTCGTCCTTGAGAAAGAGGACGTCGGGCGTCGCAACCACGTACACGCCGCCGCGCGCGCAGATCAGGCCCGTCGGCCAGGCCAGGTTCTCCGCGAACACCGTCCGCGTCTCGTACACGCCATCACCATCGCGATCCTCCAGGCAGGAAATCCGTCCGAGGTGCGGGACCACGTCACGCTGCTCGGAATAATCGACCATCTCGCAGACAAACATGCGGCCACGCTCGTCGAAGGAGATCGCGATGGGTGAGGTGACCTGCGGCTCGTGCGCGGCGAGCTGGAGGGCGAAGCCAGGCCGCACCCGCCACGTCGCCAGCGCCCGCTCCGGAGCGACCGGCGGCGTCCGCGGCAGGTCCCGCGCCGGATCAATCTCCGGCGCCTTCGGGACGGCCGGCGTACCGACGACCGGGGCGGACCACAAGGGCAATGCAGCCGCGAGGCACAGCGTGAATCCAAGGACGAAGGCGGGGGTCCGGCGAGCGGTCATCGAAAAAAACACCGCCGCGGAGCCAAACGGCCCCGCGGCGGAAAGGGAAGCCCGGACGCACTCCGGACGTCAGGCTGAAAATTCAGTCGGGCCGAACGCTTCCGGGGGCTACCAGCCCACCGATGAACGGGTGCCCTGCTTGGTGATCTGCTTCTCCTCTTCCCACACGGCGAGGCCGTCCTTCACCGTCGTGAGCGAGAGCTGGAAGGTATACGTCACCTGCTTGACCTTGCCAGCCTGCGCCCGGTCCTCGAGCAACTTGCCGGAAAGCGTATAGTACGGCAGCCGCGTGACTTGCTTCTGGCCCGCCATCATCGCGGCCATCTCGGCCGACTCCTTCGCGAGGGGATCCTCGACCTTGCCGCCAAGGCCGAGCGTCGTGGTGGTGATGACCTTGCCGGACTGATTCAACGCGACGCGGATCTTCTTCGTCAGCGAGTCGGTGTCCACCTGCTGCTGCGTATTGTTCACGATGCGCGAGATCGCGAGCACGGCGGGTTGCTCCGGCACACGCTCCAGCACGCCGGAGGAAAGCAGCGACGCGACCATCGCGTCCGCAGCCCGGTTCCAGTCCTGGATGTTGATCTGGTCGAGCGTGACGACCGTGCTGGCACCGCCCGACTCGATGTACTTGGCATCGCGGGGCGTCTGGCAGCCCGAAAGTGACAGCAACCCGGCGGCGAGCAGGGAGACGACGGAAAAGCGACGGAGCGGCGAGTTCATGGAAAACGAGGAAGTCATAAAGGGGAACGAGCGCGAAGGAAAGGCCGGGCGATCACTTGCCCTCGACGATCTTGAGGGTGAAGTCCGCCGCCCGCGGCGATGTGGCGACGGTCGAGACACTCCGCGTCTCGCGACCCGCGAGGACCAGCGGGAGCCACAACTCCGAGACGCCGCCCACGGCCATGCCATCCTGATCGAACCACTCGAAGCGGTAGCGGATCTCGCGGTTGTTGTCGCGGAGGTTCTCGAGCGTCACCTGCACCTTCCGCAGGTTACCGGAAACGATGGTTTCATTGACGCTGACCACGCCGATCAGCTCGCCGAGAGAGCGGTCGGTGACGACGCGCTTGTCGTTCACGAGGGTCGGCCGAGCCAGCGGCTCGGCGCGGGACACCGTGTTTACGTTGGTCTGGCAACCGGTGAGCGGAAGCAGCAGCGCCGCGGTGGCGGCGAAGAGGGCGAATGATTTCATGGGTGGGTAAGAAGAAGGGAGGGAAAATCAGGGAGCGGGCACGAGGACCCATTGATTGACCAGCAAAGGCGATCCGGGATCCATCAACTTGACGGTGACGAGATTGATCCGAGCCGGCGGAAGTTCGATGGTCTGGGTGGCGCCACCGACGGAAAGCACCAATTGGCGATCCGCCGGGGTCGCCAGCCTGACCGTGTGGAACTCCTGCGGAAGCGAGCGCCACGTGCGGGTGTCGGCGATGTTGGTCGAATCCTGAATGACGGCGGTGAGGATCTCGAAGAAGGCCTGTCCTCGCTCGCCGAGCTTTTCCTTGGCCTTCCGCTGCACGGCCGCGTCGAGGGTGGCCTTCAACGCCGTGCCGACCAAGGTCTTGGTGACGACCGACGGCCACTCATTGCGAAAGTCGCTGGCGATGACTGAATCCATGCTGCACACGAGGGCCGAGGGGTACGTCACGCCCTCGGCGGTGACGTTGAGCACGGGCGGTCGGCCCTGGCTGAAACGGAGGTAAGGAAATGCGGCGCCGACGTACGATACCTTGTCGGTCACGAGATAGAGCGGCAATTGCAGGCGGAGCTCCTCCCGGAATGGAGCGACGCCAGCCTCGTAGATGATGTACGTCAGTCCTTCGGGGAGCTTCCCGTCCGCGGCCTGCTCAGCCATCGCCGCATCCGCGGCGGCGTACGGATTTTCCGGTGCGAAGCTGGCGACCCGCTCGAAGGAGAGCCGGGCGCGCTCCAAGTCCGAGCGATCCTCCGCCTGAGTCAGGAAAAACAGCCCATCAAGAAACACCACGAACGGATTCACGTAGTCGCCGTAGGGCCGGATCCGGGCGCGGACGACGGAGTCGACGGCGCCGAGCCGGCGTTGCAGATCGGCGTCGCGCGTCGTGCGGGAGACGTCGTAGACCGCGCGGTTGCCCTCGCGGTCGGTCACGCGGCCCGAGCGCAGCTCGTTCGCGGCGGATTCGGCCTCGGCGAGACGCCCGGCATTTGCGGCCAGCGCATCGCGCTGCCGCTGCAATGCTCGGTTCAGTTCGACGCGCGCCGCGTCGCGCTCGCCGAGCTGGAGGTAGTTCAGCGCCTTGTAGCCGTGCATCAGGATCCGATCATAGGCACGGCCCTCGTAGGGAAGATTCGCAAGATGGGTGAGGAGCGCGTGCGACGACGAGCCGAGCCGTACCTCCGACTCTTGATCGTAGGCATTGATCCGCACCTCGGCACGGTCGAACGCCGCGATGCTTGCACGCAGGTTGACCTCCTCCGGACGAGCGGGACTGGTCACCGCCGCAGACCCTTCTCGGGTCTGCTCAGCTCCGGACGACGTGCGGTCGGACGGTGCCAGCGGCGGCACCGGGATCCGGG
>CAIOYO010000135.1 GCA_903862595.1 uncultured Opitutaceae bacterium | reverse complement strand
AGTCGATCTCGTCCTCGGCGAGCGCGAGACCGAGGCTGGCGTTCGCGGCGACGAGCGCCTCGCGTCCCTGGGCCAGCACCGGCACTGCCGCGAGTGGGCGTGGGCTCTCGTGACGGAACAGGACCTGGCAATCCTCAACCGCGCCGAACACGGCCTGCGTCATGCGGTCGTGCAGCCGGCCCGTGGCCCGATCGACGACGGCGTCGGGCGTGCCTGCGTCCACGGCGAGTTCGTAGGCGACGACCCGCTCGATGCGGCGAATCGCAGTCAGCCCGCAGATCCGGGCGATGTCGGAGGCCTTGGACGACCACGGGGAAAGTGTACCGGGGCGCGGAGCGACGACGCGGGTGCGGCGCTCGCCGGAGAGCGAAACGGCCTCGACTTGTGGACCGTACGTGAGCAAGCGCTCGAGTACGGCGTGCTCCTCGGTCGATAGCGGCGCCGAGAGATCGACGAGATGGACGAAGTGCGCCGTCAGGCCGCGGAGCGGGACGCCTTCGGCCGTCAGTTCCTGAAGGAGCTTTTGGCTGCGCGAGGAGGAGAGCGCCGGAGAGCCGCGGAGAATGAGCATGGTCGGGCCGCGATGCTCCGAAACAAGCCGCGGTGGGTCAAGCGGCAGGAGGGGTGGATTGGTGCGATCCCCGGCACCCGGGGCTGGGCCGCCGGCCCCCGGGGCTCAGCGACGGCCGGATTGCCGGAGCAACACGGCGACGACGACGGCGGCGAGCAGATCCGTACCCGCGACCACCGCTCGCAGCGACCACGGCAGGGGCAGGGGAAGCACGAGTACCAGCACCGCGCTGGCGACGAGGGCGATGGCCACGATCTTGAGCAACGAGCGTTTGCGTTCAAACGCGGACGGAGGAGTGGGCATGGGTGAGAAGGGTCGGGGAGGCCGCCGGGCGCGGGGTCTCTTCAGGACGGTGAGGCCAGCGGCAACGTCAGCCGCAGCGTCGTGCCGGCGGCACTGGTGTCGAGGAGCTGGATGTCGCCCGAGTGAGAGAGGAGGATGCGCTTGGCGATTCCCAGCCCGAGCCCGGTGCCATCGGGGCGACCGGAGAGGAAGTTATCGAAGATGTGGGCGCGGAGCCGCTCCGGGATGCCGGAACCCGTGTCGGCGACGTCGATGTGGACGATGCGCCCTCCGCCCGCGCGCTCCTCGGTCGTAGTCTGCAGCGTGATCGTACCCCCGTTGGGCATCGCCTGCGTGGAATTGAAGAGCAGGTTGAGCAGGACCTGCTGGATCTGCCCTTTGTGCACCTCGACGACGAGGGTGCGAGGGATCGGAGCGACCCGGAGCGCGATCTTACCCTGCGCGAGCTTCAGGCGGATCAGCAGCGCGGTGTCCTCGACGAGATCCGCGAGGACCCACGGGGCGTGCAGGCTCGCGGGGGCCTTGCCGAACTGCAGCACGCGGGAAACGATGGCCTCCAGTTGATCGAGTTTCTCCCCGATCACGCGCACGTCCGTGCGCCGCGGGTCGTCGGTCGGGAACTCAAGGTTCAGGTAGCCGAAGAGCAGTTTGATGACCGTGAGGGGATTCCGGATTTCGTGCGCGATCTCCGCGGCGAGCAGACCGAGCGTCGTGAGCTGCTCGTTCTTGCGCAGCGACTCCTCGCTGCGGAACACGCGGGCGTAGAGCCGCGCATTCTGGAGCGCGACGGCGGCCAGGGAGGCGAGCGTCGCGCCGAGCCGTTTCTCGTCGTTGTTGAAGCGGTGGATCTGCTCGGTGAAGATCGCCAGCACGCCGAGGACCTCCCCCTCAAAGACCAGTGGCGTCGCGAGCAGGGAGCGGAGCCGCGCATCCACCGGGAGGTCGACAACGTCGACGTACTCCGGCGACTGGATGTTCGCGAACTCCAAAGCGCGGCGGGTCTGAATCACCGCACCGATCGCGCTCGTCTCAAGGGGCAGGTCATCCGCGGGGCCAGGCTGCGTGACGAGCGTCGAGTCGGGATTGGACAGCGCGACGAGCCGCAGCGCACCGCGCGTGGGGTCGTGGAGGTAGAGTCCGCAGGCGCGCGCCTGCATGATCAGCCGCGCATCGCGGGTGACGGTCTCGAACAGGTCGCGCTCCTCGACCTTGGCGACCAGGGCCTGACCGATGCCGATGAGGGACTCGAACTGGCGCGCCTTGCCCCGGAGCTGCTGCAGTTGCCAAAGGCGCTGCAGCACCGCCGTCGCCTGCGCCGTCAGGCGGATCAACGTGTCGAGGTCGTCGCGCGTGAAACCGTCGGGCCGGTCGCTGTCGAGGTTGACCACCCCGAGCACCTGACCGTGCTCCTCCATCGGCGCGGCGATTTCGCAGTGCACGCTCGGGCGCAGGCGGACGTAGCGGGCGTCGCGGCGGACGTCGGGCACGAACTGGGGCTTGCCGTGGAAGGCCACCCAGCCGGTGATGCCTTGGCCGAGGCGCAGCGTGACCTCGCGGTAGTCTTCCGGCAGTCCCTGCTGGGCCTCGATCTCGAGGCGGCCGGTATCGGGGTTGAGCAGTGCGATGGATCCCGAGTCTGCGCGAAAATGCCCGACCAGTACTTCGAGGATGCGCCGGAGCGCGATCGCAGGATCGTCGACCTCCGTGGCGAGGGCGGCGAGCCGGTAGAGTGAGGCTTCAAGCGCGGGAGCGGACACGGGCGGTCAGCGGCGGGAGGGCCTGGGCAAGGAGCGGGGTGGACGAACGAGGGCGGGTGCGGTCGAGCAGTGGATCACTCCATCTTCAAGACGATCTTCCCGAACTGCCCGGCGGCCGCGAGATGATCGAACGCCGCGCCGGCTTCGGCGAGCGGGAAGACCTCGCTCACGATCGGCGCGATCCGCTCCTCCGCGACGAAGCGGAGCATCGCGGACCAGTCGTTCGGGCTGCCCATGGTGGAGCCGAGTAGTGAGAGCTGGCGCCAGAACACCTTGCGCGAGGGCAGCGTCGGCGGATTGCCGGCCGTGGCCCCGAAGAAAACGATCCGGGCACCGGGTCCGGCGACATCGACGAGCGACTCGAAGCCGGGACCGCCGGCGCTATCGACGATGACCGAGAAGGGCCCGCCCGCGGCACGGACCGCGGACTGCGGCCATGCGGGATCGCGGTAGTCGAAGCCGTTCCGCGCCCCGAGCGCGAAGGCTCGGGCCAGTTTGTCGGCCGAACCCGACGTCACCCAGACCTCGGCACCGAGCGAGACGGCGAACTGCAGCGCGGCGAGCGCCACGCCGCCGCCGATGCCGGTGATGAGCACCCGATCTCCCCGTTCGAGGCGCGCGCGCGAAAAGAGCGCGCGATACGCCGTGAGACCCGCCAGCGGCAGCGCCGCAGCCTCGACCCAACTCAGGTGGGCGGGCCGAGGGGAAAGCTGCGTGACCGGCACCGCGATCTCCTCCGCCAGCGTCCCTGCGCGGGGCAGGCCCAGGATTGAGAAGTTCGGCCCTTGCGCCTCCTCGCGGTCACCCCAGTCCAGGCTGGGATTGATGATCACCTCGCGACCGAGCCAGTCGCGGTCAACGTCGGACCCCACCGCCTCGACCACGCCGGCGCCGTCGGAACCGGGCGTGCACGGGTACGTGATGCCAGCGTACTGGCCGAGCTTGATCCAGAGATCGCGGTGGTTGAGGGCGGCGGCGCGGAGCCGCACGCGGACCTCGCCCGGGCCCGGGACCGGTGACGGGAGAGTCGCGAGGGACAGGTGGTTCAGGGCGGTGAACTGGACGGCGCGCATGCCTGACGAGTGACAAAGGAGACGGCGGGAGGCAATCACCGCGGTGAGCAGGATTGCGGCCGGCGAGGGAATCCGCCTACTCGCAGGCAGCGTGGTGGTGGCATTCAACAAGCCGTATGGCGTCCTCTCGCAGTTCACGCCCGAGCCGGGCTCGCGGTGGCGGACGCTTGCGGACTTCGGCCTCCCCGCGCGCGTCTATCCGGTGGGTCGGCTGGATGCGGATTCGGAGGGCCTGCTCTTGCTCTCGGACGAGGCGGATCTCGTGGGGCGCCTGCTGGAACCGGAAAAAGGCCACCCGCGCGAGTACTGGGTGCAAGTCGAGCGCGTGCCGACCGATGCGTCCCTCGAGCGCTTGGCGCGCGGAGGGTTGGACCTGTCGGGCCATCGCACCCGGCCGGGTCGGGTGTGGCGATTGGATCCGGCGCCGATGCTGCCCCCGCGCGATCCGCCCATCCGGCAGCGCCAGACCGTGCCGGATGCATGGATCGCCCTCGAACTCACGGAGGGGAAGAACCGGCAGGTGCGTCGCATGACGGCGGCGGTGGGGCATCCGACGCTGAGGCTCGTGCGGGCGCGCATCGGCGGACTCACGCTCGCGGGGCTTGAGCTCAAGCCCGGGGCGTGGTGTGAGGTCGATCGAGCCTCCGTCCTCCCGCCGCGGTCCCGCTAGTGTTCCGGCGTGCGGGCGCGGCGCGGCGGGCTCGACTTGCCGCGCGCTCCGCGTCAGCGTGTCCGCATGCGTCGCTTTCCTTTCTTTCCCCGAATGACCCCGACCCTCGTCGCCCTGCTGGTCTTGCTGTTGACCGGAGTCGCGCGCGCGGCGACGACGACCCCGGTCGCGAGTTCCTCGGCGGCGGCCCCGGCCACGTCGACCGTGCTGCCGGCGCTGGCGGCGGATGACCGCTGGGCCAAGGAGATGCTCGCGTTCGCGGCGGAGGATGCGGCGCACCCGCCGCCCGAGCGCCCGATCGTGTTCACGGGCAGTTCCTCGATCCGGCTCTGGAAGGATCTGGGCACCGACTACCCGGGCCTACGCGTCATGAACCGCGGCTTCGGCGGTTCGAGAGTGAAGGACCTCGTGCGCCACTTCGATCGCGTCATCCTGCAATACCGTCCGCGCCAGGTGGTGATCTACTCCGGCACCAACGACATCAACGGCGGCGTCCCCGTCGATGAGGTCGTGGCGGACGTCCGCCAGGTCGTGGATCGGATCAACCGCGAACTGCCCGATACCCGGGTGCTCTTTCTGTCACTCGCGTTGAACCCGGCGCGGTGGGCCAAGCGCGATCTGATGCTCGAAGCCAACGCCAAGGTGCGCGCGTACCTCGAGCAGGATCAGCGGAACCAGTTTCTCGACGTGAATACCGTGATGCTCGGCGCGGACGGCCTGCCGAAGCCGGACATCTTCGTGGCGGACAAGCTCCACATGAATCGAAAGGGCTACGAGCTCTGGGCGCCGCTCGTGCGGCCGTGGCTGGCGCCGTGATCGTCCAGGAATCCGGCGGGTGGTCGTGGCGGGGCTGCGTCTGACCCGCGGCGCGCGGTGAAGCTGCGCTTCTCCGCAAACGACTCCGGTGAGGAGGCCGGCGGATGCGGACAGACGATCAGTCGGCCGGCTTCCGGTAGTCCCCGCGACTGAAGTACTTCTCCAGCCACACGTACATGCAGATGAAGAAGTAGCGGCTGCCCATTTCCTTGATCTTCAGCTTGGCCACGCCGTGGCGCCGGTTGCGCCAGGAGATCGGCATCGTTGTCCAGGAATACCCGCGCACGATCGCCTTGAGCGGGATCTCGACCGTGAGATTGAAGTGGGGCGAGAGGAAGGGGCGGCAGCCATCGATGGCGGTGCGGCGGTACGCCTTGAAGGCGTTGGTGGTGTCGTTGAGCGGAATCGCGAACATCGCGCGGATGAAGGCATTTGCGATCCGGTTGAGCAGCAGTTTCACGCGCGGGTAGTCCTCCACGCGGCCGCCGCGGACGAAGCGGCTGCCAAAGACGCAATCGAATCCTTCGTTCAACCGCCGCCAGTAACCCACCGCATCGTTCGGCGAGTCCGACGCATCGGCCATCATGATCACCACGGCGTCGCCGCGGCTATGGTTGAGCCCGTGCACCACCGCGCGGCCAAAGCCGTGTGCGCCCAGGTTCTGCACCGGTCGCAGCGTTGGCACCGGCCCGGCCTGCAGTTCCTGCAGCACGGCCCAGGTGCGATCACGCGAGCCATCGTCGACGACCACGATCTCATGCGGCACCCCTGCCGCCGAGAAAACGGTGAACAACTCCCGCAGCGTCCCCGGTAGGGACTCCTCCTCGTCGCGAGCGGGGATCACGACCGAAAACAACTGGAGCGGCGCGGACATCGGGGGGCGGGAGCTCAAGGCGGGCGGGCGGCGGAAAACTCAGGCCTGTCGCGTCTGCCACGCCTCGACGATCTGGCGCACCGTCTCCTCCAGCGACTGCGTGATGTCCCAGCCGGGGAAGTGCGCCTTGATCTTCCGTAGATCGGAATAGTAGCAGATGTGGTCCCCGCTCCGGTTCTGGTCGGAGTACGTGTAGACCTGCCGCTTGCCGGAGAACCGCTCCACGAGCGCGAACGCCTCGAGGATGGACGTGCTGTTCGCCTTGCCGCCTCCAAGATTGTAGACCTCGCCCGATCGCGGGCTCCCCACGAAGGCCGCCATGAAGCGGGCGACATCGAGCGCGTGGATGTTGTCGCGGACCTGCTTTCCTTTGTATCCGTAAACCGTATACGTTTTACCCTCGAGGTTGCACTTGACCAAGAAGGAGAGGAAGCCGTGCAGTTCGACGCCGCTGTGGCGCGGTCCAGTGAGGCAGCCGCCGCGCAGGCAGCAGGTCGGCAGGCCGAAGTACCGGCCGTACTCCTGCACCATCAGGTCGGCGGCGGCCTTCGAGGCACCGAAGAGCGAATGCTTGGACTGGTCGATCGTGAAGGTCTCGGGGACGCCCTCGGCGAAAGCCGGGTCGGCGAAGTCCCAGCGCGTGTCGAGCTCGCGCAGCGCGATCCGGTTGGGCGCGTCGCCGTAGACCTTGTTCGTGCTCAGGTGGATGAACGGCGACTCCGGGCAGGCCTGGCGGGCGGCCTCCAGGAGGTTGAGCGTGCCGCCGGCATTGGTGTCGAAGTCGTCGAACGGGATGGCGGCTGCGCGGTCGTGCGACGGCTGGGCGGCGGTGTGGACGATGACGGTGGGGCGGAGTGCGCGCACGAGAGCGAGCACCCCGGCGCGGTCGCGGATGTCGAGCTCGTGGTGGGTGAAGCCGGTCAACTCGCGCGCGAGGCGGGCTTGGTTCCACCGGGTGTCCCCCTGCGGTCCGAAGAACACCGCGCGCTGGTTGTTGTCGACCCCATGGACGGCGTAGCCCAGTTCCCGCGAAAAGTAGGTGCAGACCTCGGAGCCGATGAGACCGGAGGAGCCGGTGACGAGAAGGACGGGGGGCATGGACGGTCGGGAGTGGGAGGTCGGTGGGGGACAGAGAGATAGCGGAACGGTCCGCCGACGGAAGACGAAAGCGGTGCGGAACCGGAGCCCCCGGTTGACCTCGGCGGTGGGAGACCTACGGTCACGGGGTGCGTCTTGAGGAGTTATCCAGTCTGCAGCAGCTGGTCCTTCCCGATCGGTGGCAGGCGGAGGCGATCCAGGCCCTGCGCTCCGGGAAGGACGTGATCGTGGACGCACCCACCGGCGCGGGGAAGACCTACGTTTTCGAGCGCTGGGCGGAGCAGACCAACTTTTCGCGCCGCTCGCTCTTCACGGTGCCCACCCGGGCGCTGGCGAATGACAAGTTCGCGGAATGGCGCGCCCGCGGATGGCGGGCCGGGATCACGACCGGTGACGTGACGGTGGACCCCGGGGCGCCCCTGGTGGTGGCCACCCTGGAGGCGGTGCAGCATCGCGTGACCGGCGGGCGGGACACCGGCCCGGAGTTTCGGCTCCTCGTGGTCGATGAGTACCAGTGGCTCGCGGACCCCCACCGCGGCTCGCACTACGAAGGCGTCATCATGTCGGTGGCCCGGGAAACGCAGCTCCTGCTGCTTTCCGGGGCGGTCGGCAATCCGGAGGACGTGGCGGCG
The DNA here is from genome assembly GCA_903862595.1 of uncultured Opitutaceae bacterium. GTDB lineage: Bacteria > Verrucomicrobiota > Verrucomicrobiia > Opitutales > Opitutaceae > UBA6669. The sequence continues at coordinate 2,559 of CAIOYO010000135.1, read as the reverse complement.
TGGCTGCGTCGACTTGGCCGGGACGTGGTGGTGGTGCAGACCAAGCTCCGGCCGGTGCCCCTCGAGGAAGTCGAAGCGGACGACCTCGTGCACGGACTGCCGCGCACGATTGAAGGGTTTTGGTCGCGGCGCGTCGCCGGCGCGCTGCGCGAGGGGCTGGGTCCGGTGCTGGTCTTCGCGCCGCACCGGCAGGATGCGGAGCGGCTGGCGCGACAGTTCGCCCGGGAGATGCCCTTGCCGGAGCCCTTGACCCTGACCCAGGAGCAGGAGGATCTCTGCGGCCCTTCGCTGGCGAAGCTGATCAAGGCGCGGGTGGCTTACCATCACAGCGGCCTGACCTACGCTCAGCGGGCGGGGGTGATCGAGCCGCTGGCCAAGGCGGGTCAACTGCGGGCGGTGGTCGCGACCTTGGGTCTGAGCGCAGGCATCAACTTCTCGCTGCGTTCCGTGATGATCACGGCCGGTTCGTACCATCATGGGCAGCTAGAGCACGAAATCGAGCCGCACGAGCTGCTGCAAATGGCCGGCCGCGCCGGCCGACGCGGTTTGGACGAGACCGGGTATGTCTTGGTGAGCAGTTCGACCCCCCGGCTGCGGCGGGCCGCGCAGATGCGCCTCAAGCGCGGAGCGCCCCTGCCGTGGGCCTTCTTCCTGCGCCAACTGCGGGCGGGCGAGACGGCGGTGGGCTTGGCGGCGGACCTGCGGCAGCGATTCTTTACCGACGAACCCCTTGTCTTGGGCCTCGAGCAGACCAGCGCGTTGGCGCCGGGAACGCTGCCGTGTGAACAGCGCACGGACACCGGCCGGGCGCGCTTGGTCCGGCGGGAAAAGAACCCCTTCCCGGCCTGCTCGACCTGCACCCGTCGCGCCGAATGCCTTGCGCTCTCCCCGCAGCCCACGCTCCTCTGGCAACTCCAGCGCACCGGAGTCCTGGATCGGGAACTCCGCCTCACCCCCCGCGGGCAGATCGTCGCCTCCTTCCTCGGCCCCGAGGGTCTGGCGATTGCCGTGGGCCTGGAAGACCGTCGCTACCCATTGGATACGCTGATCTTTGATCTTGCGAATCTCTTTTCCGGAGAGCGCTTTGCGGGGACGAACCCGCGGATCCTCGGCCGCCTTTCGGCGGTGTGCGAGAAGGCGTTCCACCGTTTTTCGATCGACGGATACTTGGTCAATGGCATCCCCCCACAGTACGGCTACGGTGCGGCGGAGGTGGTCAAGGCGCGCGTCGAAGGGGAGCGTCTACGGGTGTTGGCGGAGGCCCAGGAGACGGCAGGGCGGGGGGACATTGACCGCCTGATGACGGAGTGGCGGTCCCTGCTGCGGCAGATCGCGGCCGCGGCCCCGATTGTGTTTCATGGGGAGAAGGCGGATGCGCCGGGGCTTTTCCTGGCGGAGCGTTGGGACACCCTTCGGGCTATGGCGCGCTCGTACATCAACGACTTACGCATCGAAAGCCTGCCGGAGTTGCCACCCCTCAGTCCGGAGCAGCGGCGGCCGATCAACCACCGCTTCCTGCGGGCTTCAACGGCGCGCGGCGGAACCGGAATTCCGGCTCAAGACTCGATCCGTCGGTGACGATCAACGGCGGGCACGGTCCTCCGCGGCCGGGCTGAGTGCACCACGGATGGAAGCGCTTCCTCCTTCGGCGTGCCTGCCCGGCGGTGGCGCGGACCGCGCACCGACCCGTCATGGCCGACACCTCTCCCTCCTTGGACCTCCTTTGTGAGCTCAGCGCGCACGAGCGACGACTCGCCGAGAATCCTGATGCCCATGGCTATCTGAAGCTCGCGTCGGGCTATGCCGAAGCGGGCTGGATCAAGGAAGCCACCCGGGCCGCGCAGCGGGCCAAGGCCTTGGCGCAGGGGAGCGAGGGAGAGCGCACGGACGGCGCGGTGCTGAGCGGGCCGTGCACGCCCAAAGTTTTACTGGAAATTGTGCGGTCGATGACGCTGACCGGGAAGTCGGGGCATTTGCAGCTCGATGCGCCGGGTGGCATCCGCGTGTCGCTGGCGCTGGCCGACGGGCAACTGGTCGGCGCGCAGTCCTCGGACACGGCGCCGGGCGAAGCGGCGCTGCTTCGGGCCGCCTCGTTGCGAGCCTGTCGCTATGCGTTTGTGCCCGGACCGGTAGCGGTGGACCTGCCGACGCTCGACGCGCCGACGGATGAGCTGCTGGCGTTGATGGCCGCACGGGTGGCGGGCTGAGCGCAGCACGGAGAACGATCATGCGCATTCTTATCCTCGAAGACGACCGGGCGACGGCGCAGCTCCTCGGGCTGCTCCTGACCTCCTCGGGTCACACCGTGGTTCATGCCCTGGACGGCACGGAGGGGCTGAAGCAACTGCGGGCGGCGCCCTGCGACTTGGTGATTTCGGATGTCCAGATGGTGCCAATGGACGGCTTTGGTTTCCTGAAGGGGGCGCGGGTGGAGTTCCCGCGTATCCTGGTGGTGCTGGCCTCGGCGTGTTCCGATCTGCACGTCCGCATCGAGCAGCAGCCGCACAAACCGTTCGACGTGGTGCACAAGCCTTTCCGCATCGAAGAGGTGCGGCGCGT
>CAIOYO010000134.1 GCA_903862595.1 uncultured Opitutaceae bacterium | reverse complement strand
GTGAGGAATGAGCCAGACGCCGACTGAATCCGCGCCCGCCTCCGCGACGGTCAGCGACACACCGTCGATCGCGATGCTTCCCTTCGGGATGAGGTAGCGTCCGGCCCCCGCCGGGACCTTGACGCGCAAGTAGTGGTCTGCACCGCGGGGTTCAAAAACCTCGATGGTCCCCACCGCATCGACATGTCCGGTGACGAAGTGTCCGCCCATGCGACCGCCGTAGGCGAGGCTGCGCTCCAGGTTCACCCGGCTTCCCGGAACCAGCGCGGCGAGGCTGGTCACCCGCCGGGTCTCGGCAAGTAGGTCGAATTGGAGCACGTTCCCCTCGCGCGCCGCCACGGTCAGGCAGCACCCGTTCACGGCAATCGAGTCTCCCAGAGCGAGCCCGTCGAGCACTCGCTGGGCCTCGACGCGCAGCACGTGCTGCCCGCAATAGGCGGAAAACTCCACCACCCGACCGGATTCCTCGACGAGTCCCGTGAACATGTGAATTGCCTCCGAGGCTGGCGACTTCGGCTCGATCCGCAAGAGCCAGCTTTGCCGGCGCCGCTCTCCCGTTGACGTGCACCGCGAAAGACCCAACCTCATGGGGAAATTTCCAAATGGCAACGCATTGCAAGGACTACGACTTTCTGCAGATCGAACCGCACTGGCAGACCTTCTGGGAGCGGAACCACTCGTTCCGCGCCAGTGAGGATCCGGCGAAGCCGAAGTACTACGTGCTGGACATGTTCCCGTACCCCTCGGGCGCCGGCCTGCACATCGGGCATCCCGAGGGCTACACGGCGACCGACATCATCGCCCGCTACAAACGCGCGAAGGGCTTCTCAGTCCTGCACCCCATCGGCTGGGATGCATTCGGACTCCCGGCGGAGCAGCACGCCGTCAAGACGGGGACGCACCCCGCGAGCAACACGCAGAACAACATCACGAACTTCCGCCGGCAGATCAAGGCGCTGGGCTTCAGCTATGACTGGGAGCGCGAGATCGACACCACCGATCCTCGCTACGTCCGCTGGACCCAATGGATCTTCCTGCAACTCTTCCGCCGCGGCCTCGCGTACGTCGACGAGCGGCCCGTCTGGTGGTGCCCGGAACTGCGCACCGTCCTGGCCAACGAGGAAATCGTCGACGGCAAGTCCGAGGTCGGCGGCTTCCCGGTCGAGCGCCGCAGCCTGCGCCAATGGGTCCTGCGGATCACCGCCTACGCGGAGCGCCTGCTCGCCGACCTGAAGGAGGTCGACTGGCCTGATTCCACCAAGCGCATGCAGGAGGCATGGATCGGCCGCAGCGAGGGTGCCGAACTGCTCTTCGCCCTGGAGAACCAAGCGCTCGGCGATCTCAAGGTCTTCACCACCCGACCCGACACCCTCTTCGGCGCGACTTACATGGTCGTCGCCCCAGAGCATCCGCTCGTCCCCTCCCTGACCACGCCGGCGCAGGCCGCCGAGGTGGAGGCGTACCGACGCCGCGCCGCCAGCAAGAGCGATCTGGAGCGCACCGACCTCGCCAAGGATAAGTCCGGCGTCTTCACGGGTTCCTACGCGATCAATCCAGTCAACGGAAACCGCATCCCGATCTGGGTCGCGGACTACGTGCTCATGGGCTACGGCACGGGCGCGATCATGGCCGTACCCGCGCACGATGAGCGCGACCACGAATTCGCGGTCCGATACCAGCTGCCGATCATTCAAGTGATCGAACCCGACGGTGGCACCGCCGAACCCGCCGCCCTCCCCTACACCGGTTCCGGCAAGCTCGCCGGATCGGGAGCCTACACGGGGCTGCCGTGGGAGGAGGCCAAGCGCCGCGTCACCGCCGACCTGCAGGCGCAGGGCCGGGGTCGCGCGACGATCAACTACAAGCTCCGCGACTGGCTGTTCTCCCGTCAGCGCTACTGGGGCGAGCCGTTCCCGATCATTTGGGTAGACGAGACCGATTACCGCGCCGCCGTGGCTGCCGGCACCACCCTGCCAGACCAGCCGGTCACGTATCGGGATAATAACGACGGAAAGACCTGGTACGCGCTGCCGCTCCCGGAGGCGGCCCTGCCCCTAACCCTGCCCGACGTCCAGAGCTACCTGCCGAGCGGCACCGGCGAGAGCCCGCTGGCCAACGTCACGGACTGGCTCGAGATCTGGTGCAATCTCCGCACCGGCGACGCGCGGCCCGCGAGCGCCGCGCGACCTGAGGGTGCCGACTGGATCCGGGGCCGGCGCGAGACGAACACAATGCCGCAGTGGGCCGGTTCGTGCTGGTACTACCTGCGCTTCCTCGATCCGCGCAACGACCATGCCTTCGCCTCCCCCGAGGCGCAGCGCTACTGGGGAGTACCCGACCTGTACGTGGGCGGCGCCGAACACGCCGTGCTCCACCTGCTCTACGCGCGCTTCTGGCACAAGGTCCTCTTCGACATCGGCGCCGTCGCCCAGCCCGAGCCGTTCCGGAAACTCTTCCATCAAGGCATCATCCTCGGTGAGGACGGCGAAAAGATGTCCAAGAGCCGTGGCAACGTCGTCAATCCGGACACGATCATCGCGAGTCACGGCACCGACTCGCTGCGCCTGTACCTGATGTTCCTCGGCCCGCTGGAGGCGATGAAGCCATGGAACCCCCGTGGCATCGAGGGCGTCCATCGCTTCCTGCACAAGGCATGGCGACTTGCGGTCGGTCCGGAGGGCGAGCCGGCGGCCCGCTTGAACGAAGCCGCCGCGGAGTCCCCCGAATTGGAGAAGCTCCTGCACGAGACGATCAAGAAAGTCGGCGACGACATCGAGGCGCTGCGCTTCAACACTGCGATCTCGCAGATGATGGTGTGCCTGAATGCGCTGCAGGAGGCGCCCGCCCTCAAGCCCGCGACGGTGCGCAGCTTTGTGCAACTCCTCGCCCCCTTCGCACCCCACCTTGGCGAGGAGCTCTGGGCCCGTCTCGGCGGGTCCGGTTCCGTGGGCGCGGCCCCGTGGCCGGTCTTTGATCCTTCGAAGTGCGTCAGCCACGAGCAGCGGATCGTCGTCCAGGTGAACGGCAAGCACCGCGGCGAAGTCCGCGCGGCGGTCGGCGCCGGGCAGGACGAAGCCGTCGCGCTGGCCCGCGAGCAGCCCAAGGTGGCCGCCTTCCTCGAGGGCAAGACGCTCAAGCGCGTGATCTTCGTCCCCGGCAAGATCCTCAATCTCGTGGTCGAGTAATCCGCACCACGCCCGTCTCCGCCCCCATGCCCGTCTCCGCCTTCCTGCCCGCCGACTTCGATCTCCGCCGCCCGGTGGGACTGATCGCGGGCCAGGGACGCTACCCTGCGCTCGTGGCCGAACGGATCCGCGCGGCGGGCGGCACAGTCCGACTCATCTGCTTCGCGGAGGAGACCGCGCCCGAGCTCGTGGCGACCTTCGCCGAACACGAACGACGCGAACTGCGGGTCGGCCAACTCGGTCGGATGCTCCGCACGCTGGAGGAGTTTGAGGCCGGCTACGCCCTCATGGCCGGCCAGATCACGCCGCGCCGCCTGTTCCGCGGCCTGCACCCGGACCTCAAGGCTGCCCGCCTGCTCTTCTCGCTCAAAGAGCGCAATGCCGAGACCATCTTCGGCGCCATCGCTCGCGAAATTGAGACTCTAAGTATCCGTCTTCTGGATGCTCGCAGCTTCATCGACGAGCACCTCGCCACCCCGGGTTGCATGACCGGGGGACGATTCCCAATCGAAGACGAACACCTCGCCCATGGGATCCGCATCGCGCGTGAGTGCGCCCGGCTCGACATCGGCCAGGGTTGCGTCGTCCGCCGCGGCACCGTCCTCGCCGTGGAGGCATTCGAGGGCACCGACGCCATGATCCGACGCGCGGGCGAATTCCGCTCCGATCACGCCCTCTTCGTGAAGACCGTCAAGCCGGCCCAGGACTACCGGTTCGACGTACCCGTTTTCGGCCTGCGCACCATCGAAAGCATGCGCGAGGCCGGCATCCGAGCCGCAGCCCTCGAGGCGGGCAACGTCATCATCCTCGATAAACCCGCCGTGCTCGCCCAAGCGCGCGCCGCCGGCATCGCGCTCTTCGGGTACACGTCCGACGCGAGCCAGCCCTAACTCTCCCCGCGGCGCTCCGCTTGCGCCCGCCAAGAATCCGCGCACCATTGTCTCATGGCTAACGAAGTCGTTCCCGTCTCCGTCAAGGGCGTCATGCCCACGACCAACGGCTGCGCCGTGTTCCTCGGTAACGACGCCAAGGCGTTCGTGATCTACGTCGATCACTCCGTCGGCAACGCGCTCCAGCTTTCCCTCAAGGGCATCCGCAAGGAGCGCCCGCTGACCCACGATCTCATCGGCAGCATCCTGCTCGGGCTCGGCGCGTCGCTCGATCACATCGTGATCAACGACGTCAACGACGGGACGTTCTTCGCCCGCCTGCTCCTCCGAATGGAGAACGAACTCGGTCGCAAGATCATCGAGCTAGACGCCCGTCCAAGCGACTCCATCGTCCTCGCCCTGCAGGGCAAGCGCCCGATCTTGGTCGCGCGCAAGGTCTTCGATTCCGTCGACGACATGTCGGAAATCCTTGAGCGCGTGCTCAAGCAGCAGGCGCAAGAAGAGGACGACGACGACCGCGAGGAGGATGACGACGAGGCCTCCGACGAGGGCGGCGAGGAGAAGGGTAAAGACAAGACCTGAGCCCCGGGCTCCGCCACGCATGAGCGCGTCGCCGCCCGGCCTTGCTCCCCTGCCCCCGCCGATCATCGCGGGGCAACCTTGGACGGCGCTCGCGCCGATGCAGGACGTGACGGATCTCGCCTTCATGGGCGTGATCGCGACGTTCGGCGCGCCCGATTATTTCTTCACGGAGTTTCTCCGCGTCCACTCCCAGTCCCGTCCGGAGCGCCATATCCTGCGTTCGATCGACGAGAATGCGACCGGGCGTCCGGTCTTCGCCCAGCTGATCGGCGAGGACATCTTCCACCTTGAGCGGACGGTGCGCGACTTGCTGCGTCATCCCATCGCGGGCATCGACCTGAACCTCGGCTGCCCAGCCCCGAAGGTCTACAAGAAGAACGTCGGCGGTGGCCTGCTTCGCGATCCCGACCGCATCCACGAAATCCTCGGGGCGCTGCGCGCCGCCTGCCCCGGTCGCTTCACCGTGAAGATGCGCATCGGCTTCGAGGACACGCGGCACTTTGCCCGCATCCTCGACTCCGTGAATCATCACCGCGTCGATTTGCTCACGGTGCATGGGCGCACCGTGCGCGAGATGTACCGGAGCGAGGTGCGCTACGACGAGATCGCCCGCGCCGTCGCCGCCGTACGCTGCCCGGTCCTCGCAAACGGAAATGTCACTTCGGCGGCGGCGGCGGTCCGCATCGTCCGGGAGACCGGCGCCGCCGGCGTCATGATCGGGCGCCACGCCATCCGCAATCCGTGGATTTTCCGCCAGTGCCGCGAGGCGTTCGGCGGCCAACCCGTCACTCCGGTGACGCTAGCCGACGTCCACGGCTACATTCGCCTGCTCTACCGCGCGACCGCAGATCCGGCCATCCCGGAACGGGCGCACGTGAACAAGATGAAGAAGTACCTGAACTTCGTCGGCCAGGGAGTGGACGCGGATGGCGCGTTCTTGCACGCGATGCGCCGGGTCCAGGGCGAGGCGGAGCTTTTCGCGGTTTGCGACGCCCATCTCCTGGCCCGACCGGAGATCCGGTTCGCGGACGAACCGTACCCGGGCGTGATCGCCCGTCCGAACTGCGAAACGCCCGATGCAGCGTCCGACGGTTGCTCATTGGAGACCGTCACCGCCTAGAGCGCGGTGACGACGGTCGCGCGCGCGGCGGCGTCAGCGACCCCACCCTCGGCTACTCGAGGCCGAGGGCCTTTCGCCCGGCAGGCGAAATCATGCGCGGGTTCCAGACCGGATCCCAGACAATGTAAACGCGGGCTTCCTCGACTGCCGGGAGAGCGGCGATCTTCTTGCGGGCATCCTCGGCGATCACCGGCCCCATGCCACAGCCCTGGGCGGTGAGGGTCATCTTCACCTCGATGCGGTTTCCGCCCGCGGTTCCCGGCTCGACCGCCAAGTCGTAGATCAAGCCTAGGTCCACGATGTTGACCGGGATCTCGGGATCAAAGCAGCTCCGCAGTGCCTCCCAGACACGCTCCTCGCTGAAGCCCTCTGATCCGCCCGAGCCGCCCGACCCGGCGGTCGGAGTCGCGTTCTCAGCCGGCGTGTAGCCCGCAATGGCCCCAACATCCTCCGCGGCGATGCGAAAGAGCCCTTGGTCGGTGCGCACCGTGACGTTCCCGCCCAGAGATTGGGTGATGAACACGGAAGTCCCCGCCGGCAGCGTGAGCACGGTACCGGCTGGAATCATGGTCGCCGAAATGTCGGCGCAAAGGGTGTGTTGGGACATGGTGCCCGATCACCGAAGGACGAACTCAAACGGGAGGCGAGCGTAGATTCCCCTCGGGTCGTTGAACGTGTTCAGTTGCTCCAACTCCGACTCCATGCGGGCCAGCACACGTCCGACCGGACCGTGGCCGAAAATCCGGACCTCCAAGCCCTGCAACGCCTCGGCGAACGACTCCGCGAAAGGCTTGTGCGCGGGCCGCTCGCGGACGGTGTAATTTTCATCCACGCCGGCTTTCTTCGCCGCGTACTGGATCGCGTCCTCCAAGCCCCCCATCTCGTCGACCAAACCGCGAGTGAGCGCGTCCGCGCCGATCCACACCCGCCCCTGCGCCAGCTCCGCGACGAGCGCGGGATCGAGCTTTCGCCCTTCCGCCACGCGGGAGAGGAAATCGCGGTAGATCTGATCCACATCGCGCTGGATCAGTGCCAGCTCGCCCTCGGTCTTCGCCCGGGAGATTGAAAGCGTATCCGCGTAGCGCCCGGTCTTCACGACGTCGAAGGAGACCCCCAGCTTCTGGGTGAGTTCAGCGGCGTTGAAGAGCAACCCGAACACCCCGATCGAACCCGTGATGGTGGTGGGCTCGGCGAAGACGTGATCCCCGAAGCTAGAGATCCAGTAGCCTCCCGACGCGGCATAGCCTCCCATGGAGACCACGACCGGCTTGGCCTCGCGCGCCAGCCGCACTTCCCGCAGAATGTGCTCCGACGCCGAAGCAGAACCGCCCGGGCTGTTCACCCGCAGGACGATCGCGGACACCTTGGGATCCTGCCGCAGTCGCCGCAGTTCGCGAGCAAAGCGCTTGCCACCGATCTCACCCTCACTGCCCTCGCCATCCACGATCACGCCTTCTGCATACACCACCGCAACCACGCCGGCCGCCTTGCCGGAGGCCGACTTCGGGGCAGTGGGATGCGCGCGCTTCGCGTAGGACCCCATCGAGACCCGGGCGAAGTTTTCCGCGTCCGGCTTGCTCTCCGTGCGTCGCTTCAGCTCATCAATCACCTCATCCTGGTAAGCCACCCGCGTCACGAGGCCGGCCTTCACCGCCGCCTCACCGCTGAAAAAGCGCTCGCTGTCCACCAACGCCTGCAGCGCGTCCGGTGCAAGCCCGCGGGCCGACGCAATCTCGTCGCGCAGCGTGGTCCACGCGGAATCGAGCAGCACCTGCAGCTGTTCGCGACTCGCCGGGCTCATCTCGCGCGACGTGAACGGCTCGATGGCCGACTTGTACTTACCCACGCGCACGACTTGGGCCTCGAGACCGACCTTCTCCATGGCGCCGGCGAAAAAGACCCCTTCCGACGCGAGCCCGGCCACGTCCACCTGGCCATAGGGGTCGAGCAGGATCTCGTCCGCCGTCGAGGCCAGATAGAGATCGTTCGCATCCGCGCGAAACAGGTGCGCCATCACCGGCTTTCCCGACTTCTTGAACTCCACCAACGCGCGACGCACCTCCGCGAGCGCCGCAAAACTGGAGGCGTAGCCGCTCGCGCTGATGTTCCCCGTGATCAGCATCCCCTTGATGCGATCATCCTTGGCGGCCGCCTCCAACGCCCGCGTCACCGCACGAAGCTGCAGGTTCTTCGGATGCTCCGGATTCTCAATCGCCTCCAGCACCTCGAACGGATTCGGCGAGCGCACGCTGTCGTGAATGTTCGCGGTCAGGTCAAACACGAGGTAACTGCCCTTGGGCACCACGACGGGCTTCTCGCCCAGCGAGGCCACCGCTCCGACCACCCCCACGACGATCAGCAGCATGAGGAAGCCGAAAAGAAACAGGCCCACCAACGAACCAAGAAGAGAGGCGAAGAAAGACTTCATGGGGCCAACGCTATTCAGCGCCACCCGCTTCAGCTAGTGGAAAGCGGCGTTTCCACCTCCGTACTCCTGCGGCGGTGGGGCCACGCCCCAGCCACTATCGCGATCACATTGCGACACTACGCCAGCACGCCGTCCGTGGTCTCCAAACGCGCCGTGCTCGGCGCTCGGAGGACTGGTTTTCCGCTTTATTCTGCCGTCGGCGACGGCCTGAATCGGCGCCCATGCGTTTCGCGAAATACCACGCCCTCGGCAACGACTACTTGGTCCTCAACCCTGCGGACTACCCGACTTGGGGCGCACCGTCCGAAGCGCAGATCCGCGTGATCTGCCATCGCAACTTTGGCGCTGGCTCCGATGGCATCCTCTGGGGCCCCCTGCCCTCGAAGTCCTGTGATGTCGGGCTGCGCATCTTCAATCCAGACGGATCAGAGGCCGAGAAGTCCGGCAACGGACTGCGGATTTTCTCGCGCTACTTGTGGGATCAGAAACTGGTGCCGGCCGACACCTTCACGGTCGAGACCCCGGGCGGCGCAGTCCGCTCGGAGATCAAGCAGGGTGGCAAGCTCATCACCGTCGACATGGGACGCGTGAGCTTCACCAGTTCCAAGATTCCGGTGACCGGCGCCGAGCGGGAGGTGCTGAACGAGCCCCTGCGCATTCAGGACCGCGACTTCGTGATCTGCGCCGCCACGATCGGTAACCCGCACTGTGTGATCCGGCTACCCGAGGTGAACGAGGCACTCGCTCGGCGCTACGGTCCGGACATCGAGGTCCATCCGCAATTCCCGCGGAAGACGAACGTCCAGTTCCTCCAGGTCATCGACCGAAAGAACATCCGGATCGAAATCTGGGAACGCGGCGCCGGCTACACGCTGGCCTCCGGCAGCAGCTCCAGCGCCGCCGCCGCGGTCGCCCACCGCCTTGGCCTGGTGGACGCCGACGTCACGGTCCACATGCCCGGCGGTCAGATCGGGATCCTGATCGCGCCGGACTATGCGATTCGCATGACCGGCACCGTCAACAAGGTCGCCGAGGGCGTGCTCCATCCGGAGCTCTTTGAAGTCACGGTCTGAGCGCCCACGCGCCAGACCGCCTCGGACGCCCGCTCAATACTTGATGCCGCAGCCGTAAGCGTTGGTCGACGTGGTAGCTGGAGCCCGGCCTTCGCGAATCGCGGCCAGCGCGCTCCGGACGTAGTTCTCGGCCGAGGCGATGTCGTCCGCGCGCGAGGAGCGAATGCTGTCGATTGCGCCTTGGTAGACGATGACCCCGGCGGGATCGATCACGCACAAGTGCGGGGTCGCGCGGGCGCCGTAGAGCTTGCCGACCTTGCCGTCCTGGTCGCGCGCGTATCCGGCGGGAGCCGCGTTCGTCTTGGCCATCCACGCCTTGGCCTCGGTGGGACCGTAATCGCCCTGCGCGCCGGGGCGGCCGGAATTGATCGAAATCCAAACCACGCCCGCCTCGGCAGCCTCGCGCTGCAGCTTGGGGATGTTTCCGCTCTTCTCGTAGTGCTTCACGACGAACGGGCACTCGGGATTCACCCACTCCAACACCACGGTCTTGCCCCGCAGCGCCGCGAGCGTGTGCGACGTGCCATCGAGATCGACCAACGTGAAGTCCGGCGCCGGTTGACCGGAGCGGGGCGCAGCGAAACCGACCGCGGTGGCGAGGCCGACCGCGAGGAGGATACCAAGGAACGTTTTCATGAGCGGGATGGGGAAAAGGGGCAGGAGACACTCTCGACGGGATCGCCGAAGCCAAAAGGATACTCAGTCTGGGTGGTTCGGCCATTAGACCGAAAACGTCTTTTTCCAACCGCCCCCTCTCCGTCCGTTGACCCGCTGCAGCCCGACGCTGCCTACGCTTCCCGCCATGCTGTTCAAGCTTACCCGCCAAGAGCGCCGCATCCTCAGCTGGCTGGCCATGCTGATCGCCCTGGGGGTGCTGGGCGTGTGGGTGCTGTAGCCATGCCCCAATCGTCCCCGGCTGCGGGAACCACGACGCGGAGGCGAAACGCCCGGTAACGAAGCCTTGAACCCGCCCGCCGGGACGGGCTAAGTCCTTCGTTTCCCCGGCCCCGCCACCCTCTTTTACCACTCCGATGATCCGCATCAACGAGAACTACACCAAGCTGAAGGCCTCCTACCTCTTCAGCGACATCGCCAAACGCGTCACCGCCTACACGCAGGCCAACCCGAGCAAGCCGGTCATCCGGCTGGGCATCGGCGACGTCACGGAACCGCTGCCGGCGGTCTGTATCGAGGCCCTGCACCAGGCCACCGACGAGATGGCCGTGCGCTCCTCGTTCAAGGGCTACGGTCCGGAGCAGGGGTACGCCTTCCTGCGCGAAGCGATCGCGCAGCACGATTACGCCGGGCGCGGCTGCGCCATCGACGCGGATGAGATCTTCGTCTCCGACGGATCCAAGTGCGACTGCGGCAACATTCAGGAGATCTTCGCCACCGAGGGCCTGCGCCTGGCCATTCCTGATCCGGTGTACCCGGTCTACGTCGACACCAACGTGATGGCCGGCCGCACGGGCAACAACGTGAACGGCCGCTACGAGGGCATCACGTACCTCGAGAGCACCCCCGCGAACGGCTACGTCCCGTCGGTCCCGACGGTGGGGGCGGACCTGATCTACCTCTGCTTCCCGAACAACCCAACCGGCGCCGTGGCCACGCGCGCCCAACTGGAGGCGTGGGTCGCGTACGCGCAAAAGAATCAGGCGATCATCCTCTTCGATTCGGCCTACGAGGCCTACATCCGCAATCCGGAGATCCCGCACTCGATCTACGAGATTCCCGGCGCGCGCGAGGTCGCGATCGAATTCCGCAGCTTCTCCAAGACCGCCGGCTTCACCGGCACCCGCTGCGCCTACACCGTGGTGCCCAAGTCCCTGCAGGCCTTCGACTCCACCGGCCGTCCGCACTCGGTCCACGCCCTCTGGAATCGGCGCCATACCACCAAGTTCAACGGCGTCTCCTACCCCGTGCAAAAGGCCGCCGCCGCGATCTTCACGCCGGCAGGTCAGCAGCAGGTGAAGGCAATGACCGACTTCTATCTCGCGAACGCGGCTTTGATCCGCACGGCCATGACCAAGCTCGGCTTCGGCTGCGTCGGCGGGGACAACGCTCCGTACATCTGGATCAATACGGGGCGCGACTCCTGGGAGTTTTTCGACCTACTGCTCAACCACGCCCAAGTCGTCTGCACCCCTGGCGCCGGCTTCGGCAAGTGCGGCGAGGGTCATGTGCGCATCAGCGCCTTCAACTCCCGCGCGAACGTCGAGCAAGCGTTGGAGCGGATCGCGTCCGCGCTGCGCTGAGCACTCCGGGCGAACCCAGGCGAGGCGTCAGGCGGATTCCACCGTCTGACGCTCGTGCACCCAAACCCGCGCGAGAATGGCGTGGCCCTGCCGGAGATCGTAGCCCCACTCGGTATCGACGATCTCAAGCGGCGGGCTGGACGGGTTCTCAAGGGCTACGCGTTGCAGCCTCGCCCACTCCCGACCGGCAAAAAGCCGCGCCGAGACAAACGCCTCCTCGACGGTCGCGAACACGCCGCACGGCCTTGTTTTCTGCGACGCTTGTCCGTCCTTAGCCATCTCCAGCGAAAGCTGCAGCACCGCGAACGTACCGGATGTAAATTTCGGGTGATGATCGTCCATTTCCCGGGACCATAGTCCGCTCCCGGGCCGCTTCTAGGGGAAAAGCGTCCGTACTATCACCCAGCGAACATCCGCGGGGGCTCTAGGGCGCCGCGGCCAAGCGGCCGCCCAACTCGCGCCCGAAGTCCGCCGCCGCCTCGCTGAGCAGGCGCGCCAATTCACCGTGATCACGTCCATTCCACGGACGTTCGGACGCCACGAAGACTCCCGGCAACGCCGCGACTCCACTCCCGCCCGCGGTTCCGGGGTGCACGATTTCGTAGCGCGCCGAAAAGCTCGCCACCCAGCCGCCCTCGGGACGAACCCGGCCTTCGCAGGCAAGAATCTGCACCCGCACTTCGATCGGTCGCGCACCCGACACCGCCGCAGCCAGCGGAGGCTGGACGACCCGCCCCACCCGACCCTCGCCCACCAGCGTCTCCCGCAGCACACGGGCCAGACCCGCCTCAAGGGGTTCTCCCCAACGCGCACCCTCGACGAACGTGACTTCGTTGCCCGCCGCGCGCACCACGAGGTTGCGAGTCGTCCGGAGATATCCCGGCACCTCAAGCGCAGCCAGCACGACCACCGGCACGTCCGGATTCCGGTCGGCCGCCGCGGCTGATTCAGGCCCTGCGAGCACAAAGTAGCGGGTCGGATCCGGCTTCGGCGCCGGGATCAGCGAGCACCCACCCAGCAACGCTGCGCCACCGAGCGCCAGCGCGAGCAGTCCAAGGCGTGGCCGAAGCATCGGACGCGGGGAGAAGATCGGATTCATGGGAAACATCACGGCGTCCGTGCCCGACCGGACACGACCGCGCTGGGATTGCGCTCCAAGTAGTCCGCGAGTCGTTCGACCGCAGCGGCCGCTTCACCCAGCTGCGTCAGCGCCCGCGCCGCCTCCTCCCCAAGTCCACTTTGCGACTGCACGAACTGCCGCGCCGCAACCGCGGCTTCGTTGAACGAAGCCAGCGTGGTCCGCGCCTGTGCGAGCGTCGCAGCCAGTTCCGCCGCAGTGGGCTCCACCTGGCCATCGAGTCGCTGCGACATCGCCTTCAGCGCCGTCGCGGCGGAGGCGAGCTCAGCAAAGGCCTTCGGAATCGCCGGCGAAGTCGCCAACGCATCCACCGAACGCGCCGTCTTGGTCCACTCACGGCTCAGCGCCGCACCATCAAAGCCGTTGATCTGCCGCCGCGCATCCGTCAGCAAGCCCTGCAGCTCGCGGCTGATGCCCACAAAGTCGATCTGACGCACTTTGTTCAAGATGTCAGAGAGGCTAGCCTGGAACTCGGAAATCGCCGACGGCGCTGCGGGGACCACCGCATAACGCGCGTCCTGCGGCCGGGGCGCTGGGGTCGGGGGCGGCGCCGGCGCGTCCTCGGGATCCGCGAAGTCGAGTTCCACGTACAACATGCCCGTCGCCAAGCCGAGGAGTCCGAGCTGCGCGCGCAGGCCTCGGTCCACCAGTCGCTGGAGCTCAGCGCGGTCTGAAACATCGATCATCCTACCTTGGTCATCCGTCAGGGTGTTGCGGCTGAGCTCACACACGACCGCCACCACGGAGGCGCGGCGCTCCGCGGAGTAGCGGATGCTGAGGTCCACCACGCGCCCAATGCGCACGCCGCGAAGCTTGACCGGCGAACCCAGGTCCAAACCGTGCACGGACTCGTTGAAATAAACGACGAAGCGCTCGGGTTTGTCGAAGATGTTGATGCCTCCGAACGAGAACAACGCCACCAGCGCGAGCGTCATCGCCCCGATCACGAATGCACCGATCACCGCTGGTCTGGTCTTGGTCTTCACGGTCACGGAAAGGCTACCGTCCAAGGACACCCCGAGGCGAGGCTGAAGACTTCCCCCGCCCGGGCGGCGGCTCGCGCCGGAGGAACGCCGTCACGCGCGGATCCTGGCTGGTCTCCCGAAGCTGCTCCGGCGCCCCTTGGGCAATGATGCCCGACTCGGCACGGTCCAGCATGATCAGCCGATCTCCCAGTCGAAAGATGCTGTCCAACTCATGCGACACGACCACGCAGGTGGTCCCGAAATCTTCCCGGATCCGCAGAATCAATGCATCGATCTCCCGCGCCGTCACCGGGTCCAATCCCGCCCCCGGCTCATCGAAGAAGACGATCGAGGGATCCATCGCCAGAGCACGCGCGATGCCGGCGCGCTTCTTCATGCCGCCAGACAGTTCCGCGGGGTAGAAGTCCGCGAAACCGGTCAACCCGACCTGCGCAAGCTTCAGCGCGACCAAGTCATTGATTTCGCGCGGACCCAACCCGGAATGCTCTTGCAGCGGCAGCGCCACATTCTCGCGGACCGTGAGCGACGACCAGAGCGCCGCGCTCTGGTAGAGCACACCGAACGAGCGCAGCATGCGACGACGCACCTCGGGGTCAGCCTCGGTGAAGGGTTGACCGGAGAACCGGATCGTCCCGGAGAGCGGACGGTTCAGCCCGATGAGGTGGCGCAGGAGAGTGCTCTTGCCGCAGCCCGATCCGCCGACCACGAAGAAGATCTCCCCCGCCCCGACGTTGAACGAGACGTCGCGCAGAATGATGCGCTCGTCGTACCCACAGACGAGGTGTTCCACGGAAATCGCCGGCGCCACGGGGTCCATGGTTCAGATCCCCAGAAGGTTGAAGACGACCGCGAAGATCGCGTCGGCCACGATGATGAGGAGGATCGCCGTGACCACCGCCGAGGTCGTCGCCTTGCCGACGCCCGCGGCGCTGCGATCCGCCTGCAGGCCGCGGAGGCACCCGGACAGGCCGATGAGCAGTCCGAAGACGACCGACTTGATGAGCCCGGAGGCGACGTCCGAGAGATCGACGATGCTCTGCGTCTCGACCCAGTAGGCGGCGGGCGGGATCTCGAGCACGCGCCACGCCACTGCCATTCCGCCGAGGATGCCGAGGAGATTCGCGTACAGCGCGAGCAGCGGCATCATCATGCCCAGGGCAAGCAGGCGCGGGAGGACGAGGAAATCCACCGGCCGCAGGCCCAGGGTCTGCAGGGCGTCGATCTCCTCGCCGGCCTTCATGTTTCCGAGGGTCGCAGCGAACGCGGCCCCGGTGCGTCCGGCCATGATGACGGCGGCCATCATCGGCCCCATTTCGCGGACTACCGCCAGTCCCACGAGATCGGCGACGTAGATGTCGGCGCCGAACTGGCGCAGCTGCACGGCCGCTTGGTACGCCATGATCAAGCCGACCAGCAGACTGATCAGAGAAACGATCGGCAGCGCCATCGCGCCGCAGTTCTGCATCTCCGCCGCGCAGTCCGCCCAGCGGAACTGCCGCGGCCGCCGCGCCACGCGGGCCAGCGCGAGCACGCAGTCGCCGATGAACGTCACGACGTCCCACGACTTCGTCATCGCATCGAGCGTCGCCTCGCCCACCCGAGTGGTCAGACCCGGACGTTCCGGCGGCGGCACCGGATGAAGTCCGATCTCCACCACCTGCTCCGCCATCCCCCGCATCGCGGCCGGGAGAGCCGCGAGATCCACGGCTACGCCCTGCTCCCGCGCCCACCGCAGGCCTTCCACGAGGAACAGCGGCAACGAGGCATCCCATGCCTCCACCGACTCAGCTGAGAAGACGATTCGCTGGGGGGCGCCAGCCGTCAGCAGGTCAACGAACGCCGGTCGGGCCTCGAGCAGGCGCCAGCGACCGCGGAGCGCGACCCGGAGCGTGCCGCCCTCGGTCTCGCAACCTACAAAATCCCGGAGGTCGGGCGCCGGTGCTGCCATGGCCCTCAGAATCAGGCCGTAACCGCCGGGCGGCAAAGCCAAAGTGCTTGCCCACCGGCCGTCTTTCCGACGCTGCTGGTGCCGCCCATGGCTCCCCGCCTCATCCTCTTCGACCTCGATGGCACGCTGATCGATCACTTCCGCGCGATCCACCGCAGCTACGTGCACACGCTGCCGCGTCTGGGTCTCCCGGCCCCGACCTATGAAGAGGTGCGCGCGGCGGTCGGTGGCGGTCTCGAACGGGCCATGCTGCGCTTCGTCGATCCTGCCCGCCTCGAGGAGGCCGTCGGCATCTACCGCGCCTACTTCAACGCGACGCTGCTCGACGATGTCGAGCTGCTGCCCGGCGCTCTCCCGCTCCTTCAAGCACTGCACGCCCGCGGCCTCCGTAGCGCAGTCCTCACCAACAAGCTGGGCTCCGCCTCGCGCGCGATCTGCCAGCACCTTGGGTTGATGCCCTACCTCTCCGGAGTCTATGGCGCAGGCGACACGCCCTGGCTGAAGCCGCAACCCGGCTTCGCCGTCCACGCCCTCGCCGAACTCCAGGCGAGCCCCGCCGAGACGTTGCTGGTGGGCGACTCCCCCTTCGATGTGGAAACCGGGCGCAATGGCGGTTTCCCGTGCTGGGTCGTAACCACCGGCACTCATGACGCCGCGGAGCTCCGGGCCGCCGGCGCGCACCAGGTGTACCCTCACTTGGACGCGCTCGGCGCCGACCTGCTTCGGTCCGGGTAAGCCCCGCCCGCGGCGGCTTCGGGACTCGCCCGCCCGCGTTTCCCGTGCCTTGATCCCCCCACGCCTCCACCGCCGTGTCCCGCCCGCCCTCCGTACCCTCCTCCGCTGAGAGCCTGACCGGCGTGGTCGAGCGCATCCTTTTTCTCAACGAGGAGAACCATTACACGATCGCCGAATTTCGACCGGAGAAGGCCCGCGGCGCCGACTCCGCCCGCCCCGGCCCAGTCACCCTGGTCGGCCCGCTGCCCGGGGTGCAGTGCGGCGAGACCCTTCATGTCACCGGCGAGTGGACCCGGCACGCCCAGCACGGGGACCAGTTCCGCGTCGCTTCGTTCCGATCCGAGCTGCCCGCGAGCGTCTACGGGATCCGCAAGTTCCTCGGCAGCGGCCTCGTTCCGGGAATCGGCAAGGTCTACGCGGAAAAGATCGTCGACGCCTTCGGCACCGAGACGCTGCGGGTGTTGAGCGAGGAGTCCGCCCGACTCCGCTCCGTCCCGGGCATCGGCCCCAAGCGCGCGGTCGCGATCAAGGAGGCCTGGGACAGCCAGCGCGCCTTCCGCGAGCTTTACGTCTTTCTTCAGACTTACGGAGTCACGCCGAGCCAGTGCATCAAGGTCATCAAGGCGTTCGGAAACAGCGCCCGGGCC
>CAIOYO010000133.1 GCA_903862595.1 uncultured Opitutaceae bacterium | reverse complement strand
TCACCTCGTCGGCCAGGCGGTGTGCGATCTCATCGACGAACGCCACCAATCCATCCTCGCCCCCTCCATCTGGGGCGACGGCGATCCCGAGGGCGTACGCAAGCGCGCCGCCCGGCAGATGATCGCGACGGGCAAGGCCGCCCGGGCTTTCATGGACGCGAAGCCGGGACGCAAGGCCGGCGACAAGACGCCCGCCGTGGTCAATGGCTTCACGGGCTCCTCGATCTGGCACACGATCTACGCCTTCCCGCCGACGTCCCAAGTCCACTGGGAAAAGGGCTTCGTTGACTTCGCCAAGCGCTGGACCCCGATCCTCGACGCCTACGAGAAACTCAATGTGAACTTCGCCCTCGAAGTGCACCCGACGGAGATCGCCTTCGACATCGCGTCCGCCCAGCGCGCGATCGCCGCCGTCAAGGGCCACCGCCGCTTCGGCTTCAACTACGACCCCTCCCACCTCGGGTATCAGGGTGTCGACTACGTGAAATTCATCCGTACGTTCTCCGACCGCATCTACCACGTCCACATGAAGGACGTCTGGTGGGGCCACGGCGACGGCACCGTCGGCGTGTTCGGCGGCCACACGGACTTCGGTGACGCGCGCCGCTTCTGGGATTTCCGCTCGCTCGGCCACGGTGACATCCGCTTCGAGGACATCATCGTCGCGCTGAACGACATCAAGTACCAGGGCCCCCTCTCGGTCGAGTGGGAGGACATCCGCATGGACCGCGTGCACGGCGCGCGCGAGGCCGCGGCGTACGTCCGCAAGGTCGACTTCCCGTCGAGCGCGATCGCGTTCGATGCGGCGTTCGACAAGAAGAACGCCTGATCCGGCGCTCCCGCACCTGATCGCTCAACGCACCTGCATCCCTTCCCTCACCGCATGAATCGCAAACTTCGTTTCGGCATGATCGGCGGCGGTCGTGGCGCCTTCATCGGCGCCGTGCACCGCATCGCCGCAATCATGGATGGCCGCGCCGAGCTCGTCGCCGGCGCGTTCTCCTCGGACGCCACCCGCTCGCGGGACTCCGGGGCGGACCTGTTCCTCGACCCCAGCCGCGTCTACGGGAGCTACCTTGAGATGGCGGCCAAGGAGAAGGCGATGCCGGCCGACCGGCGGCTCGACTTCGTCATCATCGTCACACCCAACCACCAGCACTTCCCACCGGCGAAGGCGTTCCTCGAAGCGGGCTTCAACGTCGTCTGCGACAAGCCCGTGACGCTGAACCTGGCGGAGGCGAAGGCGCTCCGGAAAATCGTGGCGAAGACCAAGAAGGTCTTCGTGCTGACGCACAACTACACGGGCAACGCGATGGTGAAGCAGGCGCGGGCGATGGTGCGCGCCGGCGAGCTCGGCGACATCCGGAAGGTGGTCGTCGAGTACCCGCAGGGCTGGCTCTTCAACCGCCTCGAAGCGAGCGGTCAGAAGCAGGCAGCGTGGCGCACGGACCCGAAGCGCAGCGGCGCGGCCGGTTGCATGGGCGACATCGGTACGCACGCCGAGAATCTCGCGCACTACATCACCGGCCTCGACATCGCCGAGCTCTGCGCGGACCTCTCGACCTTCGTGTCGGGCCGCGCGCTGGATGACGACGGCAACGTATTGCTCCGCTTCAAGGGCGGCGCGAAGGGCATCCTCCACGCCTCACAGATTTCCGTGGGCGAGGAGAACAACCTCAACATCCGCGTCTACGGCACCAAAGCCGGTCTGGAATGGCACCAGGAACATCCGAACGAGCTCTGGGTGAAGTTCCCGGACCGCCCGGCCCAGCTCTGGCGCCGCGGCAACGGTTACGTCGGCGACGCCGCCAAGCGCGCCACCCGCATCCCCGCCGGGCATCCCGAGGGCTACCTCGAAGCCTTCGGCAACCTCTACGCGGAAGCCTTCCGCGCGATCTCGGCTGAGGTCCAGGGCAAGCCTCTCCCCAAGGACCTCGATTTCCCGACGATCGACGACGGCGTGAAGGGGATGGCCTTCATCGAAACCTTGGTGAAGAGCGCCCGCGCCGGCGCACGCTGGGTGAAGTTCCCGAAGGTCTAAGCACGCGTGAGCCAAGACGTGCGCGCCCGGCGGACGCGCACGTCTTTCCCCGGCAGCGCGCCGGCTACCCCGCAGCTCGGGACGCGCCACGCCCGCACTCGTCACCGCCCCCGCGGGGCCTCGCCGTCAGTTGCGTTCCGGCGCGATCGCGCTACTTTTTTACGGTCTCTCGATCTCCGATCCCATGAATCTACGGCTCCTCTTTCTCGCTGCGGTCACTGGATTGGCCGCGATCCTCGCGGTGGGCGCAAAGCCCGCCAAGTCTTCGTCAGAATCCCCTCCCATGGCCAAGGACGCACTCGACTGTAAACCCGGTGAAATTTCCGCCTGCGGGCTGCCCTCGAATGTCGTGATCGACATGGGCAAGACCCGCGTGCAACGCACCGACGCCGAGTGGCGCCAGATGCTCACGCCCGAGCAATACCGCGTCGCCCGTCAACAGGGCACCGAGCCGCCGTTCCGCAACAAGTATTGGAACAACAAGGCCGATGGCGTCTACTTCTCGGTCTGCTCCGATACGCCGTTGTTCGATACCCGCGACAAGTTCGACAGCGGCACCGGCTGGCCAAGCTTCACCAAGCCGATCGAGCGCGCCTTCATCGGGGAGGCCCGCGACACCAGCCACGGCATGGTCCGCATCGAGGTACACTGCAGCGTCGATGGCGCACATCTGGGCCACGTGTTCGACGATGGCCCCGCCCCCACGGGCCTGCGCTACTGCATCAACAGCGCCTCGCTTCGCTTCATGCCCCGCGCCGAGTACGACGC
>CAIOYO010000132.1 GCA_903862595.1 uncultured Opitutaceae bacterium | reverse complement strand
CTGTCCCAAGTGATCGCTCTCGGAGCGATCGCGCCGGACCAGCCGACCGGTCCGAAACTCGAGGACCTGAACCGTCGCTGGCGTTCGCTGCCGGAGCGACTGCGCTAGCAGCGGAATCACTCATCGGACGAGGTTCTCGGCCCCCCGGGGCGGGTCCCGAGACAGAAGGGGGCGGCTCGAGTGGGGGCGCGCCGAGGCGGCGCGGCGCTGGCTTGGCAACCGGCGGGAGTCTGCTTAGCTCGGGTCATGACTCTACCCCGCGTCGTGATCCTCCGTGTTCTGAGTTCGGTCTCGCTCGGTCTCGCCTGCGTTGCCGGATCGTCCAGCGACCTTGTGGCAGCTCCGGCCCCCGGATCCTCGCCCGCAGGTGAAGCGTCGGCGGGCTCGAGCGCACGCGCGCCGTGGCGGACGTCCGTCGCGCTTGAGCGTCAGGCGGGAGGTATCGCGGTAACGGTCGATGGGCGGCCGTTCACGACCTACTTCTTCGGGG
Organism: uncultured Opitutaceae bacterium; assembly: GCA_903862595.1. GTDB lineage: Bacteria > Verrucomicrobiota > Verrucomicrobiia > Opitutales > Opitutaceae > UBA6669. Next base: position 4,730 of record CAIOYO010000132.1, on the reverse strand, counting down.
AATCAGCGCCCAAGACGTACTTTCATCCGGTGCGCGCGGTCGATGGCACGCAGCTGAGTCGGAGCTATCCGATGGCCAATGTCCCGGGCGAGGCGCAGGATCACCCTCACCACCGGGGGCTGTGGTTCGCGCATGGCTCGGTGAACGGCGTCGACTTCTGGGCCGAGAAGTCCGGCACGACTGGTCGGATCGTGTCCACGGGCAACCCCGAGGCGCGGGTGGAGGGCGACTCCGCCGTGATCCGGGACCGGCGGCGCTGGCTGGCCGCCGATGGACGGCAGATTTGCACCGACCAACTGGCGGTGAGGATCACGTCGCTTCCGAACGGCAGTCTCTGGGAGGTCTCCATCACGCTGGAGGCACCGGCCGATGGTCCGCTGGTGCTCGGCGATACGAAGGAGGGTGCGTTCGCACTGCGTCTGGCGCGTTGGATGACGCTGCCGCACCGCGCCCAAGGCCGCGACGAGCCGGGCGTGGGCCAGATGGTGAACAGCGCCGGTGGTTCCGGTGCCGGAATCTGGGGAAAGCGCGCGGAGTGGGTCGACTACTTTGCCCCGCGCGAGGGTCAGGTTTACGGGGTGGCCTTCTTTGATGCCCCGACCAACCCGCGGCATCCGACGTGGTGGCATGTGCGCGACTACGGTCTGTTCGCCGCCAATCCGTTTGGACGGCACGACTTCGAGGGGCTCAAGGACCAACCGCGCATCGGCGACCTGACGGTCCCGGCCGGCCAAAGCATCACCTTCCGCTACGGCGTCTATATCCATCTTGGGGATACAACATACGCCGAGGTGGCGTGGAAGTATCGTGAATTCGCCGGACGCTGAGGCTCCCGGCAGATCGCATCGCGACGTTCGCCCGACCGTAGGCGAGGAGGAGGTGCCGGTCCGGAGACCGAAAGTGCCCGGCGCTACCGCGCCGCGCCGAGCCAGCGCCGCCAGCCGCGGGGCACGCGCGAGAGCATGCAGAAGTGCCCGGCGAAGGGGCGGGGTAGCTCCAGCCGGTACCGCCCGGGATGCCGCGCGATGAATTCGTCCACCGCGGTCTTCGCACCGGTGGAGAAGAAGTCGTAGTCGTCCACGACGATGCGCCCGCCTTCCGCGAGGTGGGTGTCGAGGTATTCGAGCGCGTGCCGGATCGGCGCGTAGAAATCGAAGTCGATGTACGCGAAGCTGACCGTCGCCGGCCCCTGGCCGGGGACGAGGGTGTCTTCGACGAGCCCGGGCTGGATGCGGACGCGCGACTCGGGAAATCCGATCGCGGCGAGGCGCGCGCGCACTTCGGCCTGCTCGCAGCGCATTTCGCCCTGGTAGCGCTCCATCGAACCGAGTCCGAAGATGTCATTCTTGAGCTGGTCCTGTGGCGAGGGCCGGGGAAGGCCGGCGAAAGTGTCGTACAGCCAGAGCGTCTTGGTGGTGGCACGAATCTCGTTTGCGATGAGTGCCGAGGTCGCCCCTTGGGCGATGCCGAACTCCACCACGTCCCCCGGCTGGGCAAGGCTGGCGTGGAGCTGGTCCAGGAGGTACGTCGCCTCGCTGATCCCGGTGCCGAGCAGCCGCGCGAGCAGGGCCGCTCGCCCTTCGCACGCGGGCAGATTCGGGAAGAGCTGATCGCGCAGCGCATCGTGGAGCTCGCGCACCAGCTCCGGGTACTTGATCTGCGTGTTCGGCTCGAGCGGGATCATGGTCGAGGAGGGGTCATCGTGTCGATGGCGCGGCGGCGGCCGCTTCGTGCTGCCGCCAGAGTCCGGCCACCGTCCCGCCAGCCGGCGCGATGTCGCGGTGATAGCGGTGGACGATGTCGTTGAAGGAGCGGGGGCTGACGAGCTTCATGAACCAGCGGTTCAAGCGGGCAAGAACCGCTGCGCGGGCGTCGCGGGCGTCGCGCGAGGAGTCTTCGGTCGCTCCCCAGGGCGCGGCGTTGATCGTCTTGATCACGTACTCCAGCGAATAGATCCAAACGCAGCGTCGCGCGAGCACGAGGGGCCCTGGGGGTGGGGTCGAGGCGAGCACAGACATGATCTCCCACCAGCGACGCAGGCCGCCGGAGTTGGTCTTGGTCTGCGGATGGTCGCGATTCGCCGCCAGGAAGTGGGGGAGACGTCGACCGCGGAGTCCGGCCGCGAAGAAGCGCGTGAGCCACTGGTAGTCGAGAAACCAGCGGAGATCCGGCCGCAGAGGACCGACGCGTGCGAGTACTTCGCGACGGAGAAACAGGGTCGGTTGGCAGATGTAGTCGTGCGAGAAGTAGAAGCGGTCCCGACTGCAATCCTCCGTGAAGAGATTCGGCGTGAGAATGCGGCCTTCCTGATCGATCTCCAGAGCGTCGCCGTAGACGAAGTCGAGCGATGGGTCCGCCGCGAAGGCCGCCTCGACGCGGGCGAGGGCCCCGGGGAGGTAGGTGTCGTCGGAGTTGAGCCACGCCACGATGTCGCCAGTGACGAGCGCGAAGCCTTGGTTGATCGCGTCGGCCTGACCTTTGTCCTTGCGTCGGACCCACCGGATGCGGTCGCCGTAGCCCGCGAGGATGGTCGGAGTGCTGTCCGTGGAAACGGAGTCCATCACCGTGACCTCCACCGACGCCACGCCTTGCTCGAAGATGCTGCGCAGGGCCACGTCGATCCACCGTCCGTGGTTGTACGTGGGCATGACGATCGAGAAGCGCGGTCGGCTCATGGCGAGAGGGTTTCGAAATCGGCCGGCAGTTGCGAGCGTCGTCGGAGCAGCGCCGCCGCCGTGGCCCGTTCGCGCGGGGTCAGCGGCCCGCGGGCCCGGAGGGAGCGGGGGAGTCGGACGCGTTCGTTCCACCAGGCGCGCGCCGGGTTGTAGCGGTTGCGCGCGGCGGTGAAGGCACGGAGGTGGCCGTCGATGAGGCCGTGGACGTTGAAGGCGGGCGCGCGGTCGAGTCCGGCCGCGATGAGGCGGCGGCGGAGCGTCTCGTCCTCGTCGATCCGCCTGACGGCGCGGGCGATCGCCCCGGGATCTTCGGCGGAAAAGTACAACGCGGCTCGCCCCGCGACGTCGGCTTGGCTGGTGTTGGCGCCGCAGGCGATGGGGCAACCGGTGGTCATGGCCTCAAGCAAGGGGATGCCGAAACCCTCGAAGAGAGACGGGAACACGAGGCCGCGGCTGTTGCGGAAGAGCCAGCTGATTTCGGGGCGCGAGACTTTGCCGAGGTGGTGGACGCGTCCGTGCAGGCCGAGCCGCGCGAGGTGCGCGTCCCACGCCTGCTCTCGGCCGAGGCGGCTGCCAGTGCAGACCAGTTCCACGCGCGATCCGCGGAGTTCGTCGCGGGCAAACGCTTCGAGAAGGCGTTCGTGATTTTTGTGCCGCCAGAAGTTCGCGGGATAAAAAACGAAGGGCCGGTCGGTCCCGAGGCCCGTCGGGAGGTGCGCCGGCCGCAGCGGTGCGGGCAGTTCGTCGGCCACGTGCGGCACGACGTGGCAGTGGCTCCGCGGGATGCCGGTCATTTCCGTCGCCATTTCGCGGGTGAAGTCCGAGATGGTGATGACCGCATCGGCCATCCGGAGCGACCAGTCGTAATGAAAGAAGCGCTCCGCGAGTTCCTTCTCGGTGAAGAACTCGGGATAGAAGCGTTCCTGCATGTCGTGGAAGGTGAGCACCGAGGGCTTGCGCACGGGGCGCGGCCAGAGGGTACCGAAGGGACAGAAGTAGACGTCGATGCCGGAGAAGTGATCGAGCGCCTCTTCTTGCGTCTGGAGGCGGATCTCGTGACGCCGCGAGGCCGCCGGAAGCGTGGCGAGGAGGGGTTCGTTGTGCCCGAAGCTGAACAGCACCATCGGGTGCTGAGGGGCGAGCACGGGCCAGTGCCGCAGCAGGGTGAGCGCGTAGTTGGTCACGCCGCCGTTGTCCGGCGCAAGGAGGTTGAGCCCGATACCGATCCTCATGGTTGGCCGGATCGTTCCGCGGCGGCCGAGTCCCGCCGGTCCGTGGGGGAGGTGAGCAGCGTGTCCACGGGCGCACTCACTCCTGCGCCCAGAAGCGCGCGTGCGCCTGGCGGAGGCGCCGCTGCAGCGAGCGCCACCCGCCGGGGAGGCGGCGCAGCACGGTCGCGGCGGTGATGTAGGTGTGGTGGGGCGCGGTCTCCCGGTGCCACGCGAGGAAGGCCTCAATGTCCTCCGTGTTCCAGATCGCCTGACGCATGGACTCGAACTGCGGATGCTGCGTGAGCAGGGCGTCGAAGCCTGACAGGGTGAGCGGGGTGCCTCCCCATACGGGGTAGGCCATGCCGTACTCGGGTTCGCAGAGGTCGCACGAGAGCGCGAGTAAGCCGCCGGGTCGCAAGACGCGCGCGATCTCGTCGATCGCTCGGCGCTTGTCCGGTTGGTGCTCGAGCACGGACAGGCTCGTCACCACGTCCGCACTGCCGGGCGCCAGGGGCAGGTCACTCGTGTCGACGATCCGCCAGTCGACCGCCACGCCGAGCTTCCTTCGCACGAACTCCCAGTGCCCGGTGAAGTTCGCGCTGCGCTCGATCAGCGTGACGCGGGCCCCCTGCGTCGCCAGCCACCAGGGGAGTGCCGAGAGTTCGCTACCGATGTCAACCAGCCGGGCCCGCGACCACGGGACGTCGGCCAGGCCCTGCCGCCAGAGGGCCGGGTACTCCCAGATCTTCGACCACGAGTGGAACTCCCGAAGGCCGAGCGGGCGCGCGAAGGCGTTGAGCTCGTCCATGAAGCCGCGCCACTCCGGCGAGAACATCTCCGGGAG
>CAIOYO010000131.1 GCA_903862595.1 uncultured Opitutaceae bacterium | reverse complement strand
ATCTTCTGCAGCTGCTCGAGCGAGCAGGTCCCGCCCGTGGGGTTGCACGGGAGGTTGAGCATCAGGATCTTCGCGCCCGGTTGCCATGCCGCCCGGAGCGCCTCGGCGGTCAGCGCGAAATTGTCCTTGGCGAAGGTGGGAACAGCGATCGCGGTCGCATGGACCAGCGCGATGCTCGGCGCATAGGAAACGTAGCAGGGCTGGTGGAACATCACCTTGTCGCCCGGATTGCAGAACGCACGGAAGGCCAGATCCAGCGCCTCGCTCACGCCCACGGTCACAATGACCTGGTCCTCGGGACGGTAATCGACCCGGAAGTGTTCGCTGACGTAGGTCGAGATCGCCCGGCGCAGCTCGAGAAGACCGAGATTCGATGTGTAGTACGTCTTGCCCCGTTCCAACGCGAAGATGGCCGCCTCGCGCACGTGCCATGGCGTCACGAAATCGGGTTCTCCGACTCCGAGCGAGATCACGTCCTGCCCCTTCATCTTCGCCACCAGCTCGAAGAAATCCCGGATGCCGCTCTTCGGCAGCGCGGCGATGTGGCTCGCCACCCAGCGTTTCGCGTCGTCACTCATGATCGTCGGTGCAGTTGCAGGCATTGAAGGACCGCCAGACCCGGTCAGGGAGCGATCGTCAGGCGCGTGCTCGACGCGTCTCCCGTCTCCACGAGGAAGCCCTGTTCCTTGTAGCAGCGGAGCATGAAATGCGTGGAGGTCGAGAGGACGCCTTCGATCGTGGAGAGCTTTTCCGAGACAAAGCCCGCCACCTTCTGCAGGGAGGATCCGCGGACGAAGACGAGCAGATCGTAGCCGCCGGACATGAGGTAGGCGGATTCCACTTCATCGAAGCGGCTGATCCGCTCCGCGAGACGATTGAAGCCGCCGCCGCGTTCGGGCGTGATCTTGACCTCGATGACTGCGCGCACGGCGGACGCACCCTCGCTCTGCGCGGAGAGATCGAGCACCGGACGCCAGCCAAGGAGGATGCGTTCGCGCTTCAGCAGCTCAAGCTGCCGCTCAACCTCTGCGGCAGCGAGGCCCAGCACCTGCGCCATCTGGTCGGTCGACACGGCGGCGCCTTCGGAGAGAAGCTTGAGAACAGGGTTCATGACAGCCGGGGAGAATCGCAGACTTAACGAGCCAGAATCCACACAATTCTGCGGCGGTGACCGGCCCGGGACGCCTTAATCCAATGATTGACGGGAGAAGGCGGAAGCGGCGAGACTCCAGCGACAAACCTCGATGAGCCAAGGTCCCGGCCCCGCTGCCTCGCCCGTGTCCGTCCCCGCCGCCCCCTCCGCCGGCGGAGCTCCAGCCGTGGCCGCGACCGCCGCCACGATCAAACCCACCGACCTGCGGGGGATCCTGAAATACGTCCCGCGCTTCCAGGGCCAGATTTTCGTTCTCGCGCTCGACGGCTCGATCGTCGCCGACGACAACTTCGGCAATCTTCTGGTCGACATCGCGGTCCTCCGCTCCCTCGGCATCAAGGTCGTCTTGGTCCACGGCATCGGCCAGCAGATCCAGGAGCTGTCCGTCCTCCGCGGCGTACCGATCACCAACAATGACGGCACCGGCGTGACCGATGCCGCGACGCTCGATCTCGCGATCCGGGCTTCGGCGCGGGTTTCCCACTTGGTGCTGGAAGGCCTGACCCAGAACTCGCTCAAGGCCGCGCTGACGAATGCGGTGCGGGCGCTGCCCGTCGGCATCATCAAGGGCGTCGATCAACAACTCACCGGCAAGGTTGAGCGGGTCGACCGCGACTTCATCACGCACATCCTCGACGAGGGCATCGTGCCGATCATCCAGCCCATCGGCTTCGGCCCGGACGGGAAATCGCTGCGGATCAATTCCGACCTGCTCGCCGCCGAGCTCGCGGAGGCGCTGCTGGCGACGAAGATCATCTACCTCACTCCCGCCCCCGGCATGGAAATCGATGGCGAGATCCGCCGCGAAATTTCCATCGATGTTCTGCGCGACATCCTCCGGACCAAGCCGGAGCGGATCGCCGAACTCGTCCGCAGCAAGGCCCAGAACGCAGTCCGCGCAATCGAGACCGGCACGCCTCGCGTGCACATTGTCGACGGCCGCCTGCTCGACGGACTCCTCAACGAAATCTTCTCCGGCGAGGGCGTCGGCTCCCTGGTCTACGGCAATGACTACCAGCAGATCCGCCGCGCCACCCGTCGCGACGTCCGCGCCCTCTACTCCCTCATCCGTGGCGGCGTGAAACGCGAGGAGCTGATCCACCGCACCCAACAGGCGATCGAGAAGAACATCGATCAGTTCTACGTGTTCGAGATCGACGAGAACATCATCGCCTGCGTCACCCTGTATTTCTACCCCGGCCACCCGACGATGGCGGAACTCGGCACTCTCTACGTGCTGCCCTTCTACCACAACCGCGGCATCGGGCGGAAGATGGTCGAATACGCCTCACTCCGCGCCAAGGAGAAGGGCGCCACCACGCTCGTCGCCCTGTCGACGCAGAACTTCGGCTTCTTCACCGGCGTAGCCGGTTTCGAGGAGGCCGATAAGTCGAT
>CAIOYO010000130.1 GCA_903862595.1 uncultured Opitutaceae bacterium | reverse complement strand
CACCTGGTAAACATGGAGGGCCGCAAACAGCTGCAGCGCGATGCCAGCTCCCGCACGGGCTAGGAACGACCCCGGTTTGCGCTGCGCAGGCAACCAGAAGATCACCACGGCCAGGGCGATCATCACGATCGCTTCCACCCACGTCTGCTGGACCGCCGCCAGCGCCAACGCCAAGACCGCATGGAACGCGAGGAAGAGATGCATCCACGCGTCACCGCGGCGGAAGACGGGCGCCAAGATCTGCGCGTCGCTCAGGACTTCGCCTGTCGGAGACTCCGCCCTCTCCTCAGCGTCCAAAGGCCCCGGCTGGGAAAGCGAGGAACGGATGCGCTCGAGGGTGGTCACCGGGCCGGCCCTCCCGCAGTAAATCCCTCGACGGCCAAGGCCGGCGCGAAGGCAACGATGCCGCAGACGCTGCAACGGGGCGCACGAGGGTTCAAAATCACGAGGTTTACATCGACCCGCCGCGCGCCCGATTAAGCACTTGTCGAGGGCAAGACGAGTAGGACCGACGCCCCTCCATCCCCTCTCATGGGGCCAGGCCCCGCCCCTGCCGGCGACCATCCAGCGCTCGCCGGAGTTGGCGGCCCAACTCGCCCAGGCGGCAGGGCTTGGACAAAAACACGGGCTGGCCCGATGATTCCAGCTCCGCCCGCGCCTCCGCTGACACATTGCCACTGAGGACGAGGACCGCGGCGTCGGGAACAAGGCGACGAATGGTCGGATACACTTCCACGCCCGACACCCGGGGTAAATTGAGGTCCAAGACCACCGCATCAATCCGGCCCGGGGCTCCAAGCAGGAGCTCCAGCGCCTCCCCCCCGTCGGCAACCGTCCGAACCCGGTAGCCCTTAGCCTCCAGCGAGACCCGCAGGAGAGTCCGCAGCGCCAACTCGTCCTCGACCACCAGAACCGACTCGGTGCCAGTCGGGATCTCCGCTACCCCTCCCGTCTCCGCCGTGCTGTCCGCCGACTCGCGTCCCGTCATCGGCAGAAACACCGAGAACGTTGTACCCGCCCCTTCCCGGCTCTCCACGTCAATCACACCACGGTGATGCACGACGGCGCCATAGACCACGGAGAGCCCGAGCCCCGTCCCCCCGGAATCGTGTTTGGTCGTGAAGAAAGGTTCAAAAATCCGGGACCGGACCGACTCCGGCATCCCGCATCCCGTATCTGCAACCCGGATCATCATGTACTCCTTGGTCGGTTCCCCTCCCAATCGGACCAATTGCTCTCCCGACCGCCGACCTGTGACCAACGTGATCCGTCCGCCCTCCCGCATCGCGTCACGGGCATTGACGCAGAGGTTGAGCAGGATCTGCTGCAGCTGATTCTGGTCCGCCGAGAGCGTGGGTAGCGTTTCATCGAGCCGGTACTCGAAGACGATGGTCCGGGGGAAGGTCTCCGAGAACAGTCTCCCGAGCTCCAGGATGAGCCGATTCACCGAAACCGGCCGGAAACTGACCTCGGCCTTGCGGCTAAAGGTCAAGATGCGACGCACCAGGCCGCTCGCTCGCTGGGAAGCAGCCTGGACCTCACTCAGGTAACGACTCAGCTCGGGATCAGCCGAGACACGCACGGCCGCGAGGTCCGCGAAGCCATCAATAATCGCGAGCAGATTGTTGAAGTCATGCGCGATGCCGCCAGCCAAGGTACCGAGGCTCTCCATCTTCTGCGACTGACGCAGCTGCTCCTCGAGGCGCTTGCGCTCGGTGATATCCTCGCGAAGGCAGAGCAAGTGGGTGATCTCGTCCGCATGGTTGCGGATGGGGGAAACTTGAACGAGCTCCCAGACCGGCTGCCCGGTCTTGTAACGGGCGCACACCTCGCCCCGCCATGCCTGCCCCGCCTGCACGGTGCTCCAGAACTGCTGCCATTCACCCTCGGTCGCGAATCCCGAACGCAGCACATCAATCCCACGCTCAAAGATTTCCTCCAGCGTGAAGCCCGTCACCTCCGTAAATCGCGGATTCACGTACTGCACCCGCCCATCCGGCATCGTGATCACCACGGCCAGCGGTGCCTGATCCACCGCGCGAGCCAGTTTCTGAAAGTGCTCCTCCGCGAGACGGTGCTTGGTGACATCGCGTCCGACGCCCCGCAGGCCGGTCACCCGGTCCTCCTCATCCAGAATCGCTGCTTCCTCCCACGCCAGCCAGCGCCAGCCCTGCGCGGTCAACCATCGGCTCTCATGGGCGAGACGGTAGGGCGGACGCTGGAGGCGCTGCTGAGCCTCGTTCCAAACCGGCAGATCCTCCGGGTGAACGAGGGCAGACACCTCCCGGCCACGCCATTCCGGGGCCGGCAGCGCGAACTTTCGCGCCAAGGCCTGATTGACCTCGATCACGCGACCGTCCGGGGAGCGCAAGAGCGCGAGTTCTGCGGAGTCCGACCACGCCGCGAGCGACGCTACGCTCCGCGCCGGCTCGGCATTGGTCCTCAAGGGCCGCAAGAACACCAGATGAAGGTCATCGCGGGACACCGAGCCTCGGAGTTGCTCTTCGTGCCAGATCAAGTCACGCCCGCTGAGAAAATCGGCCGGCCGCCAGTCCAAACCGAGCAACGTACCCGGCGAGCGATCCAGCAGCGCAGCCGCTCCCGGAGAAATCCGCCGAATCCGCCGCCGCGAATCGAGCAGCACCAGTGCGCTTTCCGCGGAAACTGCCGGCGACGGTTCCATGAGTAGCGGCACGACGAAAAAGCGGACCCGACACGGTCACACGAGTCCGTTGAGCACCGTGGGGAGGCGCTGGACACTGTTCGCCAACGCGGCGCGGGCGAGACGGGTTTCTCGCTCACCGTCGCCGAAGAGGATCCGCCATCCAGGAAGATTCAGCCACGAGTCGTAGGCGATCGGTTCCACCTTTTCGAAACCACCCGGAATGCCGGCGTAGCGAACCAGTTGATCCGCGATCTGGACCGCGGCGGCATAGAAGCCGTGCTGCGGAGCCAGCTCGGGAGCGTGGTGATACAAGACCGCATCCGTGATCTCACCCGCGAGTTGGTGCCGCTGCAGATACACGCCGCCAATCCTCGCATGGTCCCAGCCGATCAACTCCCGCTCCGCTTGGCAGACCTCGGTCGCAGATCCAAACGACTGCTGCACGATCCGGCTGAACTCCTCGGGAAACGCCGTCGCCAGGACGACCTTGCCCACGTTGTGCAGGAGACCAATGATGTAATCCGTGTCATCGTCGACGAGGAGGGTTGTCGTCGCAAGAATCTCACGCGTCATGATCGCTGATCCGATCGAGTGCTTCCAAAGGTCCCGCCACGGCAGCCGCGTCCCCGTATCCGTGAGCCGCTCCAGTTCCTCGATCACCGGCGTCGCCATCGAGAGCTCCCGAATCTGTCGCAGGCCCAGATAGAAGACCGCTTCCTCGATGTTGTTCACCTTCGCGCTCAGCCCGAAGTAGACGCTGTTCACCATGCGAAGCAGGCGCGCGGTCAGCGAAGGATCGCGGCGGATGATCTCCGCGATCTGCGAGTTGAAACTCTGCTCCGCGCTTACGAGACCGGCGAGCGCGCGATTGATGCTCTGCAGGGACGCGAGCTTGGGACAGGCATCGATCCGACGCATGATCTCGGCATCACTGAAACGCGGTGGGGGAGTCGGCATCGGGGGGGGAAAGGCGCAACGAGCAAGCGAGGATCCCTCCGAACGGGATGGCTACTCTCCGGCCTCCTTGGGCAATCGGACGCACCACGGGCCCGATTTAGGTATTTCCCCGACCGAAAACTCGCCTATCTCAGCCCCCTTAGGGAGAAGCACCCAGCTAGGCGGAACGCAAAAGGGTCGGTATGAGGTCCGCGAGAGTCGGTGCCGCCGCTACAGTCCACCGGGATCGCATCGCTCCCCAGGCCGGATCTTCCGCCCCCGTGAGTCCCACTGCACCCGCATTGATTCCAGCCCTCCAACCCGCCTCCCAATCGGACGGGGCATCGCCGATCATCCAAGAGTCTTTCTTCACAAGATTATCCCTAGCAATCATTTCCTCAATAAACCGCGGTGAAGGCTTACGGTAAGTCGAAAGCTGGTCCGGTGCCTCCGGCGCGATGCAGACTTCCGCAAACACCGGCTCCGCGAACCCGAGCAAGCCTTCCATCCGTTGGTTCACAGCGTGCACAGCTGCGAGAGGAAACATTCCCCGCCCCACCCCCGATTGATTCGTGAAAAGATACAGGCGAAAACCCGCCCCACGCGCTTGATGCAGCGCCTCCCGAACGCCCGGAATCAGCTTAACATGATTAGGATCATGCAGATAAGGGACATGCTCGATCAAGGTCCCGTCCCGATCAAGGAACAGACCTTTCGCGGAGGAAGCGGAGGACGTCACAGAGAGCACGCGAGCGAGCCGTCAGCGTTGGCCCGGCCTCCTAATTCGCAATCGGAAAACGGGGCGTACGGGTGGACAAGACGAGGCGATGGTGGCCTTCACGCTGGCACTCGTTGCATTGCAGCGCGCTGACGCATGAGCGTTGGCTGGTCAAGGGTCCGGCAAATCGCCTGCCCGCATTAGCCATCGGATTGCCTTTGCAATCCTGTTTTTTCGCAAACGGACAAAAACTACTCCGTTCTTCTCTGACACATTCCCCATCCATCCTCATCAGGCAATCGCTCGTCAGCGTCTCGCAAGACTAATACTTGGCCCGCGGGTGTACGGCTTGAACGCTATTCGTTGCGGTTTTGCAGGCTGAATGAACGCTCTACGAGGATCTGGCTTGAAACGCCCCTCGCGATGCGGACGCTCTCCCGACGCGCGGAAGCTTTCCGGCCTCCGCGTTTCCCTTTTGGCGACATGACCCTCACCCTCACCCTCCGCACGGCGTTTTCGCGCGCCCGTTCCCTCGTACTTGTGGGCCTTCTCCCGCTGCTCACCGGCGGTTGGACCTCCGGGCCCCAGTCCACGTTCGAGACCCATGGTCCCGTGGCCAAGACTCAGCTCGACGTCTTCTACGTCACGCTGTGGGTATCGGTAATCCTGTTCGTCCTGGTCGCCGCCGTTTTGGCCTACGCGACGCTGCGTTTTCGGGTCCGATCGGGGGATTTGAGCAATCAACCGCCGCCCGAGCAGAGCCACGGCAATCCCCTGATCGAAATCGGGCTGATCGTCTTGTCGATCGGAGCCTTGGTCATCATCGCGGTTCCGACGATGCGGGCGATTTGGTACACCTATGACGTTCCGGAGGCGGAGCGGGCGAATGCCTATGAGGTGACTGCGACCGGCTACCAGTGGTGGTTCAAGTTTGAGTACCCGCAGGAGCAGATCGAGGGGAGCGGAGCGCTGGTGACGGGCAATGAGCTCGTGATCCCGGCGGGGCGACCGGTGCGCGTGAACCTGCGCACCGTCGACGTCATCCATTCGTTCTGGGTCCCGAAGCTGGCCGGCAAGGTGGACATGATGCCGAATCGTGGAAACCACCTCTGGCTGAAGGCCGACGAGCCGGGTTACTTCTGGGGTCAGTGCGCCGAGTTCTGCGGCGAGTCGCATGCCGTGATGCGGTTCCGCGTGATTGCCCTTTCCGAAGCTGATTTTGCCGCGTGGCTGGCTCAACAGAAGAGCCCGGCGCGCACCGTGCCAGGTACGCAGATCGGAGCCACCCCGGCCGCCGGAACCCCGCGCGTCGAGTTTGCGTCCTACAAGTACGAGAAGCAGCGCCCCAATTCCCCGGGATGGAGCGAGGGGTTCGATCGCGCCCCGTTCGCCGCTTGGCAGCAAAAGCAGCAGGTCGACGCCGGTGAAAAACCCGAATTGATCGCCCAAGGCCGAAAGCTCTTCATCGAAAAGAAGTGCGCTGGGTGCCACGAGGTGCGTGGTCATGAAGGCGCCGGCATCTCCGGACCGAATCTTACCCGCATCGGTGCGCGCACCACCATCGCCGGCGGCCTCCTGGAGAACACCGAGCAGAATCTGCACCGCTGGTTGACCGAGCCGAACAACGTGAAGCCCGGAAACAAGATGTGGTTCGGCGGCTACGTGGTCCGCAATAGCGAGACCGGAGCCTGGGAAGAACAGTTTTCGATCAATGACGACGAGGCTCGTTCGCTCGTCGCTTACCTGCACAGCCTCAAGTAATCCCTTTCGAGGAGCACCCGATCCATGCAAGCCATCACCAAGTCCGATTTCATCGGCAAGGACACCGCCGCCGCGGAGAAGCGTCCGTTCGTCTTCACGCGACCGACCGCCAAGACCGGCCTCGTGAGCTGGCTCACCACGGTGGACCACAAGCGCGTCGGCCTACTCTACGGCGTGTCGTCGTTGATCTTCTTCCTCGTGGGCGGCTTCGAGGCTCTGTTGATCCGCATTCAGCTCGCGGTGCCGAACAACACGTTCCTGAGCGCCCAGACCTACAACGAGCTCTTCACGATGCACGCCACGACGATGATCTTCCTCGCCGTGATGCCGTTGTCGGCTGCGTTTTTCAATTACATCATGCCTCTGCAAATCGGGGCCCGCGACGTCGCTTTCCCTCGATTGAACGGGTTTGCGTTCTGGGTCTTCCTCGCCGGCGCCATCATCCTGAACGTCGGCTGGTTTGTTAAATCCGGCGCCCCGGACGTGGGTTGGTTCGGCTACGCCCCGCTCACCAGCACGGCGTACTCCAACCAGTTTGCGACCGACATGTCCACGGACCTTTGGGTCATGGGCTTGCAGATCCTCGGCGTCTCCTCGGTCGTCGGATCCCTCAACTTCATCGTTACGATCATCAACATGCGCGCCCCCGGCATGACGATGATGCGGCTGCCGGTCTTCACGTGGATGACCCTGATCACGGCGTTCCTGATCGTGCTTTCCTTCCCGGCGATCACGATCGCGCTCATCGCCCTCATGATGGATCGTTCCTTCGGAACGAGTTTCTTCGAGGTCTCCAACGGCGGTCTCCCGATTCTCTGGCAGCACCTCTTCTGGATTTTCGGACACCCTGAGGTGTACATCCTGATTCTCCCGGCGATGGGCATCATCTCCGAGATCCTGCCGACCTTCTCGCGCAAGCCTCTCTTCGGCTACCCGATCATCGTGTTCTCGGGAGCGGTCATCGGACTGCTCGGTTTCGGCGTGTGGTCCCACCACATGTTCACAACCGGCATGGGAACGATGGCCACGGCGGCCTTCTCGATCGCCACGATGGCCATCGCGGTTCCGACCGGCGTGAAGATCTTCAACTGGATTGGCACCCTCTGGAACGGACAGCTCCAGATGCGGACACCCATGATGTTCGCGCTCGGCTTCGTCTGGATGTTCATGATGGGCGGCTTCTCCGGCATCATGCACTCGGCGGCACCTGCGGATGCGCAGCAGCAGGACAGCTACTTCGTGGTGGCCCACTTCCACTACGTGCTGATCGGCGGCTCGATCTTCGCGCTGCTCGCCGGCATTCACTACTGGTTCCCGCTCATCTTCGGTCGCAAGGTGTCCGAGGCCTGGGGCAAGTTCTCTTTCTGGGCCATCTTCGTTGGCTTCAACGTGACGTTCTTCCCGATGCATTTCCTCGGGCTGAACGGAATGCCGCGCCGTACCTTCACCTACGACGGCAACATGGGTTGGAACTCCGCCAACTTCATCGCGTCGGTGGGCGCCATGATCCTCGGCATCGGCATGGCCGTCTACTTCGTGGTCATGCTCTACACCTACTTCAAGGGCGAGAAGGTCGGCCGCGATCCTTGGGGTGCCCGCACCCTCGAGTGGTCCATCCCGAACCCGCCGCCGGAGTACAACTTCGCAGTGATCCCGACCGTCCACGCGCGCGACGCCTTCTGGTACGAAAAGAACCACCGCGACGAAATTGAGCGCGAGAAGGCGAAGAGCGCAGCCGAGGAGGAGTCCCATGGCGGCATTCACATGCCGAGCCAGTCCTGGTTCCCCTTGCTGGCCGCGATGGCCCTCCTGACCGGTGGCCTATTCTTCACGAATCACAACTTCATGGGCGCGATCGCCGGCGGCGTGGTCCTCTTCATCGCCGTTTATCTGTGGGCCTGGGAAGGACCAGGCGGCTACCACCTCCACCTCGACAAGGATGGCAATCCGATCGAGCCGAAGGACGGCCAAGCCCATCACTGAGCGAGGCCGGCCGAGCACCTCCAACCCGATCCCCTTTCGACCATGAGCAGCCACTCCGCCTCCGGCGCGATTGACCACCACCACGACGCCACGACGTCGACCGGCATTCCGAACAAGAAACTGTTCATGTGGACGTTCCTCGCGTCCGACTGCATGTTCTTCGGTGCCCTGATCTCGATGCACGTCGTGTATCGGATCCATCCACCGGCCGGCTCACCGGACCCGCGATCCGTCTTCTCGATCGAACTCACGTCGTTCTCGACCTTCATTCTGCTGATGTCGTCGCTGCTCATGGCGCTGGCAGTGAATGCCATCCAGAAGGGCAACGTCCGCAGCACGCGAAACAACCTTCTCGGAACGATCTTCTTCGGCCTGATCTTCCTCGCGTGCCAAGTCTACGAGTTCCAGCACTTCGTCCACGACAGGGGTCTGACGCTGTCGAGCAGTCTGTTCGGCTCCACCTTCTACACGCTCACCGGCACGCACGGCTGTCACGTGGCGATCGGAGTCCTCTGGCTGATCCTGATGTACATCCGCAGCTTCAAGCCGGCGGATGCTGAACAGTCGTCCCAGCCTTGGTTCATCATGAGCATCGTGCACCTGCTTGTGTTCGCCGTGGCCGTCATCCTCGGCGTCTATGTGGTCGTCGACTTCGCTCACCAGATGCACGTCCCGACGTTCTCCGTTGGCTCCTTCCTCTCCGGCCATCTCCTTTCCCTCATCGGTTTGGCGGCCAGCATCGGCGGACTCATGTTCCTTGGCCGCTCCCGGGGCCAGGTCGATTTCGGCGAGCGCAATGCCATCGACGTCGAATCCATGGGCCTTTACTGGCACTTCGTCGACATCGTCTGGATCATCATCTTCCCGGTGGTCTACCTCCTCGAGTACATCTGAGCTGCCTCCACTGGCCTGACGTCCCTCTTACCCTCTCCCGCCGCCATGAGCGCCCTCGCCGCCACGTCCTCTCACGATTCCCACGGTCACGAGCACGACCAGAGCAAGTTCCACATCTTTGTGCAGGTGGCCATGCTCTTGGCCGTCATCACCGGCATCGAGATCGTCGCCATCTACCTTCCCCTGCCGCACTGGGTGGTCCTCGGCGTACTCTCGCTCCTCTCCTTGGTGAAGTTCATGTTCGTGATCTTCATCTTCATGCACCTGAAGTGGGACAAGCTGCTCTGCACGATCCTGTTCTTCATCGGTCTCGTTCTGGCAACCGGTACGGTGACCGCGCTGTACTTCCTGTTTTCGGTCGGTGACAGCAAGCCGGTCGGTCCGGCCTACGATGCTGCGGCGCTGCAGACCGTGAGCACGATGATCAGCTCCGCCTGAGGCGGAATGCGAGCGGGCTGAGGTGCACGCCGGCCCTCCCGCTCTTTTGCAGCCGGCTTCACGTGAGCTCCTGACCCAATGATCGACTGGCGTCACTGGCACAACGAGCCCTACCTAGTCGGAGGGCTGATCTTTCTGGGCTGGGCCTATGCGATGGCCTGCGGGCCTTTGCGTCGGCGACTCTGGGGGGCCTCGCTGGTGTTCCCACGGAAGGAAGCTGCCATGTTCTACTCCGGGCTGGTGATCTTCTACCTCGCGGTGGGATCTCCGCTCGATCAGGCGGGTGAACGGTTTCTGCTCAGTGCCCACATGGTTCAGCACCAGTTGCTGATCTATCCCGCCGCGATCTTCTTTCTGCTTGGCCTGCCGGTCTGGCTGGTGGACGGCGTCTTCCAGCGCGCTCCTTTGCCCGGACTACGCCGCAAGCTGCTCCATCCCGTGAGCTGCGCCGCGATCTACGTCGGCGTGCTCAGCGCGTGGCATGTTCCGGAAATCTACGACTGGGCGCTCCAGGACAAGCTAGTGCACGTCTTGGAGCACCTGATGTTTTTCGTGGCCGCCCTTTTCTACTGGTGGCCGATCTTGGGACCCTCGCGGCTCCAGCCACCGGTGAACCCGGGGGTACAGATTCTCTATCTGATTGCGGTGACGATCGGGATGACTCCGCTCTTCGCGTTCCTCGCGTTTTCGCAGGACGTGCTCTACCCCACCTACGAGTACGCGCCGAGGCTCTTCGCGAAACTCGGACCGGCGGAGGATCAACTCTTGGGCGCGGTCATCATGAAGCTCGGAGGTCTCTTCGTCACCTTTTGCACGTTGGCCGTGGCATTTTATCGCTGGCACTACCACAGCGAGGTCCGCAATCACGGCATCGCGCGAACCTAGCAAGGTCGCGCGCTTGCCCAGCCACCGCGAAGGCGCCCCACCCCGGCAAATCAGGCAAAGGGGCGGCGCAGCGGCGGTGAGACTATCACCGGCACGAATCCTCAGCTCCCGGCAGGCACCAGATCGTCAAGGGAGTCGCTCTCCGCGCTGATGTCAGCAAAGAGCCAGGTCGAGAGGTAACGCTCGCTACTCGAGGGGATGATGACCACGATCTGCTTGCCGCGGTTCTCCGGGCGCTTCGCAAGCTGGAGAGCCGCCCAAACTGCAGCACCCGAGGAAATTCCGATCGGGATGCCATCTTGGGTGTTGACCTGTTTAGAGATGGGACCGGAATCCGATTCCTTCACCCGAATCACCTCGTCGTAGACCTTGGTATTCAACACGCCCGGGACGAAGCCGGCTCCGATTCCCTGCAGCTTGTGGGGTCCAGGCGTACCGCCGGACAAGACCGGAGAGGCATCAGGTTCCACCGCGACGATGCGGACCGTCGGCTTGTGCGCCTTCAACGTTTCACCGACGCCGGTGATCGTGCCTCCCGTGCCAATGCCGGACACGACGATGTCGACCTTCCCGTCCGTATCGCGCCAGATTTCCTCCGCCGTTGTACGCCGATGGACCGCGGGATTCGATGGGTTCGTGAACTGCTGCAGGATGACGCTATTGGGAATCTTGGTCTGAAGCTCTTCGGCCTTGGCAATGGCGCCCCGCATTCCCTTCGGCCCCTCCGTCAACACGACGCGGGCTCCGAGGATCTTCAGCAGCTTGCGCCGCTCGAGCGACATGGTCTCCGGCATCGTCAGCACAAGCTTGAGGCCCTTCGCCGCCGCCACGAACGCCAACGCAATACCCGTATTGCCCGAGGTGGGCTCGATGAGCACGGTGCTCTGATTGATGCGGCCCGACTTGAGCGCATCGTCAATCATGGCGGCACCAATGCGGTCCTTGATACTGGAGAGCGGATTAAAGAACTCGAGCTTCAGAAGGATCTCCGCCACGGCACCGTGCGCAGCAGCGGTGCGATTCAGACGGACAAGGGGCGTGTTACCGATCGTCTCGGTGATGTCGTTGTGGATTCTGGCCATAAGTAAGCAGGTCTGAGGTGAGCAACTTAGATGGTGTAGTCGGGCAAAAGATTCTGGATGAGACCGTCGAGTGGCTGCAGCCGCGTCCCCGCGGCTGTCCCGGGCACACCCCGCGCGCCCCGCCGCGTCTCGGGACGATCCGGCTGGCTAAACGGCAGGGTGATGCCGTCGCGCCGCATCTTGCGAAGCGTCACCTCGACCACATCAGCCAGGGAATAGCGGTCGAGGATCCCGGCGATCGCGTTGCGCACGTCCAGCATCAGCATGCGCAGCCCACAGTGCACCTCATCGGGGCAACTGCAGCGCTCATAGGCGGTCTGCGAGACGCACCCAATCGGAGCCAGCGGACCATCGATCAAGCGTACGATCTGCCCCATCGGGATCTGCGAGGCCTCCCGCGCGAGGCGATAGCCTCCGAACTTGCCTCGCTGGCTCCGAATGAAGCCACCGCTCCGCAAATCCTGCATGACCTGCTCGAGAAACTTCGCCGGGATCTTTTCCTTTT
>CAIOYO010000129.1 GCA_903862595.1 uncultured Opitutaceae bacterium | reverse complement strand
GTGCCGTGCTGCCAGTCGAACCAGATCGCGTTGATCGGCCCGGACGTGCGGTCGCTGAAGCGCAGGCGATACCCCATGCCGGCCAGTTCCTTCCGGACGTAGGGAGGGGTGCTGTCGTGGAGGAGGATGCTGCCGGGACGCGGGCGGCGATCCTCGCCGCCGAGCGAGAGCCACAGTTGGTCGGTGTTCACGTTGGCGGCCTCGCTGGCCTCCTGCACCGTCATCCCGAATTCCACGACGTTGAGGAAGAACTGCAGGAGGTTCTGGTCCTGGCCATCTCCACCCTGGACCGCGAACGACAGGAAGGGTTTTCCATCCCGGAGTGCCAGCGTGGGGGTGAGCGTGACGCGGGGACGCTTTCCGGGTTCCACGACGTTGAAGGGGTTTTCGGTCGGGTCGGTGACGAAGCTCTGCATGCGCTGGCTCATGCCGATGCCCGTGCGGCCGGCGATGCAGGCGGGGTTCCAGCCGCCACTGGGGGTGATCGAGACGACCCAGCCCTCGCGGTCGGCCGCCTCGACGGAGGTGGTGCCAAGCTGCAGGTCGCGCAGGAATTCCGCATGGGAAGCCACGCGAGTCGGGGCGGCCGGCGGTTGCGCCCGCGTCGGGAGGAGGTCCCGGTAGGGGTTGACCTTGCCTTCGAAGGGATAGGGGTCTCCGGGTGCGACGTGCGGTTCGTTGCGCAGGGCTTGGATGGCCTTGGCGCGCTCCTTGGCGTAGTCCTTCGAGAGCAGGCCGCGGATCGGCTCCTCCGGTGGAAAGTAGGGGTCGCCGTAGTAGAAGTCGCGATCGGCGAAGGTGAGGTGCATGACCTGACAGAGGGTGTGCAGGTAGCGTGTGGAGTTGTAGCCCATCGCCTTCAGGTCGAAGGTCTCCAGGATGTTGAGCGCCTGGAGCATCATCGGTCCCTGGGTCCATGGCTGCAGTTTGTACACCTCGATGCCGCGGTAGTTCACCGACAGGGGCTCCTCCTGCAGCACGCGCCAGTTCGCGAGGTCTTGCTCGGTGATCAGGCCGCCTTGCTCCTGGCAGCCGCGGACAAACTCCCGTGCGATGTCGCCCCGATAGAAGCGATCGTAGGCCGCCTGAATCGCCTCCTTGCGGCTCTTGCCCTGCTGCAGGGCCGCCTGTTCGGCATCCACCAGCTTCTGGAGGGTGGCGCGGAGTTCGGGCTGGCGGAAGATCTCCCCAGCGCGCGGGGCCTCGCGCTCCTCTCCGAGGTGCGGCAGGAAGACCGCCTTCGAGTAGGGCCACTGCTTGAGACGGCTCTTCTCGCGCTCAAAGCTATCCGCGGTCTGCGCCTCGATCGGATAACCTTCGGCCATTTGTAGGGAAGGTGCCAATACGTCGGCAAGCGACAGCGTGCCGAACTCCGCCAGCATGACCATCAGGCCGCCCGGCGTCCCAGGGGTCACCGCCGCCAGGGGGCCGTACTGCGGCGGATAATTCATCCCCTGCCGACGGAAGAACTCCGCCGTCGCCCCCGTCGGAGCCACGCCAAGGGCGTTGATCGCGATCACCTTTCCGGTCTTCGGGTTGTAGATGAGGGCCTGGGTCTCGCCACCCCAGCTGAGGACGTCGAACATCGTGCAGGTCGCCGCCAGCATGGCGCAGGCGGCGTCGACCGCGTTGCCGCCTTTCTGGAAGATCATCGCGCCGGCCGTGGCGGCGAGGGGCTTCCCGGTGATCGCCATCCAGTGACGGCCGTGCAGCGGCGGCTTCTGCGAGGTGACGGGCAGGTTGTTGAACGACTGCGCGGACAGCGCTGAACCGAGGAGAATCGAGGCCAGAACAAGGGTGACGGGTTTCATGCGCGGAAGGGGCGGGCAGGGCGGGGTCGACGTGCAGCGGGAGGCTGGCAACGCGCGGCGACGCGGGCGAGCCAAGACCATGGACCGCTGCAGCGATCACGGACACCATCCGCGCCCGGCTGGCTTCGCCGTCAATCTCGTTTGACAGGGTGGGCACCGCCGGGGTGACCATGTTCGGATCGCATGGCAGCTCAGATCGCAACCTTCCGTGAGGCTTCTCGGTCCGTCAGCGAAAGGGTGTCTCGGTGATCCGTGCGCGGTGGATCGCATGCGGGTGCGCGGTGCTCGCCGTGACCGGGTGGGCCGAGGTTCGCACCGGAGCCCCGGTGGCGCCGCTCGCCCCGCCCGCCGCGGAGGTGCGTCGGGAGGTTTTCCTTGCCGCTCCCAGACCTGGCACCGCCGTGCTCGCCAGTGCCTACTACACGCGCCCGACCGGGGTGGAGATGATTTCCCTGCACCAATGGATGTCGCGGTCCGACACCACCGATGTCGCGTACCTCCGTCTGTCGTCGGATCACGGGGTGACGTGGACTTCGGACGCGGAAGTGCGCACGGAGGAGCGACGTCCCAGTGGCACGCTGCGGCGCATGCTGCGAGGAGGTTGTGTCGACCCGCGCACGGGCATCTTTGTCCGCTTCCGGATCGAGGGCGTTTTGCCGACCGACGATCCTCTGGAGGGCCTGCGGCAGTGGGCGATTCATTACAGTGCATCGCGGGATGGAGGGAGGACGTGGTTTGTCGACGAGCAAATCATCCACCGCGGGCCGGGGTTTTCCGCGGTGCGCCCGCTGCCCGGCGTCGAGATCGGCAAGACCTGCTACATGGTGGGCGACACCGCCTCGGTGCCGCTCTTTCTCGATGACGGCACGCTGCTGTTGCCGATCATCCTCACCCCCGCCGGACCGGACGGTCGCTACGTCAATCCGGGCGGCGGTTACACCTACACCGACGCGGCGGTGCTGCGGGGACGCTGGACGGCGGATCACTCGCGTCTCGAGTGGGAGATGTCGTCCCGCGTGACGGCTGATCCGGCCCGGTCCACGCGCGGCATGGATGAGCCCACGTTGGCGGAGCTGGCGGATGGGCGGTTGCTGATGGTGCTGCGCGGTTCGAATGATCGGCAGCCCGCTTTGCCGGGATACCGTTGGGTCGCCTTCTCTCACGACCGCGGCTGGACTTGGACGGCTCCGGTGCCCTGGACCTATGCGAATGGGGGTGGGTTCTTTTCCCCGGCCTCGTGTTCGCAACTGCTGACCCACTCGAGCGGACGCATCTTCTGGTTGGGCAACCTCACGCCGGAAAACCCCCGTGGCAACCGGCCGCGCTACCCCTTCGTGGTCGGTGAGGTCGATCGGTCCAGCGGACTCCTCATCGAGGGCTCCGTGCGGGTGGTCGATGACCGTCGGCCCGGGGATAGTGCGGATCTGGCGCTGTCGAACTTCTCGGCCCGCGAAGACCGGGTTACCGGCGAGATCGTGCTGCACCTCACGCGCTTGTTTGCGCGCTTGCAGGACGAGCGGAGGGATTGGACGGCAGACGCGGAGATTTACCGCATCGCTGTGGTCCCTTGATCGCGTGGTGTCCGTCGGTTCGGGCTACGGCACAGTCGGCGCGGTTCCGCCTGCGGTGACGAACCGTGCGTTGACAGAGTGAAGGCGGGTGCACTGCCTCGGTGCTTCCGGTCCCCAGTCCGCGACGCTACCCCACGAAGACCATGTCATCGTCCCACGAAGACCCCGTTTACCACGCGCAGCTTTCGGAGGCGGAGGAACGTTTTGAGCGGTGGCGCAAGCGCCTCGGGTGGTACCTCGCGCCGGCGGTGCTGGTGGCGCTCTGGTTTATCCCGTTCCCGGGGTTGTCGGAGCCTGCGCGGCACCTCTTTGCGATCGTCGGCATGGCCTTGGTGCTGTGGATGACGGAAGCGATCCCGCTCGCCGCCACGGCGCTCCTCGCCCCTTCGCTCTGCGTGGTCGCGGGCCTCGGTTCGGCGCGCGAGGTGTTCAAGCCCTTCGCGGATCCGGTGATCTTTCTGTTCATTGGCAGTTTCTTCATGGGTCAGGCGATGCTGAAGCACGGGCTGAACCGCCGCTTCGCCTTCGCGCTGCTGGCGATGCCCTGGGTCAGCGCCAGCCCGATGCGTCTGTACGCGGCCTTCGCGGGCATCACGGCCGTGGTGTCGATGTGGGTCTCCAACGCCGCCACCACGGCGATGATGCTGCCCATCGCGCTCTCGATTCTCGCGGAGGTGGGTGCACGACAGGGTGCGCCCAACTTCCGCGCCACCCCGTACGCCGCGGGGTTGATCCTCATCACGGCGTTCGCGGCGTCGGTGGGCGGGATGGCGACACCCGTGGGTACGCCGCCCAACCTCATCGGCATCGGCGCGCTGGAGCGTCTGCTGGGCTACAAGGTCACGTTCTTCCAGTGGATGAGTCTCGGCCTGCCGGTGGCGATCGTGCTGGCGATCTTTCTGGTCTGGCGCTTCAGCCGGAAATGCCCGTTTCCGACGCTCATGCTGTCGGATAACCGCGCCTGGCTGCAGGCGGAGGGAGCCAAGCTCGGACCTTGGACCCGCGGGCAGTTGAACGTCGTCATCCTCTTCGCCGCCGCCGTGGTTCTCTGGATGCTCCCGGGAGTGGTCTCTGCGCTCGACCCTCGCGGCGTGGCGAGCCCGGCCTATGCCTGGATCACGGCCCACCTCCCGGAGAGCATCGTGGGTCTCCTCGCTGCATCGGTGCTATTCTTTCTCCCGGCGGATCGGCAGCGGGAGTCGTTCACGCTCGAGTGGCGTGACGCCGCGGGGATCGATTGGGGGACCATCCTGCTTTTCGCCGGCGGCATGTCGCTCGGGGAATTGATGTTCTCGACCGGCTTGGCGCACTGGATCGGCGCGGGTCTGGCGGGGATCTTCCAGAGCAATTCCGTCATTGGCCTGACGCTTCTCTTCGCGGCAGTGGGAATCATCGTCAGCGAGACCACGACCAACACC
>CAIOYO010000128.1 GCA_903862595.1 uncultured Opitutaceae bacterium | reverse complement strand
GCTGGTCACGTTAAACCTGCATACCTCCCTCCTTCCGCGCTACCGCGGCGCCTCGCCGATCCAGACCGCGGTGGCCTCGGGCGACGACCGTACGGGCGTCACCCTGATGCGCATCGTGCGGGCTCTGGATGCCGGCCCGGTCGCGGACGTGGAGCCGGTCGCCATCGGACCCTTGGACACCGCGCTCGACGTGGAGGCCCGTTTGGCGTCCGCCAGTGATCGATTGGTGTCACGTGCGCTGCCCCTGCTGCGGACCGGCAGCCTGCGCTTTGTCGAGCAGGATGATGGTCGGGCGACCTACTGCCGGCGGCTCGCGAAGGAGGATGGAGCGTTGGACTTTGGCCGACCGGCGCGGGAACTGGCGGCGCGCATCCGCGGACTGAACCCGTGGCCCGGATGCGCCTTCCCGTGGGGGGATGGCATGATCAAGGTTGGGCTAGCCGAGGCCAGCGCTGTTGGCGCGACCGGCGTGCCCGGGACGATCGTCGCGGCCGGGGAGGCTGGGGTGGATGTCGTGACCGCAGAGGGCGTGGTGCGCTTCCTTCGGCTTCAGCGTGCGGGCGGGCGCATGCTGCCCGCGGGCGAGTTCGTGCGTGGCTGTCCGCTTCCGATCGGAACGGTTCTGGTGTCCCGGCCGATGCGACCGCTGGTTTCGGACCGTCCTTTTCCACACCGTCCTGCGGCGAGCTGAGGGCCGCTCGGGGACGCCCGAAAAAGCTCCGCTTGTTTTCTCGACGGGGTTTTAGCACAGTCCGGCATGCGGTTCCCCTTCTTGCTGCTACTGTCGCTTGCCGCGGTGACGGTGCGGGGTCAGTCATCGGTCGACTTCGCCAACCTCCGCGAAGATGTTCGCCTGTTGTCGCAACGTGTCGGAGAGCTCTCTTTGCGCGTGGAGCAACTGGAGCGCGAGAACGCACAGTTGCGTGCGCAGACGGCGGGATCGGGGCGTGACTATGCCACGCTGGCCCAGCTGAACGAGGCGGTGGCGGAGATCAATCGCTTGATCAAGGCCTCGGTGAGTTCCTCCCGCACGGAGACGCTGGAGACCGTGTCACGGCGCATGGACCAGTTGGCGCAGCAGACGGATGCGGCGATCCAGGCGTTGGCGAAGGGGGGCGGACCTCGAGCCGTCGCGGCGCCATCGTTTACGGGCGAGTTCCCGAAGGAGGGCATCAGTTACACCGTTCAAAAAGGGGACACCCTGGCGATCATCGCCAAGCGGACGGGGGCGCGAGCGGCGGACATCATCAATGCCAACAAACTCACCGACCCCTCGCTCATTTTTGTCGGACAGGTCCTCTTCATTCCCGGAGGCAAGTGATTTTCCCACCATGGCAGCTCCCAAATCGCGTTTAGGTCGTGGACTCGGCGGACTGATTGCCGCTGCGGCTCCGAAGTCTGCCGAGGCCAAGCCGGCTGCGGCTTCCTCGCCGGCGAATCCCGCGTCTGCCGCCCCGGCGGCCGCGTCCGGGTTCATCGATGTCATGGTCTCGTCGATCGAGCCGAGTCCCTACCAGGCGCGGCGCGAGATCGTGGCGGAGCAGTTGCAGGAACTGGCGGAGAGCATTCGCAGTGAAGGTCTGCTGCAGCCGATCGTCGTCCGCCGTCACGGTGACAAGTATCAGTTGGTGGCGGGTGAGAGGCGCTGGCGGGCGTTCCAACTTCTCAAGATCAAGGTCATCCCGGCGCGTGTGGTGGAGGCGAGCAACGCCTCGTCGGCGGCGCTCGGTCTGATTGAGAACTTGCAGCGCGAGGGCCTGAATCCCGTGGAAGAGGCGTACGGTTACGCCAGCTTGATCCGGGACTTTGATCTCACGCAGGAAGCGGCGGCGGAGCGGGTGGGGCGCAGCCGGGCCGCGGTGGCCAACTCCCTGCGACTCCTGTCGCTGGATGCGGAGAGTCAGGGATATCTTTCGAAAGGATTGCTGAGCGTCGGGCACGCGAAGGTGTTGCTCGGCGTTGACGACGCGGCGCAGCGTGCGGTGCTCGCGCGCCGCGTGATTGAAGAAGGCTTGAGCGTGAGGGGCACCGAACGCCTCGTGCTCGCACGCAAGGCCGGAGTGCCGGCACCGACCGGCCCGGCCAAGAAAGTGCCGGCGGTCGAGGCTGCTGCCGTGGCCAGCATCGAGCGAAAACTGGTGTCGCGTCTGGGTGCACGCGTCTCGTTGCGGCACTCGCCGAAGCGCGGTCGCATCGTGATCGAGTACGCTGGCAACGACGACCTGCACCGGATTCTCGAGAAGCTTGGCGTCGAGGCCTGATCCCGGCCCGCGCGCGTATCCCATCCCGGTGGTCAGCCGGGAGTTTCCGCATTATTCCCACTGTATCAGTGGGTTTTAATTCCCTATTTTTTTGGGGAATTAACTTGGCAGGCCGAAGAAAGCGCCTTCCTTTTGCGCCACGATGTGGTGGAGCAGGGTGCGAGAGCGGATTTGGCCGCGCCGGGCGGAGGCCCGGGCGGAGCGGGTGCTGACTGAGGCCGTGGATGGCCTCAGCGACGTCGCTGACTACCTGCGCTACGACCCCGTTCCGCCGGTCTGGCGGGAGTTGCGGAAGTACTCCTGGGCCAAGTTGAGGGCGGACGCCTTCGCAGCGGCGATGGTGGCGATCGTTACCATCCCGCAGGCGCTGGGTTTCGCGCTCGTGGTCGGGATCCCGGTGCAGGCGGTCCTGATCACGGCGGTGATTGGCGGAGCGGTCTGCGCCATTCTCGGGACTTCGCGGCACCTGGTTTTCGGCCCGACCAATACCGTCTCGATCATTCTTGCGGGCGCGTTGTTGACGGTGACGGCGTCGCCGCTCACGCCGCTTCAGAAGGTCCTGGTGGTGGGTTTCATGATGGGGGTGTTTCAGCTGGCGGCGGGCTTCTTCAAGTTGGGAACGCTGACCCACTTCATTTCGCGCACGGTCATCGTGGCGTACGTTACGGCGGTGGGGGTGTTGATTGCGGCGGGGCAGGTGGGAAACCTCCTGGGCCTGGGGCGACCGGATGACATCAGTCTTCCGGGGATCGTGGCGCACATTGCGGTGAGCGTGGTGCGGTTTGACCTGAACCCCATGACTGCGGGGGTGGGGGTGGCGAGTCTGCTGCTGATGATTCTGATCCGAAAACTGCGCCCGCGTTGGCCGGAAGGTTTGATCGTGCTGGGCATCGGCGGCGCGTTGTCGCTTGGGTACAATCTTGCCGCGTTCCAAGTGCCGCTGGTGCGCGATGTCGGTGATGTGGTGGGGCACATGCCGATTTTCGTGGGGTTTCCGACGAACGAAGCGGGTCTGGCGCTGATTCCGCAGCTGGCGAGCGTGGCGTTTGCGGCCGCGATTCTCGGCATGCTGGAGACGGTCTCGATCTCCAAGTCGCTCGCCGCCCGCTCCGGGCAGAAGATCAATGCCAATCAGGAGTTGGTGGCCATGGGTGCGGGCAACCTCGCGGCGACGGCATTCGGCGCGATGCCGGGCTCAAGCTCGTTCGTGCGCAGTGCGGTGTGTTACGAAGCGGGCGCCAAGACCCAGCTCGCCTCCATTTTTTCGAGCGTAATCGTCTTGGCGCTGCTGGTGGTGACGGCGGCGGCGGTTGAGGTGATTCCCGTCGCCTCGCTCGCGGCCTACCTGATTCTGATCGCGATCCGCCTGGTCAACTGGGAGCAGATCCGGATCACGCGTCGCGCGACGCGGTCCGACGGAGTGGTGTTCTGGGTGACGCTGGTCGCCGCGCTCTTTCTCCAACTCGACACAGCGGTGTATGTGGGAATTGGTACTTCCTTGGTGCTGTTCCTGCGCAAAGCGAGTGCTCCGTCGTTGGTGGAGTATGGCTTCAACGACCAGGGGCAGCTCGCGGAGCTGGAGGATCGCGGCAAGCGGCGGGACGCCGCGATTTCGATTGTTCACGTCGAGGGGGAGTTGTTCTTCGGCGCGGCGGACCTGTTTCAGGAGCAGGTCCGGTACTTGGCGGATGACGACCAGATTCGGGTGGTAATCCTGCGGATGAAGAACGCGCGGCATTTGGATGCCACGACGGTGCTGTCCTTGCTGCAGTTGCACGATTACCTGCAGAAGACTCAGCGCCATCTGTTGATCAGTGGCATCAACGAGGACGTGGAGACCGTCCTGCGGCGCTCCGGGGCCTATCGGAAAATCGGAGGGACGAACATCTTTCCGGCCGAGGCGAACCTGACGATGAGCACGAAGCGGGCGCTGCTCCGCGCGAGGGCGCTGCTTGAGGAGGACAGTGGCCGCGCGGGAGGGAAGGCGGACGTGAGGATCTTCTATGACCGCAAACGTGGGGGGCAGGGGGAGTCGGCGGCTTCCCAGGCGCCTCACGGGCCAGTCGAGGACTACCAGATCTGAGTCGGATCGTTGCGAGGTGGGCATTGACAATCGGCGGGGTGGACGGTTTTTTACCCTGTTTCCCCATGAGCATCGTCATTGGTATCCTCACGTTTGTTCTCATCCTGCTCTCGCTCTTCATCGTGCTGGTCGTGCTGGCGCAGAAGTCGAAGGACGGAGGCGTGGGTGCGGCCTTGGGCGGTGGAGCCACTGAGGCGGCATTTGGCGCGGAGACCGGCAACGTCCTTTCCCGAGCGACGATCAATGCCTCGATCGCGTTCTTCATCCTGAGCTTCGCGCTCTACCTGGGTCACATTTACCAGCGTAAGCAGGCGGCGGCGACGGGCGGCTCGCTGCCGACGATCACGGTCCCAGCTGCGACTCCGGCTCCCGCTTCGGCGGCCCCGGCTCCGGCGGCTCCCAAGGCCCCGTAAAGCCGATTGGAGCGACGATGAAGGTCCCACGGAGGTTCCGGCGTTTGCCGGGAGCCGCTGCGGGCTGGGTGCTGGGCGCGGGCATGGTGCTCGCCTGGTCGGGCGCAGTCAGCCCCGCGCAGGCACAATCGAGGCGCGTCCGTCCTCCTCCTGATTACGTGCAGCTTTCCCCGCCAGACCAGGCGGAGGGCCGCGCGATTTTGGAAGCGTTTCGGCGCAGCGACCTCGGGGGGGACTGCCACCTTGAATTTCAGCTCCGAGTCCTCCCGCGCCGCGGTGAGGAACGGCTCGTGGCGGGTCGGCTCTGGCAACAGGTTGCCCGTGACGGGGTGGCGCGGCGGGTGGAGCTGCAGGCGGGAGCGACCCCAGACTCACCTGTGGCGTTGCGTTTGCTGCTCCGGGGCGGCGAGCCAGGGGGCATCTGGCGGTGGCGGGCCGACTCGGCTGGCGCAGTCGAACGCCTGGGAGGAGCGTCTATGTTCGAAGGATTGTCCGGGACGGATGTGACGCCCTTTGACCTGCAGATGCCTTTTCTGGAGTGGCGCGAGTTTGCCTACGAAGGATTGAAGAAAGTCCGTGGGCGTCCGACGCATGCCTTTCTGCTCTATCCGCCGGACGGTGTTGCCGGGGTTCGTCCGGAGCTCGTGGCCGTGCGTGTCTTCATCGATGCGCAGTTTCAGGCCCTGGTGCAGGTCGAGCACCTCGGTGAAAGTGCGAGGGTGCTGCGCTCGGTGCATGTGAATGACCTCAAGCGGCTGGGGGAGCGCTGGATCGTGAAGAGCCTCGATGTGCGTGACGATGCGACGCGTAACAAGACGCGGATCACCTTTGTCGGGGCGGCGCTGGATACGGAGTTTGCCGAAGCCCTGTTCACGCCCGCGGAACTCGGTGCCGCGATCGTCCCGCCCGAGCTCACCTTGATCGCACCATGAATACCCCCGTGAAGGCCGTGGTCTTCGACCTCGATGGTACGTTGGTGGACAGCATGCCGATGGTGCTGCGTGCCTACGCCCATGCGCTCGAGCCGTTCGTGCCGCCGATGAGCCCGCACGACCTCTTCCTGCGTCTCGGCGCTCCGCCGGAGCGCACCTTCGCGGAGATGCTGGCAGGGCCGACCGAGGTGGCGGTGGCGATGCAGCGGCTGGTGGAGTACTCCTCGTCGCACTGGCATCACATCCAGGCCTTTCAAGGAATGCATGACGTGCTCCGGGACCTGCGCGCGGCGGCCCGCCGCACCGCCATCTGGACGGGGCGGGATCGGCGCTCGACCGAGGCAATCATGCGCGAGCACCGACTGGAGGCATGGGTTGAGGAACTGGTGTGCGGCGATGATCTGCCCTCGCACAAGCCCGATCCCGCCGGCCTGAGCGCCGTGCTGGACCGTCTCGGAGCAAGGCCGCACGAAGTGTTTTTCGCCGGGGATGCCGACGTCGACGTACTTGCCGGTCATGCCATCGGCGTGCGCACGGTGTTGATTCGACATGGCCGTCCGGTGGCCGACGACGTGCTGCGGCGCGCGTGGCGCGTCGTTGAGACCCCCACTGACGCTTACGCGCTCCTGCGCCAGGCGGTTGGAAGTGTCGTGTAAGTGCAGGGCTGGCCA
Organism: uncultured Opitutaceae bacterium; assembly: GCA_903862595.1. Lineage (GTDB taxonomy): Bacteria > Verrucomicrobiota > Verrucomicrobiia > Opitutales > Opitutaceae > UBA6669. The sequence goes on along the minus strand of CAIOYO010000128.1, from coordinate 8,313 downwards.
AGGGCCAGCCGTGCGGGGCGGGCCGCAACCTCTCCGCGACGAACATCGCGTTCGCAACTCGCGTGATGAAGGCCGCGCGGAAGACGGCAGTTGGCCGACCTGATTGAGTGGATGGAGGAGGGGGATGGCCTTGATGCAGGTATAAAAAGTGGCACCGCTCTGGGTGTTTCATCCTGTAACCAAAATCCAATGACATGAGCAGTGTCGGGCGCGGTGCGATTTCCATTGCGGATACAACGGGGGCAGTCCTACGACTTTGCTCGAACTCCCACCTACACCTCATGGCCTCCAAAAAAACTGCTGTTGCCAACCCCGTCACGTTTGAGCTTCCGCTTACGCTGATCGACAAGATCGAGCAGGCTCGCGCCAAGCGCGGCCTCAAGTCCGTCAGTGAGGTGATCCGCGTGGCGCTGGAGCAGTTCAACTACGCCGCGTATCAGGTCGCGCGGGTTGAGCAGCGCCAGATTTCCGTGCGCCTTCCGGACGTGCTGAAGAAGAACCTGCAGCGGCAGGCGCGCCTGAAGCGCACGAGCGCCGGCGAGCTCCTGCGTGCGGCCATCGATCACCTCCCCGCGGCCGGGGCAAAGAAGAAGCGCTAAGCGCTTCAATCTGGGCCGGCCTGTCCGGTCCACGCTTACGACAAGGCCGCGCGTCAAAGCGCGGCCTTGCCTTTGCTGGGGTCGGCTGGTTGCGTCGGGGCAATGTCCATGAGCAGCTCACCCGCACCCCTGTCCACTTGGGCCCGTAACATTTCTCCTTCGCCGACCCTGGCGGTCGATGCGAAGGCCAAGGCACTGCAGGCCGCCGGCGAGGACGTCTGCGGATTTGCCGCCGGCGAGCCGGATTTCGATACGCCGCAACACATCAAGGATGCGTGCGCCGCGGCGCTGGCGTCCGGCAAGACCAAGTACGCGCCGACCCCCGGCATCGAGCCGCTCCGGGCGGCGATCGCGGCGCGCTACCTAGCAGAGTACGGCTGGAAGGTGGCGGCGTCCCAAGTCATCGTTTCCCCGGGCGGCAAATTCTCCTGCTACCTCGGCGTGCTTGCGACTTGTTCGCCGGGCGACGAGGTGATCGTGCCGGCGCCGTTCTGGGTAAGCTATCCGGAGATGGTGAAGCTGGCCGGCGCGACCCCGCGGATCGTCCTCGCGGACGATCGCACCGGATTCAAGCTGACCCCGGCGGCGTTGGAGGCGGCGATCACGCCGCGGACGCGACTGGTGATCTTGAATTCTCCGTCGAACCCCACGGGTGCCGTGTACCGCCGGGAGGAACTGGCGGCGCTGGTCGACGTGGCGGTCCGCCATAATCTCTACATCCTCTCGGACGAGATGTACGAGCATCTCGTTTATGACGGCGCGCGACCGACGTGCGTCGCGACGCTGAGTCCGGAAGCGGAGGCCCGCACGATCGTGGTCGCCGGATTCTCGAAGACCTATGCGATGACGGGTTGGCGGCTCGGGACCACGGTGGCCCCGGCACCGATTGCGAAGGCGATTTCGGAGCTGCAGAGCCAGATGACCTCCAACGTGACGACCTTCGCGCAGTATGGTGCGCTGGCGGCCCTGCAGGAAAAGGAGAAGACCACCGCGGCTCTCTCCGTGATGCTGGCGGCGTTTGATCGGCGTCGGCGTAGCCTTCACGCCTCGCTTAACGCGATCCCAGGCATCACGTGCCTGCTCGCTGAAGGTGCCTTCTACCTCTTCCCGAACATCTCGAGCTTTGGGATCTCGGACCAGGAATTCTGCGCGCGCCTGCTCGACCAAGAGAAGGTGGCGGCGGTTCCAGGCAGTGCCTTCGGGGCGCCGGGCTATCTGCGTCTGAGCTACGCGACAAGCGACGCCATCATCGCCAAGGGCGTGGAGCGCCTCGCGCGGTTCTGCCGCGGGCTCTGAGCTTGACCCGCGAGGCGGTTCGCATGCCTTCCGCCGATTCCCTTCGCGTCTGGCTCGCGGCCACTCGTCCGAGGACGTTGCCCGCCGCCGTGGCGCCGGTGCTGGTGGGCACGGCTCTGGCCTGGCACGACGGACGCTGGATCCCGGCGGCGGCGCTGGGCTGTCTCGCGTTCGCGCTGTTGGTGCAGATCGCGACCAACTTCGCGAACGATTACTACGATTTCGTGAAGGGGGCCGACACCGCGGAGCGGGTCGGCCCGAGGCGTGCGGTGGCCAGTGGGCTGATCGCGCCGGGCATCATGCGGCGGGCGATGTTCATCACCTTCACCGCTGCGTTCGCGGCTGGCCTCGGTCTACTGCCCTACGGGGGATGGCCCCTGCTCGTGATCGGGATCGCGAGCATCTTGAGCGGCGTCGCCTACACGGGTGGACCGTATCCACTTGGCTATAATGGACTCGGGGACGTGTTCGTGTTTCTCTTCTTCGGATTGGTCGCGGTCGGCGCCACCTACTTCGTCCAAGCGGGGATGCCTGGGAGCGAGGTTTGGCTCGCCGGGTCCGCAATCGGACTTCTGGCGGCGAATATTCTGGTCACGAACAATCTGCGCGATGCGGACACCGATGTCCGCGCGGGCAAGCGCACGACGGTCGTTCGCTTTGGAAGGGCTTTTGGCCGAGCCCAGTTTGCGCTCTCGCATGCGTTCGCACTGCTGGTCCCGGTGGTTCTCTTGGGGTGGGGGGCGTCGGGTTGGATTCTGCTTCCGTGTGTGCTTGCTCCCGTGGCGTGGACCCAGACCCGTCGCGTCTATCGCGAGATCTCCCCGGCCCAGCTCATCGTTCTGCTCGGCCAGTCAGGACGTTACGTGGCGCTGTACGCGCTGCTGTTCGCGGTGGGTGTGGTGCTGGATCGCTGAGTCTGAGCGAAAAAAAGGCACCGCCACAAAGCGGTGCCCGAGAGCGGAAGCCGAGTTGGGCTCGGCGAACGGACGTCCTCAGATCTTGGCCAGCAGCCGTTCCTTGAGGGCGGGCTTCTGGATCATGCCTACGAGTGTGTCCACCAACGTGCCGCCCTTGAAGAGCAGCATCGTCGGAATCGCACGGACATTGTATTGAGCGGCTAACTGGTCGTTATCGTCGACATTGACCTTGGCGATGGTGACGCGTCCCTTGAGCTCAGCGCCGAGCTCATCGAGAATCGGTGCGATGGCCTTGCAGGGGCCGCACCAAGGGGCCCAGAAGTCGACGAGGACCGGGGTTGGGGAGTTGATCGCCGCCTGGAAGCTGGCGGCATTGAGTTCGATGGTGTTGGCGGACATGGTAAAGGGACGGGGTGGGTTCAACGCGGCGTGGACTTGTGCAGGATCTCGGCGAGTTCGCGGGGGTCGACGGTTTCCAGGTGGCGATCCCGGCGCTTGAGCTCCTCGAACGTCTTGATGACGGTCTCGGTCATGCGGCCGTGAGTCTCCTCTGAGCCTCCGACGAGGTGGAACTGCTCGCCCTGGGTGATGCGCTTGTGCCCGTCGTCGCCGTCGAGCCCAACCCCGAGGAGGCCAGCCTTGCCGGCCGGCGGCTTCGCGGCGGAGGGACGTTTCTTGGCGGGCTTCTTGCTCACGCCAACACCGTGCTTCCTTCCGCCGTGGTTTCAAGTGGGTTTTCCGTGGTCGCTGCGGCGATTTCGCCCGGAGCCGTGGCAGTCGTCGGCACCGTGTCTTCGACGGCGGTGCAGATGATGTCCGTGAAGGCATCGTCCTGCCGAATCGCGAGCTTGCGGAGCCGGGTCAGCTCAAGGACGGCAAGAAACGTGGCCACGAGGACGCGCAGCGTGGTGCGGTTGGGGAACAAGTCAGAAAAGACAAACGACTTCGTGGTCTGGAGTCTTTGCAGGAGTGACTCCATCTGGTCCGAGACAGTCACCTGCTCGTCGCGGATCTCGCCGACGACGAGCTTCTCGGCGAGGCGGCGGAGCACGATGTTGAACGCATTCCAGAGCTCGATTCGGTCGACTGGCTTGAGGGGACGGTCGTCATCCGAGACGGACTGCTCGACGACCCGGCGTGGCAGTTTGTCCTGCTCGAACTGGGCGAGGGCGGCGAGCCCGCCGGCGGCCTCCTTGAACTTCTTATACTGGAGAAGCTGGTGGACCAGTTCCCAACGAGGATCCATCGCGTCGTCATCGGCGTCGTCCGCCACGGCGGCATGGCCCTTGGGGAGCAGCATGCGGCTCTTGATCTCCATCAGGGAGGCGGCCATGACGAAGAACTCGCCGGCGATCTCGAGATCGAGCTGCTGCATGGAGTGCAGCACGTCGATGTACTGTCGGGTGACGGCCTCGATCGGGATGTCGTAGATATCGAGTTCGCTCTTCCGGATGAGGAAGAGCAGCAGGTCGAGGGGGCCCTCGAAGGCGGGCAGCTTAATGCGGTAGTCGGCGTCGGGAACCACGGTCGCAGCGATGGTTGGCTGAGCGGTGCGGGCGGCAACGAAAAACGCGCGCGCCGCTCATCCCCGGCGCAGGACGGCGGCGTAGAATCCGTCGGTATCGTAAAGCGACGGCAGGAGGGTGTGGCCCCCTGCCGAGGGGAGGGCCCGCGGCAGAACTCCGAGGGGAGCGGCGTGTGGCTGAAAGTCTGGGTGGAGCAAACGGAACCGCTGGATGACGTCCTCGTTTTCGGTGTGCGTCAGTGAGCAGGTCGCGTAGACGAGCAATCCCCCGGGTCGGACCAGTGCGTGATAGCGCTCGAGCAGCGCAGCCTGCTGGGCGGCGTAGGCTGCGACGTGTTCGGGCGACGTGCTCCACTTGAGGTGGGGTGAGCGGCGCCAGGTCCCGGTGCCGCTGCACGGAGCGTCGACGAGTACCCCATCGAACGAGGCGGCGGCATGCTTGGCTGGATCGGGAGTGACCTCGATGGTGCGCAGCCCGGCACGCCGGGCCCGGAGCTGCAGCTCGGTGAGAGCTTCGGGGCGGATGTCGTGGGCGATCACCTTTCCCTGCGACCCGAGACGGCGGGCCAAGTGCAGGCTTTTTCCTCCGGCTCCGGCGCACCCGTCCAGCCAGCGTTCGCCTGGGGAAAGGGGCAACTGTTCCACGATCCACTGGGAACCCAGATCCTGTACCTCGATGAGACCCTCCGCATAGGCGTCGCTTCGCGTCAGGTCGACCTCACCCTCGACGCGCCACGCGGAGGGAAGATCCGCTGATGGGGTGAAGGACCAGCCGCGTTCGCGGAATTCGGTCTCGACTCGCTCCGGTTGGTTGGTCTGCAGGCGCAGCCACAGGGGAGATCGTTGCGCAAGGGAGTCGTAGAGGGGGCTACGGAAGGCCTCCGGACATTCCGTCCGAAACCATTCCGGCAACAGACAGCGGTCGGCGCGCGCGAGGCCCCGGGCTTGCAGGATGGCCGCTCGCTCCGCCACGGACCCGCCGCCTGCCGGCCAGTCGCCGGTCATGGCCTGCTTCAAGGGCCGCGTCGCGGGTTGCTCTGCGGACAACCAGATGATTGCGGCCAGCGCGGTGTCGTCGAGCGGTTCACTGGGTTCCGGGAGCCAGCTCCGGTAGCGGAGCGCCGTGTACGTGAGTTCACGGTAAAGGCGTCGGTCCCGTGAACCGAAGCGCCGATCTTGGCGCAGGCGCATCTCCAAGTGCGCCGGGAATGAGCGGTCCGTTGCCGCGAACGGGCCGAGCTGGCGCCACAAGTGACGGAAGACCTCCGCCTGACCGCGAGCGACGTTGGACGGGAGCGAGAGCACGGCGCTCAGAACCGCGCGCTTTCGATCTGCACGACGAATCCGAAGGAACCCTCGCGCTTCCGACCCTCGTAGAAGTTCACGCCGTACCCCAGCACCCAGAGTCGATCGAGCGTCTGGCGGATGCCGAAGGTCTGCTGGACGAAGCGGGCCTGTCGGGTGTCGTAGTGAAGACGGGTAAAGCCCTCGTAGACTTCGTTGAGCCGGTAGCCTGCATCCAGGATGTACTCCTCGATTCGGCCGCGAAGAAAGTGCGTGCCCACGCGCAGGGTCCACCATTCGCTGTTGGTCACGGTCAGCCCCGTGTTCAACTCGTCGAGTTCACTCCGATCGGTGGCGAGGCGCTGGTAGAGATCGAAACGCATCCACTCGAAGGGCGTGAGCGCGAGGCCTGCATGCAGCTCGGAAAGCGCGCGGGTTCCAGACGGTCGATCAAAGCGAAGATCGGCGGCAAGGGAGAGCGCGGCAAGATCACGTGAGCCATAGGTGCGGTCACGAGTCTGGAGAACGTTGTCTAGTCCGAGACGCAGCGTGTTCAGGGGGGCCAACGCGTCGACGCTGCGAGTCGAGTCGAGCCCCAAGGGCTGCAGGTAGGTGGAAAAGTCGCGTCGGTCGATCGCGGGGGGCGTGATCGCCTTGCCGCCGGCGCGGGCGATGTGACGGTAGGAGAGCCGAGGAACGACGCGATGCCGCAGGCCGTCGATGTTCCACTTCTCGTTGCGATAGGGGAAGGTTGCCTGCGCCTGCAGCTCAGCATCGAAGCCGACCTCGGTGAGGCTGCGCCGGAGGGAGGACTGGTCAAAAGCAGGGGCAAGGCCGCCGTAGCGCGTGAAGCGTGCGCCGGCGACCGGCGTAAACACGATTCCCGGAGCCGGCACCGAGGTCTGCGTCACGCCGTAGTACGCATCAAATCGGTCGCTGCGCAGCGTGGGCGATAGCCGCAAAGGATCTTCCTCCCGCAGCCAGGCGTACGACGCATGGCCGCGTTGGTGGAGACGAAGGGAGGCGGGGCCGAGCGACCGTGGGAGCAGCGTGGCGGTCAGTTCCGGCAGGCGCTCCTGGACGCGGAAGGTCCGATTGAAATTCGGGCGTGCGAAGGCTTCGAGGGCGAACGTCGGAGCGAGGTACGTGGCGGCCAGGAACGAGTCGGGGTGCTGTGATTGCTCGAAGCTCTCCGGCCGGAAGTCGCGGAGAATCTCGGAATCGCTCCAGCGACTGACCTGAGCCGTGAGGGTGAGGCGCTCGCCCGCGTGCTGGAGGTGGCGCCATTCGAGAAAGCCGCGATTAGCCCCGATCGGACGATTCAGGATGTCGCGCTCTCGGTCTCCGCCGTCACGGATGAAGCCGCTGCGGAATGATCCCCGGATCTGCCGGGTTGCGTCACGCAATCCGTAGGTGGCCAGCGGTCCGATGAGCACGCCGCGACTCGAGTAAAGACCGAGCGAGCCACCGGCTTCAAGTGCGGGAGCGACCGGCAGCTGCAGGTCGAGTTCGGCGAACGCACCGAGCGTGCGACGATAGCCGGCACCGAGGGTGGCGTAACGAATAAACGCCTGATCGGCGGGAATCGGGAAGCTCGGGAGAGGAATCTGCGGTCCTCGTCCGAGCCCGATGCGACCGCCCTTGAGTTGGATGCTATCGTCCGGCCGGAGTGTCAGGAGATCCGCGCGCAGCGTCGGAGTCCAAGGTCCCGGCTCGCGGAAGGTGGCGACCGCCTCCTCCACGATGATCTCCTTGGCGGTGCCGTGGATCCGGGTGCCGGTCAGATAGATCGGATCTGCGCCCAGTCGGAGATGAGACACTTCAAAGGACTGGTCAGCGCGGCGGTAGATAAGTTCGTCCGCGAGGAGGCGTCGCCCCTCGCGTTGGAAGATCACGTTCCCGCGTGCGCGAGCGACTTGGGTCCGGTAGTTGTACCGGATCTCGTCCGCGGTCAGGCTGGTGGTGCCGTCGACGAGACGCGCGTTCCCCCGGCGGATATTCTCGCCCGCCGCCAGATCTGTCTCTGAGACGTCCGCGGACAAGTCGAAGCGTGTCTCCGGAGCGGGAGCGGCGGGCAGGAGCGAGCAGCCGAGGACAAGGAAGAGGAGTGAGGCGAACCGCACGGACTCAGCGAACCGCGCTCCCGGGTGGGAAGCAAGACGCGGATGCCGGCTCGTCGGCGGACCCGAGACTAGGCTAGACGCACGGGGAACGATCGGGTTAGGGTCGTGGACCGCCTCCCGTGATCCTGCCATCGTCCTCGCTTGAGCGCTTCCTGAATGCGACGGCCAATCGGCCGCACGATGAGCTGGGCATGCATCCCCATCGCGTGGGGCGCGCGGCTGGAGTGGTGGTCCGGGCGTTCGTCCGGCACAGCGTGGCCTGCGCGGTGGTCGATCCGGCCTCGGGCGAGGTCTGGCCGATGGAGTCCCTCGCTCCCGAGGGGTTCTACGAGTGCTTCATTCCGCGCCGAGAGGTTTTTTCCTACCAGTTGCGCGTGACCCAGGATAACGGCGAGACGCGGCAGCGGCACGATCCTTACGCGTTCCTACCGACCTTGGGAGAGCAGGACCTCTACCTCTTCAACGAGGGCAATGAACATCGGATCTACGACAAGCTCGGCGCCCATCTGCGCACGGTGAACGGCGTGCCGGGGGTTTCGTTTGCCGTGTGGGCGCCGAATGCGCGTCGG
>CAIOYO010000127.1 GCA_903862595.1 uncultured Opitutaceae bacterium | reverse complement strand
GAAGGGGCTACACCTGATCGAGGCGGTGGCTCAGGTCGTGCGGCAGATGCCTTCCGATCAGCGGGCCATTGCGATCGCCCGGCCTGCGGAGTTGGCTCCAGGGACGCGGGACCGCGTCGCGCGTCTGGTGGCCTATTTTTCGACGCAGAAGACGGATCTCATCCGGCAGATTTCTGACGGCACGTCGCTCACCCGTCTGCTGATGGCGATCGGCGATCCCTCCACGGAGGCGGTGGTTGCGGCCCTCCTCACGCCGCACTTGAAGAGCGTGCCGACCCCGGTGGCGCCGAACGCGACGCGGGTGGCTGCAGTCAAGCCTCGGAAGCTGAGTCTCTGGCGCCGCCTGTTCTCTCGTGGCTAGGCGGAGGCCGGGGGCGCGACCAGCAGGCGACGAAATTCCGGGTGTTTCCGGAGGCTGGCGAGATCGGGGTCCTCGGCCATGAACTCGAAGTCGTGGTAGCCCAGCGAGACGGCGCGGCGCAGCGTGCGGAGGGCGTCTGCGGTGCGCTTCATCAGGGCAAGGCTGCAGGCGAGATTGTAATGGGCCGTCGCGTTGTCGGGCTGCAGTCGGACCAGTCGTCGATCGACGCGGAGACCGTCCATGATCCTGCCTTGCCGCGTGTAGAGCCCGCCCAGCAACTCGAGGACCGTTGTATCGGATGGATTGTTACGAAGGATGGACTCAAAGAATCCAGTCTCGAAGGTCGCATCGGCCTCGATCTTCTTCGGCATGGCGTGGATGTTCAGCGTGAGCGGTGCCGACAGGTGCCGGTGTCGCGGAGTGTATTGCAGTGCGCACTCACCTGAAGCCGCTGGCTGACCGGTGTCAGGCCCAGCTTCGCCGAGACGGTGCTGCCGTACCAATCCATGAAAGGCGCGCTGATCTCGAAGATGCGATCGCAATCGAGGCAAACCACCTGGGCCATCTGGCTCTGGTTGTTCGCGGTGTGCCGGTAGAACTTCTCCCCCGTGCCGATGTCGATCTCGCGCAGGATGGCGCTCTCCGTCATGATCGGAAGAGTGCGGTAGACGGTCGCCCGCGAAACGGAGTCGTCGATGCGGCGCGCCTGATCGAGCAGTTGCTCGGCGGTGAAGTGTTCCTGTTGACCAAAGGCAGCCTCCAGGATCGCCAGCCTCTGATTCGTGACGCGGAGTCCCTTCTGGGCCAGAAAGGACTTAAATTGCTGCCGCTGCACCTCGTTGCTCACAAGGGGGGATGTTTTGGCGGGCTGCGGGCATGTCAATGCCGGGTCGCGTTCCCACACCGCCTCGCTGCGGGATTGCGGCCCGACGGGGGAAGGCTCATTGACCCAGCATGTTTGTCGGCGTCCATCCTCTCGCAGGTTTCGACAAGCTGCTGCATTACCGAGTGCCGGCGGCCCTTGCTGAGGTGGTCGCGGTGGGGAGTCTGGTCCGCATTCCGGTCGGTCGACGCATCACCCTTGGCATCGTCGCGCAGGTCGGGCCACCGACCGACTTCCCGGTCGACAAGCTGAAGGCGGTTGTCGACGCCGTGTTTCCCTTCCCGGCGGTCACGGCGGATCTTCTGGGTCTGGCTCGCTGGATGTCGGCTTACTACGCGGCGCCGCTGGACTCCGTCATCGAAGGGTTCCTGCCCGCGGCCGTGCGGGCCGGGGCGGCGATCAAGCAGGAGCGCATGCTGGTGGCCGGGCAGGCCCTGAGCGAGGCGGACGTCGAGGCCTTGGAGCGGCGCGCGCCGCAGCAGGCGAAGCTTTATCGATTTCTCGCGGGGCAACGACAACCCCTGAAGAAATCGCTGGTCCTGCGCCGGCTCGATGTCACGCCGGCGGTTTGTACTGCGCTGGTGCGCCGCGGCGCGATCCGGGAAGAGTCACGACGGGTTGAGCGGGTGGCCTATGCCGACGAGTTTGCCGCGACGGAGGGCGTGGCGACCGCGGCTCCTGAGCTGAATCCGCAGCAGCGTGAGGCTGTTGGCGCGTTGGAGGGGGCGCTCGCCAAGGGGGGCTTCGGGGTGACCTTGCTGCATGGCGTGACGGGCTCGGGCAAGACGGAGGTTTATCTGCGGGCCATTGAAGCGACGCTGCGCGCCGGAGGTGGCGTGATTTTTCTGGTCCCCGAGGTGGCGCTCACGCCGCAGACCGTGTCGCGGCTCCGGTCGCGTCTCGAGTCGATCGCGCCGGATCACCGCTGCGTCGTGTGGCACAGTCACCTGAGTGAAGGAGAGCGACTGGACGGCTGGATGGCGTTGGCCACCGGGGAAGCTCGTGTGGTGGTGGGGGCCCGGTCTGCGGTCTTTGCTCCGGTCCGCGGTCTTCGCCTCATCGTGGTGGATGAGGAGCATGAGCCCGCGTACAAGCAGGATGAGTCGCCGCGCTATCAAGGACGCGACGTTGCGGTGATGCGCGCGAAGCTGTGTGGCGCGCACTGCATCCTGGGTTCGGCGACGCCCGCGCTGGAGACCTGGGCGAACGCGCGGGCGGGTCGCTACGGCCTGTTGCGACTGACCGAGCGCGTCGACGGCCGGGGGCTGCCGCACATTCAGGTGGTCGACATGAAGATCGAGGTGATGCGACAGCGGGGCGCAGCCACCCTCTCGCGGAAGTTGGTCGATGCGATGTACGCGCGCTTCGAGCGGCGCGAGCAGACCATTCTCTTTATCAACCGGCGTGGCTACTCGTCCTCGATGCAATGCACGAAGTGCGGCCATACCGAGGAGTGCCGCCATTGCAGCATCAGCATGACCTACCATCGGACGGACGAGACGCTGCGCTGCCATCTGTGCGGCGACTCCCGTCCTGCGCCGGTGCGTTGCCCGAGTTGTGCGGCACCCGACATCCGCTGGCGTGGCTTGGGCACGCAGCGCGTGGAGGAGGCGGTTCGCCGGGTGCTCCCGCGGGCGCGGATCGAGCGCATCGATGCAGACACGATGGCGAAAAAGAACCGCTTCCGAGAACTGCTCGGTGAATTCCGGACCGGACGGATCGATGTGCTGATCGGCACACAGATGATCGGGAAGGGGCTGGACTTTCCGAACGTCACGCTCGTTGGTCTCATCGACGCGGACCTCTCGATGCATGTGCCGGATTTCCGGGCGAACGAGCGCACGTTTCAGTTGCTGGTGCAGGTCGCCGGGCGGGCAGGGCGGGGTGACCGCGCTGGCGAGGTCGTGGTGCAGACCTTCACGCCGCAGTCGGAGACGATTCAGTTCTCGCGGCACGCCGACTTTGACGGCTTCGCGGAGACGGAGCTGCACGTCCGGGAGCGCTTCGGTTACCCGCCTTACCGCCATCTGATCCACCACCTCTTTCGGGGGCCGAACGAGGAGAAGCTGCGTTTCTACGCGGAACAGTGGGCGCGGGCGGTGGAGCAGGCCTTCGGCAATCGGCTTGAGATCAAGGGACCGTCACCGTCGCCGATCGAGAAGATCAAGGATCAGTACCGCTGGCAGCTCTGGTACTTCGCGCCCAGCGCCTCCCGGGTCATCGGTGAACTGAACCAGCTCCGCGAGAACTTCGCGTGGCCAGACGACATCGTGCAGATGCTTGATGTCGACCCGGCCAGTCTGGTCTGAGTTTCTCGGTAGGGGCTAGCCTCCGAGCAACCCGCGGTGCTCGCGGAAGAGATCGCGCAGCGTGCTGCTGAGCCGGTCCTGCAACGACTGCAGTTTCTGATAATGGCGGGTGCGCTCGCGGTCGGGAACGCAGCGGCTGGATTCGTTCACGGAAACCACGGCGCTCGTCAGGTCGGCGAGTTTGGTCCGGCGGCCCTCGGTCCGGGCGACCGTCCAAGCGGCTTGGAGAGCGCCGCCGAGGGCCGCGCTTTCGTCCTCCACCATCGCCACCACGGGGACGCCGAAGATATCGGCCATGAGCTGTCGCCAGACGGCGGACTTGGCGCCGCCGCCGGTGACGCGGATCTCGCGCGGCTTGACCCCGAGCTGCGCGAGACGGCGCAGGCCGTAGTTCATCCCGAGAGTTACACCCTCCATTGCGGCGCGTGCCATGTGAGGAGCGGAAAGCGTGCGGGCGTTCAATCCGAACAGCACGCCGGAACCGGCCGGGACGTTCGGCGTACGTTCGCCGGCGAGGTAGGGAAGGAGGACGAGCCCATTGGAGCCCGCGGGTACGGACGAGGCGGCCCGCGCCATTGCGTCGTGATCGAGGCCGAACAGCGTGCGCACCTGTTCCGTGACCGTGGTGACGTTCATCGTGCACAGAAGAGGCAGCCAGCCGCCATCGGACGAGCAGAAGGCGGCGATCTCGCCTTGGGGGTCGATGATCGGCTTGCTTGCGCGCGCGTAGATCGTGCCACTGGTGCCGAAGCTGGCCGTCACGACGCCGGGCGTGACGTTGCCGGTCCCGATGGCTCCCATCATGTTGTCGCCGCCACCGGCGGAAACGATGACTCCCGTGGGCAGTCCGTACCGAGCGGCGAGCGCGGGACGCAGGATTCCGCTGGGGCGATCTGACGGCGAGAGCGGGGGAAGCCAGTTGGCAAGGTTGCGATCAATGGCCTGCAGTGCCTCGCGGGACCAAGTGCGGCGGCGCACGTCGAGCAAGGCGGTGCCGGAGGCATCGCCGTACTCCATGTGGTAGTTCCCCGTGAGATGGAAATTGAGGTAGTCGTGCGGCAGCAGGACGTGCCGAAGGCGGCGGAAGTTCGCCGGCTCATGGCGCTTCAGCCAGAGAATCTTCGGGGCGGTGAAGCCGGGGAGGATCAGGTTGCCGGTGCGGCGCAGCGCGGCCTTGGGTCCACCGAGGCGGCGAGTGATGAGATCGCATTCCGCGATGGTGCTGGTGTCGCACCACAGCTTGGCGGGTCGGATCACCTCGCCGCCTGCATCGAGGGGTACGAAGCCATGCTGCTGTCCCGAAATGCCGATGCCTCTTACCTCCGCGGCGGCCGGGCCGATGCGGGCGACGACCTCGCGGATGACTTGGTCGAGCGCCTTCGTCCAGTCCGCCGGGTGTTGCTCCATGTGGCCGACCGGGAGCCCGTCGATGAGCTGGTGCGGAGCGCGGGCGTCAGCGATGACGCGGCGGGCTTCGAGATCGAGCACCACGGCCTTGGTGCTTTGGGTGCCGGAATCGATACCGATGAAGAGAGCCATGACGGAAAGGGTGGCGCTGGAAAGTCACACCCCGCGCCGGAGTGTTCGGGCCGGAGCGGTCAGGCGCCGGTCTTGGGAAGCGCGAGCAGCTTGTACACCACGGCCTCGCGGAGAGCCTCCCAGCTGGCGTCCACGATGTTGTCGCTCACGCCCACGGTGCCCCACACCGCATGGCCATCCCCGCTCTCCACCAGCACGCGGGTGCGGCTGCCCGCGCCCTGATTGCTCTCGAGGATGCGGACCTTGTAGTCGCGCAGCTGCATCTCGGCGAGTTGCGGGAATTCCTTTTCGAGCGCCAGTCGGAGAGCTCGGTCGAGGGCGCTGATCGGGCCCGTCGCCTCCGCGACCGTGTGGTAGCTGCGGTCGCCCACGCGGATCTTGACGGTCGCTTCGGCCCAGAGCTCGCCCTTGTGGCGTTCGATGATGACGCGGTAGCCCTCGACGGCGAAGAAGTCAGTGCGCCGGCCGAGATGCCGGGCGATGAGCAGCTGAAGGGAGGCGTCAGCGGCCTCGAACTCGTAGCCGCGGAACTCAAGGTCCTTGAGCTCCTCGATCAACGGCTTGATCGCCTCGGATTTCTCGTCGAGTTCGAAACCGAGCTCGCGAGCCTTGAGGACGACGCTGGAACGACCGGCCATGTCGGAGACCAGCACGCGCGTGCGATTGCCGACGAGGGCGGGATCGATGTGCTCGTAGCTGCTCTTGACCTTCTGCGCGGCGTTCGCGTGCAGGCCGCCCTTGTGCGCGAAGGCGGATGCGCCGACGTAAGGAGCCTTGGTGTCCGGGCGGAGGTTGGCCAGCTCGTCGAACAGCAGCGAAAGTTCGCGGAGCTGCGTGAGGTGAGCGGCGCAGGCCGCAGTGGTGTCCAGCTTGAGGAACAGGCTGGGCAGGATCGTGATGAGATTGGCGTTTCCGGTGCGCTCGCCGTAGCCGTTCACCGTGCCCTGCACGAGCCCGGCGCCGCACTGAATGCCGGCGAGGCTGAGCGCCACACCGAGACCGGAGTCGTTATGGCAGTGCACGCCGACGCGCTCACCACCGAACTCCTTGACCGCGCGTCCGACGATGGTCTCGAAGTCGCGGACCATGGTGCCGCCATTCGTATCGCAGAGCGTGAGATTCGAGGCTCCGCCGCGCAGCGCCGCCGCCAACGTCTGCATCGCGTAGTCTGGGTTGGCCTTGTAGCCGTCGAAGAAGTGTTCCGCGTCGTAGATCACCTCGCGGCCCTGGGCGACAAGGTAGCGGATGGAGTCCTCGATCATGGCGAGGTTTTCCTCGGGCGTGGTGCGGAGAATCTCGGTGACGTGCAGCAGCCACGTTTTGCCGACGAGCGTGAGCACGGGCATCTGGCTCTCGAGCAGGGTGCGTAGCTGCGGATCCTCGGCGGCCTTGGCGCCGGCGCGGCGGGTCGAGCCGAATGCGGCGAGACGGGCATGCTTCAGACGCAGGTGGCGGGCTTCGTTGAAGAAGGTGATGTCGCGTGGGTTCGATCCCGGAAAACCGCCTTCAATGTAATCGATCCCGAACTGGTCCAGACGCTCCGCGATCCGCAGCTTG
>CAIOYO010000126.1 GCA_903862595.1 uncultured Opitutaceae bacterium | reverse complement strand
GCACTGTCGAGACCCAAGACTTCGGCCGCTCCGGCACGAGCGGCATGCAAGCCGAAACCTCCTTGGTTGCAGAAAGCATCTAAGACCCTCCGTCCCGCACAATGGCGCGCGACCAAGGCGTGCTGCTGACGCTGGTCCAAGTAGAATCCCGTCTTCTGACCATGCTGCAAATCCAGCCACACCTCCACCCCGTCGATCGTAAGCCACCGCGGCTCCCACACTCGCCCGGAACGCGTGTAGACCTCGCTCGGCAGGCCCTCTAAACGACGTAGCGTGCCGTCGTTGCGATAAATGATCTCCGCGGGCGCCACCACGGACTGCAACGCCGCTTCCAAGGCGGCACGTCGCCGCTCCATCGCCAGCGTCTGAATCTGCACCACCAGCGTATCTCCAAACTGGTCGACCACCAAACCCGGAAGGTCGTCGGCCTCGGACCACACCAAGCGCCGCACCGTCCCCCAGTCCGAACCCAGCGCATCGCGGCGCGCCTTCGCCCGGGTCAGCGCCCGGACGAAATAACCTTCGTCCAAGGCGATGCGCTCCCGGGAAATCCGGCGCCAAACAATCTGCGAGCGGGAATTGTAGATTCCAGTACCCAAGAACCGACCCGTGCGGTCCCGGCACTCCACGATCTCTCCGTCAAACGACGGAGGCACCAGCGCCTCAACCTCGTTGACGAACACCCACGGGTGCCCTTGGAGCACCCGGGCACGGGCGTTCGACTTCAGCTTCAGCGTTCCGACGTGGTTTGACATCAGGCCACCTCAACGGCGCCCCGCGTCGGATCAAAGCAAAAACACCAAACGCTTAGTCCGCCTGGGCCCGACCATAGGCAACGCGCCCGGCATCGCGGCGGGACGGAGTCGCCTCCCGGCGCGACACGTACGCCGCGAGGCTCCTGCAAGCAAAGGTGAACGCGACGGCGCCGAGCACAAACAGGAGGACGGTGTACATGAGGGAGAAGTCGGCACAGGCCGGACCTCAACTGAGCGGACGAAAGATAAACGAACTGTGAATTGCGCTCCCGTCCCGACGCTTTTGCGCTTCCCCCCGCCCTCCTCCCCCCCTTCGATGGTAGTTTGACTCATGTCCGCCGCCGCTGAAATCGCCCGCCGTCGCACCTTCGCGATCATCTCGCATCCCGATGCGGGCAAGACCACACTCACCGAGAAGTTTCTCCTTTACGGAAACGCCATCCATCTCGCGGGTACCGTCACCGCCCGAAAGAATCAGCGCTCCACCGCCTCCGACTGGATGGAGCTGGAAAAACAGCGCGGTATCTCCATCAGCTCCACCGTACTGCAATTCGATTACCGTGGTTTTGCAGTCAATCTGCTGGACACGCCAGGGCACAAGGATTTCTCGGAGGACACGTACCGAGTCCTCACAGCGGTGGATGCCGCGCTGATGGTCATTGATGCCGGCAAGGGCGTACAGGCCCAGACGCGGAAGCTCTTCGAGGTCTGCCGCCGCCGCGGGGTTCCGATCTTCACGTTCATGAACAAGTGCGACCGGCCGACGCTGAACCCGATCGCGTTGCTGGATGAGCTGGAGAGCGTTCTGGGCATTCAGGCGACGCCACTGATCTGGCCGCTGGGCAATGGTCCTTCCTTCCGCGGCGTGTTCGACCGGCGGTCGCGTCAGGTGCACTTGTTCGAGCGCGTCCCGGGCGGATCTTACCAGGCTCCGGTGAACGTCACGTCCCTGGAAGATCCCGCGGTCCGCTCCCGACTCGACGACTACACCTACGCCGAAGTCACCGAACAGCTGGAGATGCTGGACGGTGCCGGGCACCCCTTTGACCTCGCTGCGGTCCGCGCAGGAAAGCAGACGCCGGTCTACTTCGGCAGCGCCGTGAACAACTTCGGCATCCAGCTGCTGCTCGACGGATTCCTCGAGCATTCAGTGCCCCCGGCTCCGCGCCGGGTCTCCGTGCCCGGCGCCGCCCTCGCGGCCTCCTCGACCCCGAAAGCGGAAGCGGCTCCGCCTTCGTCGACGGACGTGGTGCCGGTGACGCACCCGAAATTCTCCGGCTTCGTTTTCAAGATCCAAGCGAACATGGATCCGAAGCACCGTGACCGCATCGCCTTCCTGCGAGTCTGCTCGGGAAAGTTCACCCG